>JALSGT010000123.1 GCA_026982555.1 Chromatiales bacterium
TGGCTGCGACGATGGCTACGACAACGGCCAACAGACTCTTTGCCATGTAGATGAACATGTTCATTTTCCTGTCCGGTCTCCGCCAGCGTTGTGACAATCAATAACCGTTTTTTTTCACCAGACTCATGTTACCCAATGTTGGCTTTTCACACCCTAGACCAACGATGGTTGATCATTCGTTGTCTGCTTTGTGACTTTCACAATAGTTACGCGCAAATTCCAGCAGTTCATCCATGGCGCATTGACGAAACTTGTGTTTTTGATGCACAAACGAGAAGGGACGCTCCAGTGGCGGATCCAGTTCCAGCACGTCAACCGAGCCCAGCTTGATCTCTTTCAACAGGGTGGCGCGTGAAACAATGCTGACCCCAATACCAGCTTCTACGGCACCTTTGAGGGCTTCCAGACTGCCCAGTTCCATAATGATGTTGAGCTGAGCCGGATCTACACCGGATTCCCTGAGATACTCCATAATCACTTCACGGGTGCCTGAGCCTTCTTCACGACAGATAAAGGGGTAATTCAGAATGGCCTGTACCGGAATTTTGTGACCCTGTTTATCTCCCAGATTGCTCAGCTCATGCCCCGGCGGGGTAATGGCCACCAGACGATCTGTACGGCAAGGTTCCACCGCCAGGTTTTTGTTATTCACCGGAGCTTCCACTACACCCAGGTCAATGACGTTATTTTCCACCATGGAAACAATGCCATCAGTGTTGGATACTTTGAGTCGGATATTAACGTCGGGGTATTTTTCTTTGAAATCACCCAGCAACGCTGGCAGCATGTATTCTGCAATGGTGGTGCTGGCACCAAGAATCAGTACACCACTGATTTCACCGGTGAGTTCCCGCACACTGTTTTCCATATCGGCATAAATGGCGAAGATTTTTTCAGCATGGAAGTACACCCGTTCACCGGCTGCGGTGAGGCTGATTTTATTGTGCGTACGGTCAAACAACCGGGTATTGAAATGCTCCTCCAACTGGCGCACCTGAAAGGTCACTGCGGGTTGGGTCATGTGAAGGGATTCGGCAGCTTTGGTGAAACTCAACAAGCGTGCCACGCTGTAAAACACTTGCAGTCTGCGGTCGGCCATGATCGAAGTATTATCTCTTTGCGGGTGAATGGTTTTTTTAAAACAGTCGCCAGTAGCAATTAACCATAGCAGCAATTAACCTGGGTAATACAAATATTCACACAATTTATCTGCCGGATCGATATCTCTGTGTGGGTGGTCTTATCGGTCTATCCTACCTGACGTTTATACTGAAATGCGTAATACATGACCGGAATAACCACCAGTGTAAGCAGGGTCGAAATCAAAATACCAAAAATCAGCGAAATCGCCAAACCACTGAAAATAGGATCATCAAGAATAAACAATGCGCCCAGCATGGCAGCCAGGCCCGTGAGCACGATGGGTTTGGCGCGCACGGCACCGGCCCGCAATACCGCTTCTTCCAGAGCCATTCCTGCGGCTACCTGTTGCTGAATAAAGTCCACCAGCAATATCGAGTTACGCACGATAATGCCCATTAATGCGATCATGCCGATCATTGAGGTTGCGGTGTATTGTTCACCAAGCAGTGCATGTCCCGGCATGACGCCGATAATGGTGAGCGGAATGGGTGCCATGATAATCAGCGGCACGAGATAGGAGCGAAACTGCGCCACCACCAGCAGGTAGATCAATATAATACCCACGCCGTAGGCGATGCCCATGTCACGAAATGTTTCAAACGTAATTTGCCACTCACCATCCCATTTGAGACTGTAATCATAGGGATTTTCCGGTTGTGCGAAGAAGTATTGTGTCAGTGGTCCGGCGGCCGTCTGAACCTGCTCACCCAGTTGCGCGGCAATATCAAACATGCCGTATAACGGACTGTCCAGTTTACCTGCCAGATCCCCGGTAACAAACACCACAGGCAACAGGTCTTTGTGATAAATTGCCTGTTCCCGTGTACTGTGCTCTATGGTGATTACATCAGTCAGTGACACCAGTGCACCGGCTTTTCCATTGATGTTTTCACGCAGGTCTGCCCGCACTTTCAATGATGACAGTGATGCAATGTCCGTCTTGTCAGCAACAGCAAACTCAATGCGAATCGGTACGGGATATTTCACCTGCGCACTGTGCAGGTAGCTGACATCTTCGCCATTCAGCGCCATGGCAATCGCCGCCACTACGTTTTGCTGCGACACACCCAGCAGTGCGGCTTTGGCACGATCCACTTTCACGATCAGTCGCGGCGCTTGTGTTTCCACACTGTCATCCACATCCACTACGTCTGCGGTGTTCTCAAAAACGGCACGTACCTGTTGGGCGACCTGTCGCTGACCCTCATAATCAATGCCGTAAATTTCTGCCACCAGCGGTGCCTGTACGGGCGGGCCCGGTGGCACTTCCACCACTTTTACATTGGCGTTGAGGCGTTGGCCTATCTCTGCCAGCGGCGCACGCACCGCTGCTGCAATATCATGACTCTTGCGTTCACGCTCATGTTTGGGTGCCAGATTAACCTGCACATCACCCACGTTGGCACCCCGGCGTAAATAATACTGGCGCACCAGTCCATTAAAATTGATCGGTGAGGCTGTGCCTGCATAAGCCTGATAGTTTTCCACCTCCGGCACTGTCACCAGATAATCACCAATCTCACGCAATACCCGCGCCGTTTCTTCAACGCTGCTGCCTTCCGGCATATCCACCACCACCTGAAATTCAGACTTGTTATCAAACGGCAGCATTTTCAGCACCACCAGTTTAAAAACCGGCAGCGCGACGGAAATACCGATTAACAACACAATCACCATCAACAGCAACCAACGATATGAGCGTCCCTTGTGGCCTCGTAACATCGGTCCCATAAAACGCTGAAATAAAGTGAACAACGTGCTGTTGTCTTCGTTGTTTGCTGTTTCTGCGTTATCTGTTTTACGGTGCTGTTTACGCTGCAACAGCTTGCAGGCCATCCATGGCGTCACCACAAAAGCCACGGCCAATGAAATCAACATGCCCATGCTGGCATTAATGGGAATGGGGCTCATATACGGCCCCATGAGGCCGCTGACAAAAGCCATGGGCAACAATGCGGCGATCACGGCAAAGGTTGCCAGAATGGTCGGGCCGCCCACTTCATCCACCGCCAGCGGAATAATTTCGCGCAGGCTTTTATCGCTCATTTTCATATGGCGATGGATATTTTCCACCACCACAATGGCGTCATCTACCAGAATGCCAATGGAAAAAATCAGTGCAAACAACGATACCCGGTTAATGGTAAAACCCCAGGCCCAGGAGGCAAACAGCGTGGCTGCCAGCGTAATCACCACCGCTGCACCCACAATGAACGCTTCACGCAGCCCCAGCGTAAACAACACCAGCAACACGACAAAACCGGTGGCAAACACCAGTTTGCCAATCAGTTTTTGCGCTTTGTCGTTGGCGGTGGCGCCATAGTTACGGGTCACTGTGGCATGAACACCATCCGGCACAAACGTGCCTTTCAGTTGTTTAAAACGGTTAATGACCTTGTTGGCCACATCTACCGCATTCATACCGGGCTTTTTGGCAACCGCCACCGTCACGGCCGGGTGCTCCCCTTGCGCATCGCCTGACCAGACATAGTGCTCAGGCTGATCAGCACCCAAACGCACCTCCGCCACATCGGATAAACGAATGGGTCGGCCATCACGCACACCCACTATCAGCGCACCCACCTCATCAGCATTCGCCAGAAATTGTCCTGCATGAACGGGAATTTCCGTATTTTCTGCCACCAGTTCACCCGCATGTTGCGAGTGATTGGCCATTTGCAAAGTACGGCGTAAATCATCCAGCGCGATACCATAACCCGATAACCGGGCTGCATCCGGCAATACACGCACGACCCGGTCCGCACCACCAACGGTATAAATATCCCGCGTACCCGGCACCCGTTTCAGCTCGGCTTCAATGGCGTGCGCCACCTGTTGTAATTCATAAGTACCCGTGGATGTATCTTCACTCCACAGCGTGAGGGTAACAATAGGCACATCATCAATACCCTTGGGTTTGATAATCGGCTGTCCGACACCCAGATTTTTGGGTAACCAGTCCTGGTTAGAATAAATCGCGTTGTACAAACGCACGATAGCCTGAGTGCGGTCTTCACCCACTTCAAACTGCACACTGAGCACTGACTGCCCCAGGCGGGAAACGGAATAAACGTGTTTGATGCCGGAGATTTCCGACAGAATCTGCTCAGCGGGCGTACTCACCAGTTTCTCAACTTCCTGCGCACTGGCACCCGGAAAAGCAATAAACACATTGGCAAAAGTCACATTAATTTGCGGCTCTTCTTCACGCGGTGTCACCAGTACCGCAAACACCCCCAGCAATAAACCCACCAACGCCAGCAATGGCGTGATTTCAGAGACCAAAAACGTGTTGGCTATGCGCCCGGACAAACCCGGTTTTGTATTCATTGGCACCGTCCTATCGGGCACGTTGTGCTTTTAGCAACACACCCGCCTTCACCGGAAACAGCGCCACCTGCTCCCCAGCTTCCAGCCCCGCCAGCACTTCAACGGTTTTTTCTGCCTCACCCTCCGCAAACGACCGGCCAATACGCACCGCCCGAAAACCCACCTGCCCCTGCGCATCAATCACATACACTGCCGTTACCTCACTGCGATGCACCACGGCACGGGCAGGCATGAGCAAACGCGGTTTTTCACCCGTCACAAAATACGCCTTCGCAAACATGCCGGGATAAAACCCGGCAGGTACTGATGATAATTCCGCACGCACGGTAAAATTATGGCTGGCCGCATCGGCGTAGGGGTAGACGGTAATATCTTGACTGATAACAGGCTCGGCATGATCAATACTGATACGCACCTCACCATGCTGACGCACGGCGGCCACTATCGACTGCGGCACACTCGTTGTCGCCCGTAATTTTGCCAGAGAAAACCCTGTCATCAGCGGCGTACCCGGACGCACCCGTTCACCCACACTGACATGACGCTTCACCACGATACCGGCATAAGGCGCACGCACCACCGTATACTCCAGTTGCTGGCGTGCCTCCCTGAGATCAGCCTCCGCAGCCTTTACCCGCTGCTCTGCTGCCTTGAGATCAGCACTGCTTTTATCCAGTGCAGATTTGGCCACCAACTTGCGGGCAAACACAGACTGTATGCGCGTATGCTCGGCCTGCGCCTGAACAAGACGCGCCAGTGCCTCTTTTTGTCCCGCCTCCGCACGCGCCAGCCCGGCCTGCTGCTCTTTGTCGGTAAACCGCAGCAAAACATCGCCCTGCGCCACCACATCATCCACATCAAAAAAAATCTGTTTGATACGCCCCGTGGTCTCAGCCGCCAGCGTCGCCTGATGCACAGCCTCGATCAGCGCATCAGTAACAAAAATATCCGGCTTCACCCGTTGCTCAACCGTCGCCACAGCGAGAGGATCCGCAGCAAAACCCGGCACTGATATCAACATCCATACCGGCAGAACAACCATTATCCCACGCCACCAATACCGTGGAAAAATCGCGCACTGTCTCACCATAATCAACACTCCCTGCAAACAATGAACGGGCACGGGCACGACCACACACCGGCCCCTGCCAAAAATAAACGAATCAATAGCGTAGCAGTTTATTGTATATTAGGAAAGACTGATATAACTGAAACAGGGTTAACCCCGGCACAAACAACAAACGCGGCGTACCGATCAACACCAACAGCAGAACGACCAGAAAAATCCAGCTCACACCGGATGGCCCAAAAATCAGCGTTATCAGAAAAAATGCAGGGCCGTAATTTTACTTTGCCGTTCTGGTCGGTGGTCTCGATCTCTGCTCCGCACTACTGCCATTAGGGTAAGTCAGATTTCTGTTTGTCGCAGGCTGGTGGTGAGCTTGCAAACCCCAACGTAGCCAATAGTGTTGACGCTTGAGATTTAGATACCCTGTCTGGCGCACACCAAACCCGACATTTCCAACACTACAAAAATTGCTCAACCAGTAAAAATTTACGCCTTATTGAATACCGATTAAAGATCGAAAACCCCGTGTCGATAAAACGGCATCTATCTAGTAGACGAGTATACTCGGACACATGACCAATACAACATACAGCGATCACATGCGCATAAAGCAGTTTGTAGAAATATCCAGTAGTGTAATGATATACAATAGCAAGGTTATTTATTAAAACAGGGCCGATTCAGCAACAACATACAGAGACCATACAATTTTCACGGATGATAACTCAAAATCAGCTACCGATTTTTTTGATGGCGCACCATGCAACAACCCAGGGCCGGCATTAACAAAAAAATAGCCGCGAAAATCAAAGGTCTTCAGAAAGGGATGAAAATCCAGTTATTCTTAACATAGAGTTATTTGGTTTCTCACAACCACAACATAACATTAACAAACAGGAGTCAAACAATGTCAACGACGAACATTTCACCCCTTACTGAAATCAAGGGATTTATTGGCGCATGTCTGGTGGATTCTGATACTGGCTTGGTAATGGTATCCAAGACTACAGGCAGACTGGACATGGAGCTTGCTGGTGCGGTTAACGCCGAAGTAGTAAAAGCAAAGCTGTCAGCAATTAAAACACTCGGGTTAAAAGAAGAAATTGAGGACATTCTGATTACTCTTGGGGGGCAATTCCACTTAATCCGCCCGCTTGCGAAAAATCCAACAATTTTTATCTATGTAGCACTGGATAGAAAAACAGCCAACCTCGGGATGGCCCGTATACAAGTCAAAAAAGTTGAGAATGACATTGTTTTTTGAGGAATAAGTCACCACAGCAAATGCTTAATTTATATTTCACCGCGACGGAATGCGAAGACAATAATATATTTCTTTTTGCATCCGTTGCGGTGAAAATTTTTCGCCATCAATATACCTCTGCATTGAAGGCTGTAACGAGTGATAGTACAAGCCATTAATTTTATACGCCTTGACATTTTTCGCGCTTAATTCATATTTTTCATCCTATATATACCCTCCTGATTCCTTCAGTTTTTTTCGATATGCCTTCGATGAAAGAGCAATCACAAACATGACATTTTTATACGGCACCCACTCGGCCTTCTTTTCCTGGTCAGCAGCCCTACACGGACAGTCGTATTTATTTTCCGGGGAAGTGTGCTCTGACGATAATGGATAAATGATTTGTAGTGACGCCGTCATTTGTCAGACCAACAATCTCAATATAAAATACGCCTCTGCACTTGGCTCACGACGACCTACCTGAATTAAATGCAGAGGCATGCAATAAAATTCGGCAACCTGGATAATAACTTTGAAATTACAGGCCAAAAATGTGCATAATCAAGTAGTATTGTATTGCATCCCTTCCATTAGCACATAGCAGACATCACTTGATTTAAGGATAAGACCATGAATAATGAAACCGATTTTGATTACGGCCCCTTAACAGGCTTGATAGGCACCTGGAAAGGCGACAAGGGACTTGATGTCGCGCCAGAGCCGGATGGTGTCGAAAATAACCCTTATTATGAAACCATTATCTTTGAACCCATCGGTGACGTTACCAACGCAGAATCACAAATTTTAATGGCACTGCACTATCGGCAAGTAGTACGTCGTAAATCCACCGACAAAGTGTTTCATGACGAAACCGGTTACTGGATGTGGGACTCACACAGCAAAACCATTATGCACTCGCTCACCATTCCCCGCGCTGTTTGTGTGTTGGCCGGCGGGAAACATTCGGGAGCAAAAAACGAGGATAATAGTGTCACGCTGGAGGTTTCCGCGAATGTGAATGATGCACAATGGGGGATCATTCAGTCACCGTTTATGCAGGATAACGCACGCACCACAGAATTCCGGCATCACATCACCGTGGGCAATGGTAAGCTGTCCTATTCAGAAACCACTATCGTGGATATTTACGGCAAGGTTTTTGAACACACAGATGACAATGAATTATTATTGCAATGAATCAAAAAATACCCGCCATTGACCCGATAACGCCTGGACAGCAGCAGCAGGTTATTGAACGCACTTCTGACCTGTTACAGCAATGTCAGAACCACTTCGGGCGGGCGTTCAAGCCTATTGATCTCCGCTTCGATTTGCGTGGCAGAAGCTCGGGCATGTATGTGCTAAAACACAAACAACGCTACCTCCGTTTTAACCCGTTCATTTTTGCAAAGTATTTTGATGACAATCTCGCGACGACTGTGCCTCATGAAGTCGCCCATTATGTTTCGGATATTTTATTTGGTATTAAAAATATCCGGCCCCATGGAAAAGAGTGGCAGGCCATCATGCATACACTGGGGGTGGAGCCTAAAGTAACCGGAAATTATAATCTCTCGGGAATACCGCTTAAACAACAACGCCGGTTTGCTTATGCCTGTGGTTGCATGACGCATCAGCTGACAACGACCCGGCATAATAAAATAATAACGGGGAAAGCCCGTTATTATTGCCGGAAGTGTGACCGGCAATTAAGCCAAAAAAAATCAACCCAGCGGATTGCTGTCGCGCCATAACAAACCGGCCCCCGTCACCTGCTGCGTCCGACACTTCCCCCATCATCCTGCCTGCTCTGCTTCCAGCTCTTCCCAGCGCGCAAAACACTGTTCCAGCTCATTGCCCACCCGCTCAAGCTTTGCCAATGTTTTGGCAACCTCGTCTTTATTCTGCTGATAAAATTCGGGGGCGGCAATCTGTGCCTGTAAACTGTTTTGCTCTGTTTCCAGTAACTCAAGGCGTGCGGGCAGACCATCCAGTTCCCGTTGCGCTTTGTAGCTCAGTTTTTTTACTTTGGCTGTTGCTGATTTTTCCTCTGATCCGGGCTTCTCTGTTTTGGTTTTATTTTTTTTAGCCACAACCTGTGAACCAGGCTGTTGCCGTTGACGCAGCCAGTCATCGTACCCTCCCACGTAATCATTCACTGCGCCCTGTCCTTCAAAGACCAGGGTGCGAGTCACCACGTTGTCGAGAAAGGCGCGGTCATGACTAACCAGCAATAGCGTTCCCTTGTATTCGCTCAACAGCTCTTCCAGTAATTCCAGGGTTTCCACGTCGAGGTCGTTGGTCGGTTCATCCATAACCAGCAAATTGGCGGGTTGTGTAAACAGGCGAGCCAGTAACAAACGATTACGCTCTCCCCCGGAGAGTGATGATACCGGTGAGCGTATCCGCTGCGGCGGAAACAGAAAATCCTGCAAATAACTGATAATGTGTTTTTCACGGCCATTGATGGTAACCGTATCACTGCCGGAGTTGAGATTGTCCATAACCGTTTTTTTCGGGTCCAGCACGGCGCGCTGCTGATCAAAATACGCGACTTCCAGTTTAGTGCCAAGCTGCACTGTGCCCTGTGTCGGGTCCAGCTCTCCCAGCAATAATTTCAGCAATGTGGTTTTACCCGCACCATTGGGGCCGATAATACCAATGCGATCACCACGCTGGATGCGGGTGGAAAAATCACGCACGATAGTCGAGCCATCGTAACCCACGCTGGCATTTTCCACTTCCACCACCAGCTTGCCGGAGCGTTCGGCATTTTCAAGATTAAGGCTGACTTTACCTTGTACTTTGCGTCGGTCACTGTATTCACGACGCATGGCTTGCAACGCTCTCACCCGGCCTTCGTTACGGGTACGGCGCGCCTTGATGCCTTGACGTATCCACACTTCCTCCTGCGCCAGGCGTTTATCAAATTTAGCATTGTGGTCAGCTTCAACGGCCAGTGCTTCTTCTTTCTTTTGCAGATAATTTTTGTAATCGCCAGGCCAGGAGTTAATGTTGCCGCGATCCAGTTCCACAATACGTGTAGCCAGTTTTTGCAAAAAGGCGCGATCATGGGTGATAAACAAAACGCTCCCATTCCAGCTCAACAGAAAATCTTCCAGCCATTGGATACCGGCCAGGTCAAGATGGTTAGTGGGCTCGTCCAGTAACAACAGATCCGGTTCGGTCACCAGTGCCTGCGCCAGCATTACCCGGCGTTTCAGTCCACCAGATAATTCCGACAGCAGCTTGTCCGCAGGCAGCTCCAGTCGTGATATCACATCTTCGACTTTTTGTTCCAGACGCCAGCCGTCTTCGGCTTCCAGTTTGCTTTGTAATTCAGCAAGACGTTCCAGCACGGCCGGTGAGGCATCTTTTTCCAGCGACAAGACCACATGATGATATTCAGCCAGCAAGCTACCCACGCCTTCCAGTCCGGCGGTAATCACGTCAAATACGGATTGCGTTTGATCTTCGGGTACTTCCTGAGCAAGCCAGGCGATACGGACATTTTGCTGACGCCACACACTGCCGTCATCAGGGCTGACCGCACCGCGTAGAATCTGCATTAATGTTGATTTACCAGTGCCATTGCGACCCACCAGACACACCCGTTCACCTGGGTCAATTTGCAGGGCCACTTTGTCGAGCAGGGCAACATGCCCAAAAGCCAGGGAAACATCATCGAATTTAATCAAAGCCATAGTCAGGAAACACCAAAACGGAAAGAAGTGAAAAGAGAAAAACAGGTTCGGGATTATCCCGTAAAATCAGAAAAATGCGCCTGAGCCTGTTCACGAATAGCGCCTAATGCCCCTTCATCAAGATTTAAAGTCTGCATAAGCTCGTCGATTGATTCAAACAGTGTTTCGGTACAGGCATCACCACCATGCATGTCGAACAATAGCCGATGCGCCAATATCAATACCGCACGTTCTTTTTTTAATTCATCATCTGTTTCATTTTCATCGGGTAGCTGATGAAAATGGGTCAATACATTTTCATGGCGTTTTGGCAACCGGAATTCGTGCAGAGCTTTGGCGGCAATCTGGTCATGAGTAAAACCAAATTCCATTTTTTCCAGTACATCTATAGCAATATTTTCAGCCCGGGCGCGCATTAACAAGGCCCGGTATTCATCTTCAACATTACAGGCCAGCACGACCATGCCAATGTCATGAATAAGTCCCAGTAATTCCAGGTCATCAGCCACTGCCGGACAGCTTTTTTTGGCGATCAGTTTGCACAGTGTGGCAATACCCAGCGAGTGCTGCAAAATAGTTTTTGTGAGTTCGCTTTCTGCGGGACAGGTTGCTCGCAGGGTGGTCATAACCACGGCACTGCGCACGTTTTTTATGCCAATCATCCGCGTTGCCGCCGGTACATTGCTGATTTCACCACCACGCCGGTACAACGGTGAATTAGCATAGCGCAGTAAGGTGCCTGCGAGCACCGGATCCTGCATTATGATGCTATTCACCTCATTCATGTCCGGGTCTTCAGCAGACAGGTACGCGAGCACTTTGGCTGCTTGAGGTGATGCTCTGGGAAAGTTCAGTTGATCCGGTTTGATGGGTGATGACACGATGGCTTCTTTATATTTTTGTTTGTTTTAGAGTCTGTTTTAGAGTCTGTTTTAAAAATTAATGGATTCAAACACCGCCAAAGCATCCGGGTCTTCCAGGAATTGGTGGCCTAAAATCACTGCGCTGGCTGACCAGGTCTGTTTCAAATTGGAACGCCGCCCGATCAGGCTGCCGTTCTTCCCATCATAATATTCCGGCCACTGATCATTGCATAATTTTTCCATGGATTGCGCCATCACTTTTCGCGCAAGATCATGTCGCCCGGTACGCACGGCAGCACCCACAAATGCCCAGATCAAACACGGCCAGCTGCCACCATTGTGATATGACCAGGGCACATTTTTGGGGTCACTTCCTGTGGTGTAACGCCATTTATCACCATCCAGGGCGGGATAAACGATTTTCAATGGCATTTCACCTACCAGTTCACTCCAGCGCGCATCATACAGGTTCATGATTTTCTCGGCTTGTTTGTCGGTGGTCAGGCCAAACATGATCGCCAGCAGGTTGCCGAATGAAAACAAACGGAAATCCATGCGCCCTACACCCAGGTTCCCCACCAGATAACCACTGTTTGGCGGTAACCAGCCATCCATCCAGGGCGGAATGGTTTCGGGGTAAATATTCAGGTGATTGGCTGCATCTTCACCAAATTCTTCAGATCGAAAACGATGGATTTCGTTCAGACGCTGAGAATCCAACCAATAATAGATCCGCACATAAGAACGCAAAGTTTGCATGCGCTTTTTACTGTTAGACAGCAAACGCTCATTTTCCGGCGTGGGCAACAACAGTTCCTGTGCGGTACTTAACATACCATACAACAGTGCCTGAATTTCCAGTGGATGACCGTATACCCCCATACGCCG
Source organism: Chromatiales bacterium (assembly GCA_026982555.1). Classification (GTDB taxonomy): domain Bacteria; phylum Pseudomonadota; class Gammaproteobacteria; order SZUA-152; family SZUA-152; genus SZUA-152. The sequence goes on from JALSGT010000123.1 coordinate 12,244, forward strand.
GTCAATCATAAACGAGGCATCCGGTACCAGCATGGCGGGCGAGGTTTCAAAGCTTTCCTTCAAATACAAATCCAGGGTAAAACGCATACTTTCCTGAAATTCTTCACTGTGGGCCAGTGCAACATCACCTGTCACCAGCACATAGCTGCGCAGCAGAATCACCCACCACATCGCCGAGTCCACGGGTGCCACCCGGCCAATAGCCAGTTCGCCAAAATCAGCGGTGGGTGTACCCTCCTTATCCTGTTCACCTGGCACGCGAAAACTGGCCGGCATCAGGCCCAGCGCACGCTCGTGACCCTCCATAACGGGTTGTTGATGACGCAAGCTAACCACCATTTTCAGGAAGTTACGCACAATTTCAGGCTTGCCATCACATAAAAACACCAGTGCGCTGGGCACAAAATCACGCACAAAGCATTCTTCGTAATTCGGCGCAGCAACGCGGTCGTCCAATGCGGCGGCAGTGCCCGTTGGCTCACCCTTGTACGACAGCACGGCGCTGTCGAGCAGCGCGTAAGCCGACTTCAGGATATCGTCTGTACTGGTTGCGGTCATTGCTTGGCAGATTCCCGGTTAGGTTCAATTATTTCCACTCGCAATCAACATCGTCCGTGCAGGGCAATACTGTACATTCCTGTGACAATACGGTAACTCAGCCGATCAATTCTGGAAAGCCAGAAAATGCCTGATCATAAAACAGACATATGCGGCCTGGACAAATCAACCCGCAAAGATGCCAAAATGTTGAAAGGGTTAATACATAGAAAAAAAGAGATTAAAGACGACGCGCTGAAGGACCATCAGCCATGCATTAAAAAAAGCGTATGCCCTGAACCCGTCAGGGCAAACACTTTCCCCCCCTCCCTAATCCGGGGTATGCGGCTATATTACCTGCCACACGAAAATGTGCAAAGCCTTTTTTGAGCATTTTAATTGGGTATACGTTCAGATGGCGCAATTTCATAAATTGCATATGCAAAATTCAGAAACCAAAGACAAGGAAAAACAAAGAAACCGCAACGATGGGGGCGTTGCGGTTTCTTTGTCCATTCTCTCAGTCTTTCAGTAGCAGTTACATGCGGGGGACATGTGAAACACACATTAACAGCTCATCATTATTTTAAAAAATAATATTTATTGATTCCCTATTTCTTATTTGAGATTAAGGCCGTAATCCAACGCCCAATCGAATGTTTGTAAACACGTAAGGCGACAGAACACATCCGACATCAAAATGAACAAAAATGGTATTTTTTGTCTGCTTTTCCTTGACATTCTTTAATCACCGACCACACTGCACTGAATCCTTACTGATATCAAGTACCTATTGTTGATGGCGAACAGCAAAAGGAGGTTTAACAACAGCAACTATTACAATGCTGCACCCACTAAAAAACAATGAGGGGGAGGAATGAAGGAAACAGGTTATACCTGTCAACAGGTGATGCACATCACCGGACTCAGCCAACGTCAACTCAGTTATTGGCGAAAAACAGGTTTGGTCATACCCAAACAGCGTACTGCCGGTGGGCATGCGCGCTATTCTTTTGCCGACTTATTGATACTCAAAACTGCCCGGAAATTGATTGATGCAGGTGTTTCAGTGCAGCGCATCCGCAAAAGTATTACGTCTCTGACTGATTTCCTGCCTTCTTGTAACATACCACTCACCGAGCTGTCCCTCGTTGCCACAGGTGACATGATTCTGGTACTGCACCAAAAAGCCACTTTCAAGGCGCTCACCGGTCAGGAATGGATTTATTCCGTGGCAGAATTGGAGCGCGAGGCAGCTACAAGCCGAGGCATTGTAGAACCGAAGCAAGAAGAACTTTTTACGGCACAGGAAAACACGCATAAAAATATAGCCGTTAATCCGTGATCGATTGGTCGCGCCATTCATTTGAAGCTGGCTGATGAATGGCTGGATTCCAGGCTCCATACAGGTAGTGGCATAATAAACAAACACGTTGATTGGCGTCATCAGGCAATCAAGTCATAATTTAATGGATCTGCACTATGTCAAAAACAACCCCTAATAATGCGTATACTGGAAGTAGCACGACATTATCAAAACACTGCCTCGCCCAAATCAGCCATTATTTTCTCAGCGAGATTAACGAGCCCCCACCCATCTGGGAAAACACCACAATTATCCCGGTATTACTGGGCTCAAGAAATGATGACTATATTGCCTATGAATTGAGCCATGCTTTTAATTGCCAAAACCGCAGCAGCATGGTGTTAAAAATTGAGAGCTGCCTGACAGTTTCCAATGATTTCTCTGTACTGGCAAACAATATAATGCCCACATTAATCACTCACAACGATGACGAAGAAATCAACTTACCGGATTATTGTTTAATCCCGGCATCATCACCATCACCCTCACTGATACTAAAAAGCGATTGCTTGCTCATCGCCGTACAAGCCTCATTGAGCGGCGTACGCATTGCCTATGCGCGATTGGCATTTATAGCCTCACTCAACGCGGATTTTACCATTTATATCATCATACTCGGCGCACAAACCCAGGCGACAGCCAAACGGTTTTTTGGGTTTTTATACAAAAATGCACAGGCTCTGCTCTCATTAAAATTGAAATGCGGTGGTTATTTATTACACAACAACAATCCTATTGATGGCATGAAAGACCTCGAAACAGAAAATGAGGAAATTGCGACTGATTTGAACGGCATTGCGAGCAATTTGGTACGTCAAATCTCTCCCCACAGCAAAGAAAGATCAGTCACCCATCTCCAGCCAGCCATATTGTCTGGTTAGCTCGGAACTCTTGACTGCACTGCCAACGGACGAGCAATACAATAACCTTGTACAAAATCGACACCAATCCCGCGCAGGCTTTCCAGTGTTTTTTCATTTTCAACAAATTCTGCAATGGTGTGCAAACCGGCAACGTGACCAATTTCATTGATTGCCTGCACAATCGCAAAGTTCATTGGATCAACTTCAATATCACGCACAAATGAGCCATCTATTTTCAGGTAGTCTACGGGCAATGTTTTAAGATAGGAAAAAGAACTCAGCCCGGAACCAAAATCATCCAATGCAAACTGACAACCGAAACTGCGTACTTCAGTAATAAATTTAACCGCCTCGCTTAAGTTCGATATTGCTGCTGTTTCAGTAATTTCAAAACATAACAACTCAGGTGGAACATTGTAGTGTGTGATTTGTTGCCGGATATAGGCTGAAAAATCATTATCGCTAAGTGAACCACCCGAAAGATTAATAAAAAATATACTGTCATTTTTTTCATTTTCTGACAAATTTTCAGCAAGATAAGCGATAGCGGAACGGACCACCCAGCGATCCAGCAAGGGCATGATACCGTAACGTTCTGCGGCAGGAATAAAGGCGCCCGGCATAATAATATTATCTTGTTCGTCCAGCATGCGCACCAAAAACTCAGCGCACTGAACCGTACCATTAAAACGACTGAGTGAACGCATCTGTTGCTGATGCAATACAAACCGACCATCCTCCAGCGCATCCTTTATACGGGAAACCCATTGCATTTCAGTTTGTCGTCGCAACAATTCTGAATCATCATCCTTGTACACATGCACTCGGTCACGCCCCATGTCTTTTGCTGCATAGCAGGCGATGTCAGCAGCACCCAGCACTTCATCAGCACCTTGTGCATCTTTAGTAATTTTAGCCATACCAATACTGACACCGATACTGAAACTTTTGTCGCGCCAGACAAAACGAAAATCGCTGACCAGTTCCCGCAGGTCTTCGGCAATCACCTTTGCCTTGTCCAAGGGACAGTTTTCCAGCAACAGACCGAATTCATCACCACCCAGGCGTGCCAGAATATCATTGCCACGCACCTCTTCCCGCAATAACAATGCCAGCTGACTTAACAATTCATCACCCGCCTGATGGCCGCAGGTATCATTGATCACCTTGAATTGGTCCAGGTCCAGATACAACAATACATGAGAAAGATTATTGCACTTGGCGGAATCCAGGGCATTGTTAAGATGCCGGTCAAACTCATTGCGATTAACCAGACCGGTCAACTGGTCGTGATAGGCAAGGTGATGAATCGTCGCTTCCGCAAGCCGATGAGAGCGGCGCATTTCCGCCTCACGCAATTCTCGCTCAATGGCGGGCACAAGACGCTTAAGATTGTCTTTCATAATATAATCGTGTGCGCCCATTTTCATTGCGGCCACAGCAATGTCTTCGCCGATACTGCCGGAAACAATAATGATGGGAATATCCGGTTTATATTCCAGCGCAATCGCAATCGCTTCTTCAGAACTAAAACCGGGAATATTATGATCAGTGACAACGATATCCCAATTTTCATTTTGCAAAGCTAACTGCATTGACTCACCATCATCAACCCGCAGCACAATCGGTTCGTATTCTGCGCGCTGTAGCTCCCTCTTGAGCAACATGGCATCATTTTCAGAGTCTTCGACAAGGAGAACCCGTAGCGATACCGTCATACTCAACTTCTCCCTCGCTTTACAGGTGCTTCATTCAATACCAACCAATACAAACCAAGCTGCTTTACCGCTTCAATAAATTGATTGAAATCCACTGGCTTACGGGTATAACTATTGGCTCCGTTTTCATAACTGGCGATAACATCCATTTCTTCGCTGGAGGTGGTGAGAATCACCACGGGTTGCAGCATCGTGCGTTTGTCCGCTCGTAAACGTTTAAGCACTTCAAGCCCGTTGATTTTTGGCAATTGCAAGTCCAGTAAAATTACCTGGGGCTGAATATTGGTGTCACGCCCCTCATATTTCCCAGTACCAAACAAGTATTCCAGCGCTTCTTCGCCATCATGCGCCACAACCACTTCATTAAGAATATTATTTTTTTTCAAGGCCCGCAGAGTCAGCGCCTCATCGTCCGGGTTATCTTCAACTAATAAAATAACGTTATCCGACATCCATTTCCCCTTTATGTCTTTCGCTTTATTGTCGTTCCTGCCCAAAAAGCAAAAGCTCTCCCTCTAATCTAGTCGATACAGGGTTATTTTCCAGCTATACATGAGCAGTAAAATACCAGCCCGCGCACCCCCTAAAACCACAAACATTACATTGAAATAGCGGTTTTTTCTAATATATCCAATCAATACAATGTTATAACACAACATTTAAAGGCTATTCTGATAACCTAAAATAGAATACCGAATTAATGCTATGCACAGCATACCCCAGCTCTGTAAACATTCCATTTTTATATGTATACATTCTGAAATATATGTATTTCGCAAAATCCATAATAAAATCAGACACACAACAAAGTGATGCCAACCTGTTTCTTTTGCTATTCAATAAATATACCCATAGCGATTACTGATTGAGCTTCACTCAGCAATCGCTATGGGTATATTTCACTCTGACTATTATCTTTATTCGTACATAATACTTTATCTATACGATTATTTGCGCAGTCAATCCACACCACTTATATCGACGATATCGCTATCCAGTAAAATTTTCTTACCGGAACTCTGTTGCTCTGGTGAAAATTCTCCCAGCGTAAAGCAAAACACGGCACCGCCATCCACCCTCCCTTCTCCCCAGACTTTCCCGCCATGCCGTAATACAATGCGTTTTACTGCCGCCAACCCAACACCCACGCCTTCAAATTCCTCAACGCTATGCAATCTCCTGAAGGGTAAAAATAATTTCTCGGCGTACTGCATATCAAACCCGACGCCATTATCCTTTACCGTATAAACCATATTTCCTGCGGATAATTCACCTGTAAATTCAACATGTGGATGATCCATTTTTTGAGTGAATTTCCAGGCATTACTCAACAAATGACACAATAATATTTTCATTAATTCTTCATCACCATAAGCAGTCAATTGCCTGTCAACAATGAATTCCACCTGATGGTCCGTATATTCTTCTCTAAGATTTTTCTCGATTTCAGTCGCCATTTGAGAAAGATTGATTGTTTTCCGGTACAACTCTTTACGAGTGACCTGGGAAAGAATCAAAATATCATCGATCATTTTTCCCATTCTTTTTGTACCGCCACAGATTCTCTTTAAATAATTTCGCCCCTCATCTCCGACAATATTGCCATAATCTTCCAGCATAGCTTCACTAAACCCATTGATAGCACGTAGTGGCACACGCAAATCCTGGGACAAAGAATGCGCAAATGACTGTAGCTCCTGATTGACCGTTAACAATTCAGCCGTGCGCTCATTCACCACCCTTTCCAAATGCTCGCGATAACGTTGCAGCTCCTGACGTGCCTTGACTCTTTCATCAACATCAAACATCAACCCCTGCAATGTGGGCGAACGAGGGTCATACGTCGATTTATGCACACAATCACGCACCCATACCACTTTGCCATTGGCATGATTTATTCGATATTCGATTTCACGACTTTCATCAATAGAGGCAACATGACGATAAAATTTCTCGGCCAGGTCAATATCTTCTTCACATACGTGATTCAACCAAAATTTTTCTTCATACCAATCGCTGATTTCATAACCCAGCATGGCTTTCGCCTGCGGACCTACATAGGTTATACGTCGTGAATTTAAATCCAGTTCCCAGGGAATAACATTTGCTGTTTCCACTAATCGCCGGTAATGTTCTTCCCTTTTTTCCAGATTGGAATAGGATTTCTGAAGATTTGATAACATTGCGTCAAATGCACAAGCCAGTATGCCAATTTCATCTTTTCTGGTACGCAAATCTACACTGATTTCCCGATGAGACATTTCAAATGATGCTGTCGTAATATGCCTGGTAAGCACGGATAAAGGTTTTATCGTGCTGCGTAAAACCAGATGAATAACCATCATCACTAACAGCCATATGCCACCAAGCGTCAGAACGATGCTTTCCATTTTTTCTGTTTCATTAAAGTTATGCGACAACACATAACCCAGCAGCAACATCGAAATACTCAATACAAAGCCAAGACTGACAATAACCCGCGTATACAATCCCCAGTTCATTTTTGCTGCGCCCTATGCATCAGAAATCCGCAGGAGAAAATCGTCACTGGACATGGGCTGATCATAAAAATAACCTTGTACATTGTCACAACCATGTTCGCGCAGGAACCTGGCTTGCGCCTCCGTTTCCACGCCTTCAGCGGTTACCGAAAGTTTCAGTCGGTGCCCCATAGCAATAATCGTATCAATAATGGCAGCATCATCTTCATCTGCCGGAATATCCGCAACGAAGGATTGATCAATTTTTAACACATCCAGTGGGAAGCGCTTCAAATAGCTCAGCGATGAATAACCGGTACCAAAATCATCAATGGCAATACGAATACCCATTTCATGGAAAATCTCCAGGGTTAACAGCGCTTCTTCAGGGTCTTCCATCACATAACTTTCTGTGATTTCCAATTCAATCATTTCTGCTGCAACATCATTCTCTGCAAGCACTTGACGAATCATCGCCACCAGACTTTTATCACGGAATTGGCGCGCTGACAGATTAACGGCAATCGGCACTGGTTTACCGCCTGCGTCAATCCAGGCATGATGATCCTGGCAGGCTTGGCGTAAAACCCACTCACCTACGGGGATGATCAAACTGGTTTCTTCCAGCAGGGGTATAAATTTTCCCGGTAATAACAAGTCGTCGCTGCTGCGCTGCCAGCGAAGCAACGCTTCCACACCGATGATGGCGCCTGTTTCCAGTGACAACTGCGGCTGATAATAAAGCTGGAATTCCTCGCGCTCCAATGCACGGCGCAACGCACTTTCCATTGACAGCCGGTCATCTGCATCCGCATTCATGGATTTTTGGTAAAAATGGTAGTTGGCACCACCATCACGCTTGGCGACATGCAGTGCAGTATCCGCAAAGCGTGCCAGGTCATCAAACTCCACCGCATCATCCGGAAAAAAAGACACGCCAATACTCGGCACTAAGAAAATTTCCCGGCTTTGTACGTAAAAAGGCTCGGCAAAAGCATCAACCACTGTTTGTAATAAATCATCTACCGAACCATTACGATCAACATCCGTTATGCCAACACCAAATTCATCACCCACAAAGCGTGCGACCAAATCCTGTTGACGCACACAACCTGCCAGACGTTGTCCCACCTGTTGCAGCAACCGGTCACCCACCTGGTGCCCCAGGGTGTCATTAATGTTCACAAACCGGTCAATATCAAAATGTAAATAAGCAACACGCTTGCTGCTATGCCGCGCGCGCGACATCGCCTGTTTACACCGCTCCCGAAACAGCACCCGATTGGGCAAATCCGTCAAGGCATCGTAATACATCAGATGCTGAATACGGTCTTCCGCCTGTTTTTGCTGGCTCATATCGGTGAAGCCACCGATCAAATGTGTTATTTGCCCCGTGGCGTCAGTCACGGCACTGATGGTTAGCCATTCCGGAAATACTTCACCATTTTTTCGCCGGTTCCAGATCTCACCCTGCCAGTAACCATTATCATTAATGGACTGCCACATGCCGCAATAAAAATCCTTGTCATGCCGACCCGACTGCAAAACACTTGGGTATTGACCAATAATATCCGCTTCTGAGTAACCGGTAATTTCTGTAAAAGCCTTGTTTACACGCAGAATGTGCGCTTCCCGGTCCGTGATCATTACCCCTTCCACACTGGACTCGAAAACCTTGGCTGATAAATGCAGATCTGCTTCCGCCCGTTGGCGGGCACGACGCACTTCGGCTTCACGCAACTCGCGTTCAATGGCGGGGATCAGCCGTGCCAGATTATCTTTCATAATATAATCATGTGCGCCAGCCTTCATTAGAGCGACTGCGGACTCTTCACCCATAGCACCAGAAATAACAATAAATGGGAGATCAATACCCGTTGAGCGCAGTAAAACTAATGCTGCGGGACCACTGAATTCCGGCATATTATAATCCGAAAGAACAATGTCCCATTCGCGTACCTCCAGTGCCGCACGCATCGTCTCAGGAGTATCCACCCTTTTGAAAGAAGCTGCATAACCTCCCTTTTTGAGCTGGCGCAGAGTCAGCGCCGCATCGTCTTCAGAATCTTCAACTAATAAAACGCGCAGAGGTTTCATTTATCTGAATAATTCCTTCACTGGTCCTGTTTCGGCATTGGCATTTATCCAACGCATCGTAAAATGCCACGCGGAATACATATCATAATCGGCATCGGCATGTCTGCGTACATACTTGATACACATAATGCACTGGCATTTCAAATGCCACCGAAGCAAAAAATAGTTAACCTGTTGATTTAAGGTATTTTTTCATTGCAATTGATATTCTGCCCCCTGAAAAATAACCGTTAGCCTGTTATTCTGCGTGCCTCGACTTCAAATTTATCAGTGGCTCTACATTATGCACCACATGTCGCAAACATATTCTGTCATATTGATCACTTTCCTCTGCTTTTCAGCGACACCCGGCCAGGCTGAAACAGACATCACAGAGGGGGAAAGTGACCAGCAGCAACTCCAGTCAATATTGCAAAAACTGGATCAGGCCACCAAACAACGCCAGCAACAAGACAAGCAGCTTGAAACGCTGTCCCGTCAACTTGAATGCAACTGGACGTTAATCCGTGCTTACGAAACCTGCGGACAATTGCATGGCAATAATCCGGACGGGCATCTAAAATGCTCAGCCACAGCCAAACAAAATATGACGCAATGCCTGGAAGGTGATGAGGAAAAACAACGGTGAATATATTATTTTTACAAAGTAATAATTTGATCAGGCATATTTTGGGAAAGCGCAGCGTATAAATTAGGAAAACAACCGATGACGGCCCCTTCAACTAATTTTTTATCTATTTCTCTTTCATAACAGCATTTGTCGCAAGCCATTAATAACATGCCAGTATCCTTTGCAACTTTTGCAAGCCTTGTTCCTATTGGGTCGCCATCCACTAATACATAGTTATTATCTTCAAAGAAAAACATCCCCACGACGTCCACACCATGCATGCCATTTTCTAATTGCGGCAAAATCATTTGACCCAGCTTATAAGAAACTGAATGGCCTTGTGTTGAAAAAATATAGGCGACTTTCATTTTATTTTCCTTCTTTGAGTGTTTATTTTTAGTACGAAACCCAACTCACCAACCAATGCAGGAAACCGAAAACGACAACGGAGGTATGCGAAGATTATCGAATAACCGGACGAAAAACACGAGGCAATCACATGAGTGCCATATCCACGGGAAACACGCATGTTGTATGGCGGAGAGGGAGGGATTCGAACCCTCGGAACTCGTGAGAGTTCACTTGATTTCGAATCAAGCCCATTCGGCCAACTCTGGCACCTCTCCGAAAAGAGCGCATAGCATACGCATTACGCAGAAATTTTCAAACACCGTTATCGCCGGGCTTTGAAAAAACGTCGCAATAAACCACTGCATTCGCTTTCCAGCACGCCACCCTCAACCTGCACCAGATGGTTAAATTGATCGCTGCCCAATAACGAAAAGGCACTTCCTGCTGCGCCCACGCGCGGATCAGTGGCGCCATAAACCACACGCTCCACCCGCGCATGAATAATCGCGCCGGCACACATCACACAGGGCTCCAGGGTGACATAAAGCGTGGTATTGGGTAAGCGATAATTTTTTTCCGTCAGCCCCGCTGCACGCAAAGCCATTACTTCAGCGTGGGCCGTCGGGTCATGGTTCATCACTGGCTGGTTCCAGCCTTCGGCAATCACACAATCATCGCGTACAATCACTGCACCTACGGGGACTTCTCCTTCAGTCTCCGCATGTACTGCCAGCATCAGGGCGCGCTGCATCCATTTTAAATCACCAGAGGCCGGTATCGAGGCGTCAGGGACCGTTTTATCTAAAATTTTCCCGGCCTCTCGACGCTCGCTATGCTCCACTGATTTATCCCCACTCTATTGTAAATAAGCCATTTTTAGCTTTCATTTTCAATGACTTATTTTCCTGCCAAACGATAATACCATGAAAAATACCATGTTCAGAAAATCCTTCAAAATACTTAAAATGTGCCGATTGAACACTTCCAGGCAGCACCCCTAGGCCACCTTCCGGGCTTTGACTTCGAGGTGTATCCCCTCCTGCTCCTGCAGATAACCGATCACCGCAAACAGGTTACTCGCCTGGGGATTCCGTTTCGGACCGAACATACGTATGAGACGCTTGTTCGACTTATCGAAGACCCGGGATAGTTCCTCGAACCCGATCGTCGCGTTGATAGAGTCGCGCAGCACTGCCTTGCCGGTATCGACATCTCCGGCAAGCAGGCATTCGACCCCTTCATTATGGCAAGACCTTGCGAAATGCGGGATCCCTTTGGGCATGTGCCTGAATGGTGCCCTTAAAATCTTTCGTCAAAGCCATCATCACATCCCTTGCCGTTTCCGGTACGCCTACGCAGCCTTCACCTTCACGGTTTTTCCAATCCGCGCCAGCATGTTGACCAGTCTGTCGATGGTGAACTTTTCAATCTTGCCGCGCATCAGATCACTGATTCTCGGCTGGTGAACGCCAAACACCTCTGCAGCTTCTTTCTGACCCAGCCCTTCATCCTCGATATATTGACGCAGTGCGATCATCAATTCTGAACGAATCTTCAGGTTCTGCGCCATCGCCGGATTATCCTCCAGCGCCTCAAATACATTGCGGTAACTTTTTGAAATCTTCATTTCCGCTTCCTCTTTTCTACCAACGCCTTGTACCTGGCTTTAGCCAACTCGATATCTGCCTTGCGTGTTTTCCGTGTCTTCTTTTGAAAAGCATGCAACACATAAATGGCCTCTTCGAATCGGGCAACATAGATCACCCGGCAAATACCTGCCGCGTCCTTAATTCTGATTTCAACAGCCCCGGCCCCAACAGTATTCATCAGTTTCCAGTCACTTGGCTGCAACCCGGCCTGGACATTACTAAGCTCAAAACCCGCTTCCCGACGTGCGCCTGCCGGAAAGTGCTTGAGATCGTCCAATGAGCAACCCACAAAGCGCACGTCTTTCATAAACGTCATTATACAAAATTTTATATTTATATCAAGTTTTATATATTTTAGCGAGGTGGATGTCCAGCAAGATACGCCTGATCACAAATACCATGATTATCAGGGCAGGTTTTTCATGTGTTTTGTCTTTTTATCAATGATAAGTGAATCATGGATGCCATATCGTGCATATCATGGCATTTTTTCGTACGCAGGAAGTCGGTATGCGTAATACCATGATTCATGCCATGAATAACGACTGCCTGCAGCCGCCGACCCGTACAGAGCAATGTGAGATGAAAACCTGGAAATCTTGAGATTACAGGCAATCAGGGTTCAATTGCCTGTCAGTGCCTGCCAGCACCAGACATTGCCGACTACTCCCACTCAATCGTCGCAGGCGGCTTGCTGGAAATATCGTAGGCCACGCGGGAGATACCAGGCACTTCATTGATAATGCGCCGCGAAACCGTTTCCAATAATTCGTAGGGCAGATGCGCCCAACGTGCTGTCATGAAATCCACAGTTTCCACTGCACGCAGCGATACCACATAATCATAACGCCGACCATCACCGGTAACGCCGACCGACTTCACTGGCAAAAACACAGCAAAAGCCTGGCTGACTTTGTGATACCAGTCGTGTTTATGTAACTCTTCGATAAAAATAGCATCAGCAGGACGCAGGATATCGGCATATTCTTTTTTTACTTCACCAAGAATGCGCACACCAAGCCCTGGACCGGGGAAGGGATGCCGATAAACCATATCGTAAGGCAAACCCAGCTCGACCCCCAGCTTACGCACTTCATCCTTGAATAATTCGCGCAACGGCTCCACCAGCGTCAACTTCATATAGTCTGGTAATCCACCCACATTGTGATGTGACTTGATAACGTGGGCCTTGCCGGATTTGGCACCGGCAGACTCAATCACATCAGGATAAATGGTGCCCTGCGCCAACCACTTGGCGTTAGGCAGTTTGGCGGATTCCTCTTCAAAAATATCAATAAACAGATTGCCGATAATTTTACGTTTCTTTTCCGGGTCATTTTCACCGCCCAGTGCCGCCATAAAACGATCCTGTGCATTGACACGAATAACTTTAACGCCCATGTGCTCGGCAAACATGGACATCACCTGATCACCTTCATTGAGACGCAACAGACCATTATCCACAAATACGCAAGTGAGCTGCTTGCCAATAGCTTTATGCAACAATGCGGCCACCACGGATGAATCCACGCCCCCGGACAAACCGAGAATCACTTCGTCGTTGCCCACCTGCTCGCGCACTTTGTGAATGTTATCGTCAATAATGTTGTCAGCAGTCCACAGCCCTTCGCAACCGCAGATATCATGCACAAAGCGGTTGATAATACGCTCGCCCTGATGAGTGTGGGTCACTTCAGGATGAAACTGGATACCGTAAAAACGGCGTGTTTCATCGGCCATACCGGCAATGGGTGCCGACTCAGTGGAGGCCATCAACTTAAAACCGGGCGGTAATTGTTCAACACGATCACCGTGGCTCATCCATACATCCAGCAAACCGTAGCCTTCTTCACTGATGTGGTCTTCGATATTTTTCAGCAGCGGCGTATGGCCACGCGCACGCACCTTGGCATAACCGTATTCGTGGTGGTCTGCATTTTCCACTTTACCGCCCAACTGCGCGGCCATGGTCTGCATGCCGTAACAAATACCCAGTACCGGCACACCCTGCTCAAACACACGTTGCGGGGCTGTGGGTGAATCATCACCCGTCACCGACTCCGGGCCACCGGAAAGAATAATGCCGCTGGGTGCAAATTCCCGCACACCGGCATCACTCATCAAGTCATAAGCGTGTAACTCGCAATAGACACCCGCCTCGCGCACCCGCCGGGCAATAAGCTGCGTATATTGTGAACCAAAATCAAGAATCAGAATGCGCTGGGCATGAATGTCGGTATTCAAGAAAATATCCAATGTAGGGTGGGTACTGCCCACCGTTTTATTTCAGGCTGACTTATTGTATTCATCTGTGTTTTATCAGGATCGATAATTCGGTGCTTCTTTGGTGATTTGCACATCATGCACATGGCTTTCGGCCATACCGGCATTGGTAACGCGCACAAACTCAGGCATGGAGCGCATGTTGTCGATAGTCGCACAACCGGTGTATCCCATGCTGGAACGAATGCCCCCCAGTAACTGATGCACCACGGGTGCCAGTGGCCCCTTGAACGGCACACGTCCCTCAATACCTTCCGGTACCAGCTTATCGGCCTTGCTGCCTTCCTGAAAATACCGATCACTGGAACCTTCTGCACCGGTCATTGCACCCAGCGAGCCCATCCCCCGATACGATTTGTACGAACGTCCCTGAAACAGTTCCACGTCACCCGGTGCCTCTTCAGTACCCGCAAACATGCTGCCGATCATAATGGAGTAAGCACCGGCCACCAGCGCTTTGGCCGCATCACCGGAATAACGCACGCCACCATCCGCGATCAATGGCACACCGGTACCCTTCAGCGCAGTGGCCACATTATCAATCGCCGTAATCTGCGGCACGCCGACACCGGCAACGATGCGTGTTGTACAAATGGAGCCAGGACCAATGCCCACCTTCACACCGTCCGCACCTGCGGCCACCAATGCTTTAGCCGCCGCGCCAGTAGCGATATTGCCACCAATGACCTGCACCTGCGGAAAATTCTTTTTCACCCAACTGACACGATCTAACACGCCCTGCGAATGGCCGTGTGCTGTATCCACCACAATCACATCCACACCCGCCTTCACCAGTGCCTTCACTCGCTCTTCAGTGCCACCCCCCGTTCCCACTGCCGCGCCCACGCGCAAACGCCCCTGATCGTCTTTACAGGCATTGGGATATTCGCTGGCCTTTTGGATATCTTTCACCGTAATCAGACCACACAACTGGAAATCGTCGTTGACCACCAGCACTTTTTCTATGCGGTATTTGTGCAGCAGCGCCAGCACTTCATCAGAAGCCGCGCCTTCTTTCACTGTCACCAGTTTTTCTTTACCGGTCATAATAGCGGAAACAGGCTCATCAAAACGGGTCTCAAAACGCAAATCACGACTGGTAACAATACCCACCAACTCCTTGCCGTCCACCACCGGCACACCGGAAATATTGTGGGCACGGGTCAACGCCAGCACATCACGGATACTGGCATCAGAACTCACCGAGATCGGGTCTTTAATCACCCCGCTCTCGTATTTTTTCACCAGCCGTACCTGTTCCGCCTGCTGCTCATCTGTCATATTTTTATGAATGATGCCAATACCTCCTTCCTGCGCCATACTGATGGCAAGGCGGGCCTCGGTGACGGTATCCATGGCTGCTGAGATTAATGGAATATTCAGGGTGATGTCCCGCGTCAGGCGGGTCACCAGACTCACTTCTTTCGGCATTACCGTGGAATGAGCCGGAATCAGTAAAACATCATCAAATGTAAGGGCTTCTTGAGCAATGCGCATGGCAGGGTTCCAAATGGATGCAGGACGTGAATGGGTGGCAGATTATATAAGCGGACGGGTAGCGGGTAAACTGCCAAGATGTCAACAACATCCTGTCAATACTGCTTTCCACCCATCTTGCCTGCTTGATCTTCGCGGGCATAGTGTGATTAAGTAGCCCGTGTGTAAAAGTTGCCTCGAAGCATACGTGAATTAGAGAAAGAAGGTCGCACGCGGTTCCAGGTCACCCAGGCCGGGATGGAAGATATTAAAAAGCATCGGAGAAGAAATAATGAAAAAGTTAATAATTTTTGGTGCCCTGATTTTTGCCCTCAGCGGCTGCTCGATTTTTGGTGGTGAAACTGCTGAGGATGTCGTCGCCAAAAACACTGCTGCCGCCAAATCCGCCATTACTGCCGCGACAGATGCACTGAAAAAGGCGCGCAGCGTGGACGGTGAATGGCGCGACGCAGGGAAAAAGATCCTCAAAAAAGCCAAGGCCGCTGCCAGCAAGGGTGACTTTAAAAAAGCCATCGAACTCGCCAACGAAGCCAAATTCCAGGCCGATATGGGTTATACCCAGGCCATGGAACAGAAAAATGCCGGCCCCTGGCTGTTTTAATCTGAATACGGTGTAATTCAACCACTGTCCTGTTCAGCAGACAGGTATCAAAAGGCAGGTTGCTCCGGCAACCTGCCTTTTTTTAATGAACCTTCGCCACACCCGGAATACGCCACACCACATGTCCATCACCGATAATACAGCCGAGCGAAGCGTTTACAGCGTCTCCCATTTGAACCACGCGGCCCGCGATCTGCTCGAAAGCGAATTCCCGCTGATCTGGGTGGAGGGCGAAATATCCAACCTCGCCCGTCCCGCCTCCGGCCACCTTTATTTCAGCCTTAAAGATGAATCGGCCCAGCTGCGCTGCGCCATGTTTAAAATGCGCAACCGGCAGGTTAACTTTCGCCCTGAAAATGGTCAGCAAGTGCTGGTCCGCGGCCGGCTCAGTCTGTACCCGGCACGCGGCGACTACCAACTCATCGCCGAATATATGGAAGAAGCTGGTGATGGTGTACTACGCCGTCAGTTCGAACAACTTAAACAACGGCTGCATGACGAAGGCCTGTTCACAGCCACCAACAAACAACCTTTACCTGAGCTGCCCTCTCGCCTGGGAGTGATCACCTCCCCTACCGGTGCAGCCATCCGTGACATTATCAGTGTACTCAAACGCCGCTTTCCCGGCATTCCCGTGTTGATTTACCCTGTACCCGTGCAAGGTGTGGAGGCACCACCCGCCATTGTCACCACCTTGCAAAATGCCGGAAAACGGAACGAATGTGACGTGTTAATCCTTGCCCGTGGCGGTGGATCACTGGAGGATCTGTGGGCTTTTAACGACGAGGCTGTGGCCCGGGCGATTCACGCCTGCCCCATTCCTGTGGTCAGCGCCATTGGCCATGAGGTGGATTTCACCATCGCCGATTTTGTTGCCGACCTGCGCGCACCCACACCCTCCGCTGCCGCAGAACTGGTGAGCCCGGACCGCGATGAATGGCACAGCACATTTGTCAGCTGGCAACAGCGTCTGCTGCGCAGCTGGCAGGGACGCATTGCCCGACAACGACAACACCTGGACTGGCTGTACCGTCAACTAAAACACCCTGGCCAGCGGTTGCGCGAACGCGCACAGCGGCTGGACGAGCTGGAGCAACGGCTCAATCTCGCGCAACAGGCTCGGCTACACCAACAGCAAGCGCGACTGGATACTTTGCGAGCACGCCTGCGCGGCCATTCTCCGGCCCAGCGTCTGCGGGAAATACGCCTGCGACTGGATAAACTGCGGCATGACAATCACAGCGCTGTCACCGCGATACTGCTACAACAGCGCACCCGCCTCAGTAGTCTCAGTCGGGCACTGAATGCCGTCAGCCCGCTGGCAACCCTGGGGCGTGGCTACGCTATCGTACAAAGACCGGACGGCAAAATAATCCGCAGGAGTGATGAGGTCCGTGCGGGAGACAAAATACACACCCGGCTCGGCAGCGGCCAGCTCGACTGTCGCGTCGAAACCGTGCATCACCCACAAGAGAAAAGCTGACCATGCACAGCACACACCGCCATCTCACGCTATTCTGCCTGCTGTTTATCAGCCTTTTGAGCGCAAATTCGCTGGCAGATGAAACTGACACCGCACCCCTCACCCAGCGCCTGCCACACACGGCGGCTGTGCCCGGCGGCGTAGTCATACTGGATATAGGCCCGGCCGGCAACCTCGCACCCGAAGTGTATTACCGCAAAAAACGGGTGATGGTAGTGCAGAACAACGGCCAATGGCAGGCTGTGGTGGGCATTTCGCTCACCGCCAAACCCGGTAAACACCAAATACGGATAAAAGGGCAAAGCACACCGCGACCTTTTCAGGTCAACGCCAAACAGTATCCCGAGCAACATCTCACCATTAAAAACAAGCGCAAGGTAAACCCCAACAAAACTGACATGCAGCGTATTCGAAGTGAGCGCGGACGCATCAATGCCGCACTGAGGCACTGGGAGCCGCAGGCGGAAATAGATACTCATTTCAGCCTGCCGCTCACGGGGCGTTTCAGCAGTCCCTTTGGTCTGCGACGGTTTTTCAACGAGCAACCCCGCAAACCACACAGTGGTATCGACATTGCCGCCCCGAAAGGCACACCCATTCACGCACCAGCAGCAGGTAAAGTCATCGAACGCGGAGAATTCTTTTTCAATGGTAAATCCGTGTTTATCGAACATGGCCAGGGACTGGTCACCCTGTATGCTCACATGAGCCGTATTGATGTGGAACCTGGACAGCGTGTATCCCGTGGTGAAATCATCGGTGCGGTAGGACAGACCGGCCGGGCCACAGGGCCACACCTGCACTGGGGAGTAAGCCTCAACAATACGTCGGTAGACCCGGCACTGTTTTTCGATGACCTCAAGTCCTTGCTGACAGCCCCTTGAAAATGACCCGCCGAATGGCTACTGTCGCGCGCTGACGGCTTTGAAACCACCCATTATTTTTTGATCAGCCCATTTTATGAAAAAATTTGCTCAATCTATTGTCAAAAGGCCCGCCTTTGAATATTTCATCATCGGGCTGATTTTATTCAATGCCGTGCTCCTCGGGTTGGAAACTTCACCCTGGATTATGGAGAGATATGGCGTCTGGCTACTCTATGGCAATCATTTTGTGCTCGCCGTCTTTATTCTCGAAGCCGCACTGAAAATTATCGCCGTTGCCCCTCGTTTCAGGCTCTATTTTGGCGATGGCTGGAATCTGTTCGATTTCAGCATTGTGGTGCTATCTTTGATACCCGCCACGGGCGAATACGCAATGATCGCCCGCCTTGCCCGTCTTCTGCGGGTGGCACGTCTGCTCTCCACCATCCCCGAACTGCGACTCATTATCAACACCCTGGTGCGCTCCATTCCCAGTATGGGACATGTATTAATGCTGATGAGCATTATCTTCTACATTTACGCCGTGGCTGGTTACCATCTGTTCCACGAAAACGACCCCACCCACTGGCGCAATCTGGGCACATCCCTGCTCACCCTGTTCCGCGTGGTGACACTGGAAGACTGGACTGACGTGATGTACGCTGCCATGGAGATGCACTACCTGAGCTGGATGTATTTTGTCAGCTTTGTGGTACTGGGCACCTTTGTGGTAATCAATCTGTTCATTGCTGTCGTGCTCAATAATCTCGAAGAAGCCAAACAGGAACAACTGGCTGAACTCCAGGCTCCTGCCAGTAAAGATGAAATTTTGCGGGAACTGCGTCAGACTCAGGAGGCACTGCAACGCCTGCAACAAAAACTGGAAAGAGGATCGGACGGAGCAACAAACAAGCACGATGACTAACTTATCTTATTTGCAGGCTTTCAGCCTGGCGTTGCTTATCAGCGCCGCCACAACCGGCTGCGCGAGTCTTGGTGGTGCAAATGATGATGGCATTGATGAGCGTGAAGCGCACGACCCCTTCGAGCCATACAACCGTGCCGTACACGGTTTCAATCAGCGCTTTGACCAGATGATTGCTACACCCGTCGCCGAAACCTACCAAACGGTAATGCCCGACTGGGCTGATAAAGGTATCACCAATTTCTTCGGTAACCTGGGGGATGTGCTGGTACTGTCAAATAACCTGCTACAGCTCAAAGTCCAACAAGCTGCCTCAGATGCTGCCCGCATCCTGTTCAACACCACAGCCGGGTTATTAGGTTTTATCGACGTCGCCTCACACATGGACCTGCCCAAACACAACGAAGATTTTGGACAAACCCTGGGCCACTGGGGAATACCCAGCGGCCCTTATTTTGTATTGCCATTTTTGGGCCCCAGCACTATTCGGGACACAGCGGGCATGGCTGTTGATTACACCTATATTAATCCAGTGACCAATAATGTCAAAAACATTAACTCGCGTAGCGCGTTATTTTTAACCAACTTCGTGGACACCCGCGCCGATCTTCTGGGAGCCAGTCGATTGCTGGAAACGGCCGCCATGGACCATTATGTCTACACTCGTGAAGCTTACCTGCAAAGGCGGCAATATTATGTGTACGACGGTGATCCGCCGATGGACGGCTTTGAAGACATGGAATAGCAAATTGCCCCACCAGAGGTTTAACCTCCCAAACAAACGTTCCAGCACGCTGGAAGATTGTGTTGCAGTAGCCTGACAAGTGACGTTGTAGTGGTTTACATCTCAGCTCCAGCTGTTTTCGCCCTCATCAAACATTCAGCTTTCCCGCTTTCATGTTGCGCAGCATTCCAGTCCGGTGACGCTTCCGGCCACCCCGCCAAATGTTTTTGCACCAGTCCTGACAATGCCTTGATGTGATCCGGCCTGTCATTGAGCGCCGGAATGTAATGAAACTGCTCACCACCAGCCTTGAGATAGGCCTCCCTGTTTTCCACCGTGATCTCTTCCAGCGTCTCCAGACAATCTGCTGAAAACCCGGGACAAACAATATCCACAGATTTCACACCATTACTACCCAGCTCACGTAGCGTTTCGATGGTGTAGGGTTGTAACCATTCCTCACGACCAAAAATAGACTGAAAAGTCAGCTGCCAGCGATCTTCCGCCAATCCCAAACACTCGGCCACCAAACGTGCTGTTTTTTGGCAATGGCAGTAATAAGGGTCGCCTTCGGTGAAAAAGCGTTTGGGCGTACCGTGAAAAGAAAACAGTAATTTCTGTGGTTGTTCACGCTGCTCCCAGGATTCGCGAATACTGGCGGCCAGTGCTTCGATATAACCGGTTTCATCATGATACTGGTTAATAAACCGCAACTCCGGCATCCAGCGCCAATCAGCCATTTCTGCGGCAATAGCATCAAAAGTGGAAGCCGTAGTGCTACAGGAATACTGCGGATACAACGGCAAAACCAGCACACGACGCGCACCGGCATCCCGTAGTTTTTGCAGCGCCGAAGCGAGCGATGGATTGCCATAACGCATACCCAGCTCCACCACAACCGGACCAGCCAATCGCTGCGTCAGTGACTCACGCAAGGCGGCGAGTTGACGCTCCGCGATAACCAGTAACGGTGAACCTTCATCTGTCCACACACTGGCGTACGACTTTGCCGAGCGGGATGGCCGCAAGCGCAGAATCAGCCCATGCAAAGCCAGCCACCAGACAGGTCGCGGCAAACTGTCAACGATGCGCGGATCCCACAGAAATTCAGCCAGATAACGTCGTAATGCGGGAGCAGTAGGGGCATCCGGAGTACCAAGATTGGTAATGAGCACACCGGTGGTAATAGGCTGATCGTGACGAAATTGTGTACTTGCGGACATAGTTGCTCTATTCACTCATGTATTGTTTGTTGCGACCCGCATGCTGTCGCCTAAAAAAAGACGCACAGTATAAACCGCCTGAAGTGAATTATCGTGCGATAATTCACTTCATGTCCCAATTCGTAAAAATAACACTGAGCCTGATCATCACTATTTTGCTGATCGGTGCCGCTGCCAGCCTGGTGCAACAAAACGACAACGCAGCACCTGGCACCGAGGCGCGCCTGATGAAACCAAAACCGTTAACCGCCTTTCAACTCACCGCTCACGATCTGAAACCACTGGATATTGAACGCTTGAAAGGCAAATGGACGTTGCTTTTTTTCGGTTACACTCACTGTCCTGATGTTTGCCCCATGACGTTCACCGAGCTGGCACAAATGGCCCGGCAGCTACCACCAGAGGTACTGGGCGACACGCAATTTGTGCTTGTTTCAGTAGACCCGCAACGGGACAGCCCCGAATCACTGGCTGAATATGTCGGTTATTTCAACGAGTCTTTTCTCGGCGCCACCGGCAGCATCGATGCACTAACCACGTTTGCCCGCCAGCTGGACTCCAAATTCAGCCTGGAAACCGATCCTGCGGGCGAACCCATCGTCAATCATTCCAGTGCCATGTTGCTGATCGACCCGCAAGCCCGCTACTATGCACGCCTCAAAGCGCCGCACTATGCTGAAGAAGTTCTTGCACAATACTTGGCGTTACGTAACAGCTATTCACCTGACACTCCGTAATGGCTCCTTGAAACAACTCATGATGGCTCTGACAAAAATATTTCCGCTGGTTTTATTATTATTGATGATGCCCACCATCAACGCGGCTGACAAACTCCATGTGCATGATGCCTGGGCACGGGAAACCCCGCCAGGAACAAGTGTAATGGCCGCCTACTTAACGTTACAAAACCCTTCAGCCAGCATGTATACTCTCACTGGCCTCTCCTCACCTGATTTCAAACGGATTGAAATGCATCGCACAGAACAACATGACGGAATGAGCAAAATGCTGACTGTTCCACAGGTCATATTAAACGGCAAAGGGAGTATCGTCTTTCGGCCAGGTGGCATGCACCTGATGCTGATAAAACCCAAAAAACGCCTCAAGGCTGGCGACAACATAACCCTCACTCTATTTTTCACCGATGAGCATTCAACAAAAAGCTCACTGGAAATTTCCCTGCCCGTTAAAAAAGCAACAGCAAATACCCGTCACACCCTGCACAACGAGCAACACGACTCGCATTCACATCAACATTAAAATCATACCGAGAGAACCATGCCCACTTCCCGCTCCCAACACGGTGCAAGCCTGCTTGACTATGCCAAAGCATGGCCAAGCTACCTGCTGCCACACCATGCTTTATCACGCATCATGCATGCCATTACCCGCAGTGAAATCCACTGGTGGAAAACAGCGTTTACCCGCTGGTTCGTCAAACAATTCAAGGTAGACATGAGTCTGGCGCAAGAACCTGATCTGGACAACTACCCCCATTTCAACGCCTTTTTTACCCGTGCCCTGCATGCCGATGCACGACCGCTTGTCACTGATGAAAATCTGCTGGCTTGTCCAGTGGATGGTGCCATCAGCCAATTGGGCACAATAAAAAATGGCCGTATTTTTCAGGCCAAAGGACGTGATTACACCCTGCTGGAATTAGTGGGCGATGACACAAAAAGGGCACAACAGTTCGAAGACGGCGGTTTTGCCACAATATACCTTTCGCCACGGGATTATCACCGCATTCACCTGCCCATTGCCGGCAAACTCACGGCCATGACACACATTCCTGGCCGCCTGTTCAGTGTCAGCCCGTCCACTGCCCGCGCTGTACCCCGCCTGTTTGCACGCAACGAACGTGTAATTGCTTATTTTGATACCGATATCGGCCCTCTGGCTATGGTGATGGTGGGTGCCATTTTTGTGGCCAGCATCGAAACCGTATGGGCCGGTGAAGTCACCCCGCCCGCAGGTTGTCAAATTCGCCACTGGGATTACGACAGTGCAGCACCCGCCCATCAATTTCAGAAGGGTGATGAAATTGCCCGCTTCAACATGGGTTCAACGGTCATTTTGTTAACCGGCAGGAATGCCATTCACTGGCTTGACAATATTCAGGCAACAGACAGCGTGCAAATGGGGCAAGCCATCGCCAAACGATGTTGAGTCACTCTCCTGGAAATGCGCAGGTGGCGGAGTTGAATCTAAATTCCGCATTGAATACTGCACCCAATGGCGCACAAAACTGAAAAGTCACAAACGGGAAAATAAAAGACAGCGGCGCTGTTCCGTCAACAAAATCGAGAAACACTCAACGTTGTTGACGGAACAGTACTAGACGGGACAGCACTAAAAGCAGGGTAGGGTCAGTGAGTGCCCGTTTGGCTGATGATGTTCTCCACCGGCGTATTTTTCTTATACAGCATAATTTCCTGTAAAGAACGAAAAACACCCGTATCAAAATCACAAAATTTCAAACCAACACCCATATCAGAAACGCGGGCTACACGCGCGTTGATTTTATGCTTGGTGTTTTGATCTTCGAAAGCCAGACTGAAAACCAGCTCAACACCCGCCTCATAAGGCATGGCAAACGTACATTCCCGAGTAAGAAACGCACCTCCAAGGCCAATGTCCGCTGAAACGCAGGAGCCCAACAACTCACCCTGCTGATACACATCGACATCAACCTGCAATAATTTTCTTTCGCTCCAGCGTTTTTCCATGTTCGTCTCTCCCCCTCCATTGGAGGCTGTAAGATACCATCAGTTCCACTACTGTTCCAACTACCGAAAACTTCTCGGAAATACTCAAGCATCCGGTATCCGAATACCCTCGACAACCGACACCCACAGGTGCAGGTCGCCACTCATTTTCCACTGTCAAAATGAACGTCGTCTTCCTTGCATGCCTGACAAAAATGGAACTATCTCCAGCTTGTTGATGCTCCATCATTTACTGCAAGTTACAAGCCAAACATCAAAAAAACCGAAAACTCCTTGAAAAGTCATGGCGTTAGAGACCCACGCTATAATCACCTACCCCATAAGCCATTAAAAGATGTAAAAAATTTCGACAATCTCATATTACTAAACAGTGTTAAATCAAACGTATATGCTCAAAATTAGCTACGCTCGTAGGAAAATGCAAGAGTATCCCGTATGTGACTACAGTCTGTCAGTACAAGTTGCAGTCGATCCAGACCCAAGGCAACACCCGCACAGGCAGGCAAGCCCGCCGTCAGCGCCTTGAGTAAACGCTCATCCAGGGCAACAGGTTCCAGTTTTTCAACCTGACGACGTACCAAGTCGGCCTCAAAACGCTCACGCTGTTCATGAGCATCCTGTAATTCGTGAAAACCGTTGGCCAGCTCAATACCATCAATAAATAGCTCGAAACGCTCAGCCACAGGTGGTTCAGCGGGACGAATGCGCGCCAAAGCCGCCTGACTTGCCGGGTAATCATAAACAAACAGCGGCCCGTCTTTGCCCAGATACGGCTGGATACAGTGACTCATAAGCAAGTCCAGCCAAGTGTCTTTGCCTGCAACTGACAACCCTGCCACTTCACCCAGCCCCTGTGTCCGGGCACAGGATTTCAGCATAGACACATCCGCTTTGAACGGGTCGATGTCCAGATATCGCTGAAAACAGGCCCGGTAGCTGAGTTTCTCTGAACAACCCAGTGGACGATGCCCTTCAGCCAGCTGTCGTACCAGCACATCCACTTCATCCATCAGTCGCAAATGATCAAAACCCGGCCGATACCATTCCAATAAGGTAAATTCGGGGTTGTGATACTTGCCCTGCTCACCACAACGAAAAGCTTTACACACTTGAAAAATCGGCCCGGCCCCTGCTGCCAGCAGACGTTTCATGGCAAATTCAGGGGAGGTATTAAGATAACGCGATGCCACACCATCCGGGCCCGGCGTGGTGGTAAAACTGGGGATATGCGGGTCGGGAATACCTGCGGAAGACAACAACGGGGTCTCCACCTCCAGCACCCCCTGGTCGGCAAAATACCGACGCAACCGGGCCAGCAGTTCGGCCCGTTGACGCAACGCTGCCAGTGTGGCCGTGGGTTGCCAGTCAGTCACCTGCTCAGTCATTACCCGCCCAACCAATCACCGCTATTGGCAAGACCGTTGTTAACTTTTCACCCGCCCCACATATTCACCACTGCGCGTATCGACTTTAATCATTTCGTCAGTCTCGATAAACAGTGGCACACGTACCACAGCCCCCGTTTCCAGTGTTGCAGGCTTGATGCCGCCCTGGGCAGTATCACCCTTGAGGCCAGGATCGGTTTCAGTAATGCGTAATTCAACAAAATTGGGCGTGGTAACAGCGATGGGCCGCTCATTCCAGGTGGTCACTTCACACATGTCCTGTTCCTTCAGCCATTTGTGCTGATCACCCACGGCGGCGGCATCAGCGGCTACCTGTTCAAACGTTTCGGGGTGCATGAAATACCAGAATTCACCATCGTTATAAAGGTACTGCATGTCGCTATCCATCACATCGGCCCCGGGCAGGGATTCGCCGGATTTGTAGGTGCGTTCCACCACACGCCCGGAAATCAGGTTGCGCAGTTTGACGCGAGTAAAAGCCTGACCCTTGCCCGGCTTCACCATATCGACATCGATCATCGAGCAGGGGTCGTTATCGACCATGACTTTCAGGCCGTTTTTAAATTCATTGGTTGCGTAATTAGCCATTTCTACCTCAATCTGGGAACATGCCTGTTTTTTCCGTGAAGAGTTCATCTCCAGAAGACGACGCATGATACCGCTTACTGCCAGCCTTTGTCAGTCAGATGCCAACGAATCCGCAGAAAACAGTCTTTGGCAAAAAGAACTGGCCCGTGCTATCAAAGACCCGCTTGAGTTGCTGGCTGCGGTAGGACTCAGTGCTGACGATATTCCCGGGGGCATCAGCCCGCAACACACCTTCCCTCTGCGCGTGCCGCGTAATTACGTGGCACGCATGCGCACGGGAGACCCCGCAGACCCTTTGCTGCTGCAAGTATTACCACGTCAACGGGAATCGGCCATACAGCCTGATTTTCTGCTCGACCCGGTGGGTGATCACATTGCGACAGTTCTTCCTGGCCTGCTGCACAAATACCATGGCCGGGTGCTGTTAATCACCACAGGTGCCTGCCCTGTTCACTGCCGCTACTGCTTTCGACAACACTTTCCCTACACACAAAACCGGCCTGCTGACCCTCAATGGACGGCAACAGCCAAGTACATTGCAGCCCGCCCGGAAATCACCGAGGTCATTCTCAGTGGCGGCGATCCGCTGTCACTCAGTACAAAACGACTGAGCGGAATCAGCAATGCCCTGCGCCACATTCCTCACCTGCGACGACTACGCATTCATACTCGCATGCCCATCGTGTTACCCGAACGCATTAATGACCATTTTTTACGCTGGCTGTCCGATTTACCCTGGCAGATTGTGCTGGTTACCCATTGCAACCATGCCAACGAACTGGGCAATGACGTACAACACGCACTCAACAAGCTGCACCGCATCGGCGTTACCCTGCTCAACCAGGCGGTGTTGCTGAAAAATGTGAACGACAGCGTCAACGCACAGTGCGGGCTCAATGAGTCTTTATTTGCCAGCGGCGTGCTGCCCTACTATCTGCATCTTCTGGACCGCGTGCAGGGTGCGGAACATTTTGACGTGCCCGAAACCACGGCTATATCACTGATGAATGAAATTCGCCGACGGCTGCCCGGGTTTCTGGTGCCACAGCTGGTACGTGAAATCGCCGGAGAAGCCCACAAAACGCCCATCAACGATTAACTTGCGGTGTCCGTTGTAATGGAAAACAGCCCCGTTCACTTAGCAGAAAGCACCCCGTGCTACCGGGAATATTACCTACCTGTCAAGCTAAAGTACGTCTATTCTTTGCCGAGATAATCACAAAACCCGCTGAAAAGTGCATCAGTGTGGCGTTTTGGCCGCAGAATCGTATACTCTCTGAGCAGAGAAACTCACAGGTACGCTGTTTTTAATATATCTGATGAATTCAATACCATTGTTTGACCTGATCCAAATGAGTAAGTAGGAGTACGCGTGGCAAACAGCATGTCTGAAGGATTACTGAACATCCCGGAGCAAAGCAAACCCACTTCGGGTTCGTTTAACCCTCGCCCAAAACAGGTTGAGGCCTGGATCGCCTCGCTGCCAATGGCCAACATCGGCGAAAGCGCACGCCTTATTTATACAACACTGTGTGAGATGAACCGCCTGAGCATATCTGCACATGACCGCTACAAATCCATGGAGCTTTTGCGCGAACCGGTTTACCAGATTACCGAGGTGTTAAAAACACACTACATCAGCCAAAACCTGCCTCTTTCTCCCAAAAATCAAAAAATTGCCGAGCTGGCTATTCAACTGAACTCGGAAATGGCCATTGGCTATAAGGCCATCATTCAGAGCAAACTCAGCAAGGCCTTTTCACGCCTGAACAACAAAACCCTGGGTATCTGCCTGCATCGTGCCATTCGTTATCTCAGTAATGTGCTGCT
This sequence comes from Chromatiales bacterium, assembly GCA_026982555.1. Taxonomy (GTDB): domain Bacteria; phylum Pseudomonadota; class Gammaproteobacteria; order SZUA-152; family SZUA-152; genus SZUA-152. The sequence continues at coordinate 40,067 of JALSGT010000123.1, forward strand.
GTGTTCGTATCAGATTTATATCCAGCACCCGGAAAATGTCTGGCTGCAAGTGCATCGTCTTTATTTATATGCGGAGAACCGCCAGTTGCACGTCGCACTGATCAAGGATCATGTTGCCCCCGAGGCCGTGCTGGACAGCAGCATCGCTGACATTTACAAACAAATTCTACTGCTGGCCCTGGTCGGCCCCTACCGCTTGCGTCAACATGTCACTGAGGCTGTGTATCGGACACTGGAAACCTGGGGGGTCAATGCCCATATCCACCCTTACGGTGAAATCCTGGATGATAACTACGCCTTTAACATCAATATGAACAGCGATGCCGCTCCCGGTTATTTCCGGGACGATGGCACCGTCAATCCCGCATTCTGCCGTACTGTGGATACCAGCGAACTGGTGCAGGCCATGAGTAACTCCATGCTCTCCGGTGGTGATGGTGCCCCCAAAATTCCACCCGATGTGCAAAAACGCCTGATCGTCACCTGGAGCGGAAAATCGCACCGCACGTTCCCGCGCACCTCAAAAAGCAACGAAATTGCCATCACTCTCGGTTTGAGCGCAACCCATCATTACATCGATGAAGTCATTCGCCCCCTGTTGAAAGACCCAACAGCAAGTTGTCCCACAGCAACAGATGCCCTGCAGGCGGACCATCCTGTTTCAACAACAGACGATGACGAGGATTTTGTGCTGGACGAGCCTGCCCACTACACCAGCAGCCCCGTGTTTGGTATCAGCAATCTGGATGACCACACGCCGGACATCTGGGATCCGGATTTCACCTACCGGGCGAACAACCCCGAGCATACTTTAGGAACCAGTGGAGACGAAACCCAGGACAAAAGCTCTTTATACGCACACACTCCGCTACCCTGCAAAGGGGTCAACGAAAGTGCCGGTGGTTACTGCCTGCTGGGTTATCTGGTTTATGGAAAAGATTCACAAAAAGTCCAGGTCGGCGAACTGGTCGGCATCCGCGATAATATTGCCACAAGCGGCACACAACTCAGCATTGGCATTATCCGTCGCATAAAAAACTGGAAAAACGGGCTTGAGCTGGGCATCCAGAAACTGGCCCCCTGTGCCGACGCTATCGCGCTTTCTGCCATCACTAAAGACGATACTGCTGAAAAATATCAGCGCAGTTTGGTATTACCCCGATTGTCCAGCATTGATCAACCTGCCACACTGATCATACATGCTTGGCACCAAACCGATGACCTGCTGATTGCCAACGTCCACGGACGCCGCACACGCATCAAACTCACTAAACAACTGGAATCCACTGGTGTATTCTCTCAGTTTGAATTTATCGTACTTGAAAATGTGCCGAAAAAAACAAAACCATCGACCAATGCTGAGACAGATGACGAATTCGATGCCGTATGGACACTGATTTAACAATCTTTTCTTTAAAAACAACCTGATTCAAAACACCTCGGGTTAATTCTGTCGCCCCAATACTAATAATTTTAAATTTTAGGAGCCTCTTTTGGATACTGGAAATGTCATCCGCCCTCTCATTCTGGAAGAATCTGCCAACGAGGCAGAAGCACTGGTCAGTACATTAAGAAATGCGGGTTACGCTATTCGTCACAAATACATTGAAGATGCAGAAGATCTGCAAGAAGCCCTGGAGAGCCAAACCTGGGATTTGCTGCTTGCAGCCCAGCAAACAAGCACCTTTCCGGCCACTCAGGCACTTTCCATCATCAAAAAAAGTGGCAATGATATTCCCAGCATTATTTTTGGTCACGAACTTGACAATGCCACCACGATTGAGCTGCTGAATGCAGGTGCTACCAATGTTGTTTCCGACGAAGCACGAGAACATCTCCTGCTGATCATAGAAAGAGAAATCAACAATCTTCGTGAACGTCGTGAACACCGCCGTTGCAAAAGCCTCTATCACGAAAGTGAAAAACGTAACCGCGTGTTGATCGACAGTTCTCGCGATCCCATAGCTTACATCCATGAAGGCATGCACATCTACGCCAACCAAAGCTATCAGGATATTTTCGGGTATGAGGATATTGAAGACCTGAGAAGCATCCCCATCATGGACCTTATTACCCCGGACGAACAACAGGGTTTCAAAGACGTATTACGCGGCATCAATAACGACCAGCCACCGGAAGGTGCGCTCGAATATCAGGCCGTGCGTGAAGATGGAGAAGTATTTGCCGCCACCATGGAATTTTCACGCGCCAGCATTGATGGTGAAGCCTGCACCCAGGTAATGATTCACCGCAAAAGCAACGACAAGGCACTCGAACAAGAGATCGAACAACTTCGTCAGCAGGATTTGTTGACCGGGCTGTACAATAACCAGTATTTCATGGGGAAAGTACAGGACGCAGTCAACCAGGCCAATAAAAACGAAGAAAAATTTGCGCTGCTGTATATCGAGCCGGACAATTTCAAAAACATCAAAGACACACTTGGCATCGCTGAAAGTGATCTGGTGCTATCTGACATTGCGCAATATATTCAGGAAATCCTCCCTGAAGACAACGTCCACATCGCCCGGTATGCCGGCACTATTTTTTCCGTCATCCTTTCCGGCCAACAACAACGACTGGCTGAAAAACTGGCTGAAAAATTGTGCAGGGGATTGGCTGAAAAAATATTTGAGGTAGAAGAAAAAGCCGTCACCACAACCTTCAGTATTGGCATCTCAACCATCACCGAAACCACTGCCAATGCCAAAAAAGCGGTATCTCAAACAGAGATGGCTTGCAATACCGCCAAGGAAAAAGGCGGCAATCAGATACATATTTTTTCCGAAGAAGATGCCCTGGCCAGCCTGGAAGCCGACAAACGTATCGCCACACTGCTGGAACTTGCCCTCAAAAACAATCGCTTCGTCTTGTACTATCAGCCTATCGTCAGCTTACATGCTGAGCCGGGTGAACGTTACGAAGTTTTGTTGCGTTTACAAGACCAGGACAACAGCATCATCATGCCCGGTGATTTTCTTGAAACGGCCAAACAGGCCGGGCTTATGAAAGAAATTGATAAGTGGGTGATCAAAAGTGCCGCCAAGGCCATTCTGGACAAGCGCAAAGTAGGCAAAGAAATCCAGTTTTTTATTAAAATATCAGCCGACTCTTTACGCGACCCGGGCCTGCTGGCGTGGATCAGCAAATTATTACAGGCGGCACGTTTACACGGCGACAGCCTGGTATTTGAAATCAGCGAGCAGACGGCCATGGAAAACATCAAAGCCGCCAAAATCTTCTCTGACGGGCTCACACAACTGCATTGCAACATGGCGCTCGACCACGCAGGCAGGGAATCAGACGACCTTGCCTATCTGAAACACCTGAAACTGAAATACCTGAAAATTGATGGCAGCCACATCAACAATACAGCCAGTGAAGAAAGCCAACGCATCATTCAGCAGGTTGCCGAAGCTGGCCGTGCCCACAATATATTAACCATTGCCGAGCATGTGCAAGACCCCGCCTGTCTTGCTGTATTGTGGCAGCATGGAGTCAATTTTATTCAGGGATTCTATTTGCAACAACCGGAAACATCATTGGATTACGATTTTTCCAGCAGCGAATAAACTACAAATTCCCGCTGAATTTTCAGCATCTCGGAAATAATTTCCGTTTGTTGTTGATCCAGCTCAGTCTTTACCAGGGTGCCCGATGACAATCGGTGGCTATGGTGTAACATCAAACGCCTCCCGCTCATGTCGTCATTCTCAAGCACGATGGCAGGCAAAGCCATGTCATTTTGAGTTAAAAAATCATTTTGCACGGCGGTGGCGACAACGGTTTTTGACAAAATACGAATAGTCACTTCGATTTCTTTACTGAGACTGCGGCGCAGGCGTACCACATAACCCAGCACCGGTCTGGCAAGCTCTTCACGCGAATAAGCAAATGCCACCACCTGACCAATAAACAAGGCGGTGGTAAATTCACTTTCTCGTGTTTTAATGTGAACCCCGCCCTTACTTTTATCGACCACAAACCACTGACCAAACTCATTGTCCTGCAAATCCGCAGCAATCAATGCCGAACGACCTGCCAATGCATCACGCAAATCATTATCACTTGCCAGTTCGGAGTTTTCGTTGGTTTTTTCTGTCGCCATATCCACCAGCAATTTGTAAACTGACATAAACCCGTTGTACACATACAATACTTTCTGGCCAAGAATATATTCTCTGTCCTCCTTCCGCTGCTTCAATTGCAAACCATCACACATGGCATCTATGGTCAATAAATTGGCCAAATCATCCTGATCAGCAACAGTATTGTATTTATTTTTTGCGCCTTTTGCTTTCACGTCCTCAATGAAATCCTGCGACTCAAATCGCGCCAACAATCGCTGATGTTCTTTCATCAATATCGCATCCAGCGGCGCGATATCAACAATGACAGCCCTCAGCTTATATTCTGATGAAAGTGCCTCGCCCATGCAAAATTCACCACGGGCTTTTAACCAGGCAAGCTGTTTTTTCCGTTGTATTTCATCCTGACGTTTAAAATACGGTGGACAATCCTGCCCATGGTAAATTAACAACTTACCGCGCCCCAGTTTTTTTCCATGATCAGGAATAATGGTAATCGAGTCGATGACGCTTGCAATTTGTGCATCTATCACATGCAGTTTTTGGCATAACAAGGCACTGATGTTAAACAAACCATTAAACTGGATAGAAAGATACACCAGGTTTAATGATGTCATTATCGGCATCCGGCGTGTGCTTTCATTAGCAGAACTGTCCAGCAACACCTGCAAGCAATTTAGCGACAACCGTTGTTCATCAATGTCTTCGCACTGGGAAAGGGCAAAAAATATCTGATGGCAATCCTGCCAGCTCTTTTCCGATAATTTTTGATAACGCATGGCCCGTAAACGCTGCTCCATGCGCAGTAATTCCAAAATACGCACGGCATGATGACGCACCCGGGGACGCACCCGGGCATAACGGGCATCGGGTAGGGCAAAATCCTCATTTAGCTGACGTTTATAACCCACCGCCAATTGGCTGCACACCGCAATTGCGGCCATCAATCCTTCACGTCTGGCATGTGATTCCGGCAATGCTTCGGACTTGTAGTGCTCAGAATAGATTTTGCGCATAGCTGGACAGGCATACTGCAAAGCATGCTCAATCCAGGCCATACGTTTGCTATTACGCATTTTCTCTGTATTAACACGTTGTAAATAACCATCAATTTTGCGCAGCAATTCTGTTGGATACTTGTTCAGATCTTTCCAGCTGTCAGGAGGGGGCTGCAACTTTTCCTGCTTGTGCCGGTTGCGCACACGCAACGTCGGCACATCCAGTTTTAGTGGAATAACACGCGGTGCAACCGCTTCGCCCTTTGTGCCCACATAAGGCAAGCGATCCCACCATTGCAGCAAATCAATTGGCATTACTATTTTTCAACCACCCCGGTTGCGGCATTTGCTGAACCACTGGCAGAAATATTGTCCACCCGTTGAAAACCACGCGGCAACTTTGAGCCACGACGACCACGTTCACCCTCGTAGTGTTCAATATCCTTAGGCTTAAGCGTCAAATGACGTTTACCGGAATAAATGGTCAGACTGTCACCCGCAGAAACAACGGCAACGCCCACCACATACTCTTCACGATTCGCCACCCGCGCAGGGGGAATGCCGATAATCTTATTGCCTTTGCCTCTGGCCATTTCCGGTAACTCTTGCAATGAAATCACCAGCATGCGCCCCTCTGTGGTCACCGCCACAAGACGGTCACCGGCAATATCATTAATGGCGCATGCCGGTAGCACCCGCGCGCCCTTGGGTAATTTCAGCAAAGCCTTGCCGGATTTGTTTTTGGCGTACATATTTTCCAGCCGGGTGACAAAACCATAACCTGCATCACTGGCCAACAAATATAAATCACTGCCTTTGCCCGCAAGTACATCAACAAAACCAACAGCATCAGGCGGGGTCACACGTCCGGTGAGCGGCTCACCCTGCCCTCGCGCCGATGGCAATGTGTGCGCCGCAATGGAATATGAACGTCCACTGGCATCAAGGAATACGGCCTGTTGATTACTGCGCCCACAGGCCGATGCCTTAAAGCCGTCACCCGCTTTGTAATTCAGTCCGGCGGCATCCACCTCATGGCCTTTGGCCGCCCGGATCCAGCCCTTTTCCGACAACACGACAGTGACAGGTTCAGCACTGATCAATGTCGTTTCATCCAGCGCCTGCGCCGCACCACGTTCAACAATGGGTGAACGCCGATCATCACCGTATTCCCTGGCATCAGCCATCAGCTCTTTGCGCACCAGAGTTTTCAGTCGCGTTTTTGAACCCAGAGTTTTTTCCAGCTTGTCACGCTCCGCTGCCAGCTCCTCCTGCTCGGCACGGATTTTCATTTCTTCCAGGCGAGCCAATTGCCGCAATTTGGTATCGAGAATGTAATCAGCCTGCTCGTCAGAGAGCGTGAAACGTTTCATTAATTGCGGCTTGGGCTCATCCTCGGTGCGGACAATATGAATCACTTCATCGAGATTCAAAAAAGCAATCAGTAAACCGTCCAGCAAATGCAAACGACGCTTCACTTTTTCCAAACGATATTCCAGCCGCCGACGCACGGTGTCGGTACGGAATACCAGCCACTCCTTGAGCAACGTGCGTAAATCCTTCACCTGTGGTCTGCCATCAAGACCAATGATATTCATGTTGACGCGGTAAGTCCGCTCAAGATCCGTTGTCGCAAACAAGTGCGCCATCAATTCATTGAGATCGATACGATTGGAGCGAGGCACAATCACCAAACGGGTAGGATTTTCGTGATCGGATTCATCACGCAAGTCTTCCACCATGGGTAATTTTTTCGCGTTCATTTGTGCAGCGATTTGCTCCAGCACTTTATTGCCGGAGACCTGATGCGGCAATGCCGTCACCACCACCGCGCCATCTTCCTTCTCCCACACCGCGCGCATGCGCACCGAACCGCCGCCCTTTTCGTACATGGCAATCAACTCATTGCGCGGCGTGATAATTTCCGCATCGGTGGGATAATCCGGCCCCTGCACATGCTCGCAAATATCCGCCAACGTAGCTTTAGGCGTATCCAGCAAATGCACACAAGCATTCACCACTTCGCGCAAATTGTGTGGTGGAATATCCGTTGCCATGCCCACCGCAATACCGGTAGTACCGTTCAATAACAGATTCGGCACTCGTGCTGGCAATACCGACGGCTCTTCCAGGGTCGCGTCAAAGTTGGGTACCCAGTCCACCGTACCCTGCCCCACCTCGCTGAGCAGCAACTCTGAATACTTTGCCAGCCGCGACTCTGTATAACGCATCGCCGCAAACGACTTGGGATCATCCGGCGCACCCCAGTTACCCTGCCCGTCCACCAGCGGATACCGATAGGAAAACGGTTGCGCCATCAACACCATGGCCTCGTAACAGGCTGAGTCGCCATGGGGATGAAACTTGCCCAGCACATCACCCACAGTACGCGCGGATTTTTTATACTTGGCCCCGGCTTTGAGACCCAGCTCGGACATGGCGTACACGATACGCCGCTGTACAGGCTTCAGGCCATCACCGATATGTGGCAAGGCACGATCCATGATCACGTACATGGAATAGTTTAAATAGGCATTCTCAGTAAAGATGCTGAGGGGCTGTTGTTCGATGCCTTCGTAGTTTAGTTCAGTTGTTTCTGTCATTGCTCTGATTTTTGCAGGTGGGAAACTCCCACCAGTTAGTTAAAAATAATACATAGATGGCTGGCAAAGGTATTATGAATTATCACATATACATTTCATTTTACGGATGAAAGCATCTTTCCGTTCTTTTGAGCCCAACACTAATTGACGATATTCTTTTATGTAGCTTTTAATTTCGCGAAGAAAATTATCCCGGTTGAAATATTTCTTCCCGTCTTTTTCTTCAACCAACCCTTCTGAGCTGATTCGAATCATCCAACCATTTCTTGTCATAGCCTCGTGTAAAAGAGCACAGC
>JALSGT010000124.1 GCA_026982555.1 Chromatiales bacterium
TGCCATCAAACACGGTGGGGGCGGGTGTAACATCAAGACCAAATTTGTTAAACGATTGCATGCTGCGTTTTATGTGTCTGGCATGGGTAACGAGATAAACAGATTCGATACCTTCGGCTTTTAATATCTTTGAGGAGTATTGTGCATTTTCATAGGTGGTGCGGCTTTGTGTTTCAATCCAGCGGACGGGCAGGGCGTATTCGCTTTCAATCAGTTGTTTCATCAATTCCGCTTCTGCCGGTGATTCTTCTGTTCCCAGTCCGCCCGATATCAGTATGGGTAGCATGGTGCGACGAGCCAGCCATACACCATATCGAATCCGTTCCAGTGCAAAGGCATTGGGGGTGTCTCCTGCAAATTCCGGCGCATGATAACGGCGGCCTGCTGCCAGAATCACGATGGCTTGCGGAGGTTTGTCACCTACCAACAAGATTTTTTCAGAAAGGGCTGTTTCCGGTTCCAATCCCGCCAATAGAAGATTAGCGGTCAGTGGCAGGCTGGCTATGTACAACAGGCCCAGGCCACTTGCGGTCATGTAGAATCCTACACGCTGATAACGACGCATGACGATCAGCCCCAGCGCGGCAAGAATAATAAGTCCGCCCGGCGGGCCGATGAGTTTCTCCAACAATGCACCGATGCCCATGCCCATTCGTCAATCTGCTTTGCTTTTTTTCGCCGCTGAGTTCGCACTGACGACATTGGCCAGTGTGGCGAATTCGTTCAGGCTCACTGTTTCTGCCCGGCGTTTGGGGTCAACGCCTTGTGCTTCAATCTGTTCTGCGTTCATGAGTGGTTTGAGTGTGTTGCGCAGAGTTTTTCGCCGTTGGGAGAAGGCTTGGGTCACTAGTTTTTCCAGCAGGTTTACGTCTTCAACACTGACAGGTGGCTCACTATGAGGTACTAAACGCACAACCGCAGAGTTCACTTTGGGTGGTGGTGAAAAGGCTTCTGGCGGTACGTCCATCAGCGATTCCACTCGGCAGTGATATTGCATCATCACACTCAGGCGGCCATAGTCTTTGTTGCCGGGTACTGCTGCCAGTCTGTCTACGACTTCTTTTTGCAGCATGAAGTGCATGTCTTGAATCTGTTCATGCAGGGACAATAAATGAAACATCAGTGGTGTGGAGATGTTGTAGGGCAGGTTGCCGACAATGCGTAACGGTCGCCCGTCTTCCGCCAGGGTGGCAAAATCGAACTTCAGGGCATCGGCTTGGTGAATGTGCAATTGGCCACGGTCACGACAGTGTGCTTCCAGTTTGGGAATGATGTCTCTGTCCAGTTCAACGGCATCCATGGCAGTGACACAGGGCAGCAGGGATTCCGTTAACACGCCCAGTCCGGGGCCGATTTCTACCAGATGGTCATCCCGTTGCGGGCTGATTGCGGCAACAATGCCCGCCACTACGTAGGGATCTGTCAGAAAATGCTGGCCAAAACGTTTCCGAGCGCGGTGGTTTGACGTGGATCGGGCATCTGTGTTCATGCGACAGATTGTGCCTGTTGCGTTTTCATATGTCGGGCCATTTCGTCAGCCACCGATATCGCATAGGACAAACTGTTGGCCCGGGCTTGACCGGTACCCGCCAGTGCCAGTGCGGTGCCATGATCAACCGAGGTACGAATAATCGGCAACCCTAACGTAATGTTCACTGCTTTGCCAAAACCCATGTGTTTCAATACCGGCAAGCCTTGGTCGTGATACATGGCCAGCACGACATCGGCTTGTTGTAATGTTTCACGGGTAAACAGAGTATCCGCTGATAATGGACCTTGCACGTTCATTCCCCGGTCACGAAAGCGTTGTAGTACGGGTGTAATAATCTCTGTTTCTTCTGACCCCAGGTGACCATCTTCACCGGCATGGGGATTGAGGCCACATACCAGTATGCGAGGTTTATTAATACCCAGTTTGCTGTGTAAGTCTTGTAACAACGTGTCAATGACGTGTGCAAGACGTTCCTGTGTAATCGCTGCTGCTACGTCTTTCAGCGGAAGATGGGTGGTGACCAATGCCACCCGTAGGCCTTCTGTTGCTAACATCATGACCGGGTAGCCACCTGTTTGCTGTGCAAGATATTCAGTGTGCCCGGTAAAGGCAATACCGGCTTCGTTGATGATGCCTTTGTGAACCGGGCCGGTGACCAGGGCATCAAACAGGCCTTGCTGGCAGCCCGTGATGGCGGCATCAATACTTTTTAAAACCGCTGGGGCATTTTTTACGTTCAGCTGGCCGGGCATCACAGTATCTGCCAGTGGAATATCCAGCACAGATAACCTGCCCACACGATGGGGCGTTTTTATACACTGGGTATTTTTCTGAAACGGAATAATCTCCAGCGGCAGATCAAGCTGCTGCGCACGCGCTGTCAGCAGTTTTGCATTCGCAATTACCACTAATTCGCAGGGGTGGTTTTGTTGTGCCAGTTGCACACAAAGATCCGGGCCTATGCCTGCCGGTTCTCCCGCCGTGATGGCTAAACGATGAACCCGTTCAGTCATAGTCGGTTTTCAACAAAAGCTTCATCACGAATACGCCGGATCCATGCTTGCATGGCAGGATCTAGTTTTCGCGCACGAATGGCGTCTCTGGCATTTTTATTTTTCACTTGCTCCGTGACATTCTGTTTGCGGCGTTCCAGTACCTGAATCAAATGCCAACCAAACCGGCTGCGCACTGGGTCACTAAGTTCGCCAACGGCCAGGGCATCCATGCCTTGTTCAAAACCCGGTACCATTTCACCTGGATTCACCCACCCCAGTTCTCCACCTTCGGTACCTGAGCCGGGGTCATCAGAATGCGCTTTGGCTAGTGCAGCAAAGTCTTCTCCGGCAATAATACGTTCACGAATGTTTTCCAGCCTTATGCGTGCATCACTGCTTTCCGTTTCATCAAAAGGTTTAATCAAAATATGCCGGGCATGGGTTTGCGTAATCATGTGTTGTGGTTGGTTGTCACGAATACCCAGCATTTTGATAATGTGAAAACCGCTGGGGCTACGCATCGCGTCGCTGACATTGTTCACATCCTGTTGCACTACCCAGTCCGCAAACAGGCTGGGCAGGGCATCGGCGCGACGCCAGCCAAGATCACCACCTTCCAATGCCTGCTGACCATCAGAAAGCGAAATAGCGGTTTGCACAAAATCGGCATTGGCGCGCAGCTCTTGTACAATCTTTTCTGCCTTGGCCCGTGCATTTTTTATTTCTTGTGCGTTGGCCGCTTCGGGTACAGATATCAGAATATGGCCTAAATGATATTCTTTATCTTCACCACCGCGTAATTTCTGGTTATTGATAAAGTTATCTATTTCCTGTTGGGTTACTACGATACGGCTATGTACTTGGCGTTGTTGCAAGCGATTAACAGTAATTTCATCGCGCATGTTTTCGCGAAAGCTTTCAAAGTTTATGTCTTCACTCTGCAAGGCGGTGCGGAACTGCGATAAGTTCATGCGATTTTGTGCAGCAATATTTTCCAGTGTACGATTGAGCATGTCATCATCCACCCGAATGCTGCCACGCTTGGCCATTTGCAATTGGATACGGCGCAAGATCATTCGATCCAGTAGTTGTTTTTCCAATATAGCATCACTAGGCAGTCGAGCATTTTGCTGGCTCAATTGTTTTTTGATCAGGCCCATTTCTGCCTTCAGCTCCAGTGCCGTAATCACTTCATCATTCACTACTGCGACAATGCGATCCAACGAATTTTCCAACGTCAGTTTTGCCTGCACCGCCGATACCGTCAGTAAACTGCCTGCCAACACTATCCAGCAAAGTTTTTTTATTACACCATTCATGCCTGTTTTCTCTTTTTTACTTATATTAGCTCTGATAACGTTCATTTTCAGGGCGACAGGATATCACGCGCCAGCAAACTTTCGACTTTGCGGCCAAAACTCGTTAAGCCTTTCAATTCCAGCTGAAACCAGATGGAGTCACTCAACTCTTCATCCGCTGCATTCACTCGGTAACTGCGTTGTACAACACGCATCGACCAGCAACAGCTTTCGTATTCAATACCCTTGAGCGTCTCTAGTGTGGTGTGGTCTCTGGTAGATCGTAACCAGCGACCTACAACACGCCAGCGCTGGGTAATGGGCCAGATACCGGCTACATCCACTTGTCGCAGTTTTTCACGCTCAAAACGATACCCCAAACGCAACACCCGTTTCCGGTGTTGATAACGCCAACTTGCGGTGGCTCGCGCCAATTCGCTGGCTTTGCTGTCCCACTGCAAGCTACTGCGCACACGGGTGGTTGCCGTCCACTGGCTTTTCAATTCCGCCAGCCAGTATGAAGCAGCATCCGTTTCTATCGCTCCTCCAGGCAGGGTGACTTCACGATCCTGAAAGTAAAAGATACGACCCAGGCTGGCACTCAACAGTTCCCGTCCCTGTGCATCCAGAAATCGTGTCGTCAACGCTGTGCTCAGTTGGTTAGCGTCACCCACCCGGTCTGCGCCGTTAAACCGGTTTTCCCGAAACAGCCGGTCAAAACCAAATAGTGGCAAGCTACTATCAAACACCCGAGCGGCGCCTGTTTCGTCCACAATCAAATCAGCCTGCTCTCTTTCTGGCACGTATAAATAAAACAATCGAGGTTCCAAAGTCTGCCGCACAGCCCGTCCGCCTGCTGACAAATCCCGTTCAAAAATCAGCCCACTATCAATGCTGAACAACGGCAGAGTTCGTGTGGGTGTGGCATCGGTGAGGGGCTCATTGTTTTGCAGGGTATATTGGGTGTGGCGCAAGCTGAGCTTGGGCAGCAAAAAACCTGCGGCCCCCCGGTATGGCCAAGCTAAGCTGGGCTGCACATCCCAACGTGTGCCCACCACGCCTTCGGCACGCTCAAACTGCACAACTTCTGCTCTCATTGCCCATTCCAGCCCCGCGAATCCTGACCATGGATTCATATTGAACTGCAATTGCGGCAGTCGTTGATAGGGGCGCGAGGTGACAGGCAAGCTCTCGTCCAGCGTCTGAAAACCCTGCAACAACAAGCTGGCACGCCAGTTTTCTGCCTGATAATTCAGTTCGCCACGGCGCTCAAGGTGGGTGAGACTGCTAGTGGCCAGCTGGTTGCCAAAGTCGTTAAGATAATCACGATCCGAGGCATAGCGATAATCCACACGACTGCGCCAGCCTTTACCATGTTCTCCTGTGTGGCGCAGCGTCAACGCCGAGCGGTCAGCACCAAACACCCGGTCATTGGTCAGCTGTGCCACATCCAGCTGACCCCGGCTGCGTTCGTTGAGATAACGAAATTCACCCTGCAACAACACACCCCGACGGGTCATGAAACGAGGGATCAGAGTGGCATCACGATGCGGCGCAATATTCCAATACCAGGGCACACTCAGTTCGCTGCCCGCCACGGTGCTTTCACCGAAGGAGGGCACCAGAAAACCGGTTTTGCGCCCCTGCAACGGAAAGCTCATGTACGGAAAATAAAAAATCGGCACATGCATGAATTCAATGCGCGCATGGTGGGCAATGCCTTCGTTGGCGAGGGTATCGAGCCGCAGGCTGCTGGCCTTGAGCAACCAGGCACTGTCACCTTCGTCACAAGTGGTGAATTGTGCGCCCTGCAATTCGGTCACCGATTTTCCCAGCAAAGCCACGGAATCTGCTTTGCCTCGAATATGTTTGTCGGTCAGCCAAAAACGCGCCGGGCTGAATTGTCCAGTATCGTTATCCAATTGCAGACTAGCCGTGTCACTGGTAAGTAAGCGATCACCAACGGTATAACGTACATCACCTTCGGCACGCGCCTGATCTGTCTGTTCGTTGTAAAAAAGCCGCTCTGCTTCCAGACGTTGTACGCCGCGCTCCCCAATAACTTTGCCGCGCAAACGGTATTCAATGCCTTCTTTGCTGATCATATCTGCGGTAAAACGCATACTGCTGTTTCGCGAATCCTCCTCCGCAGCGGGTACCAGACTGGCCGCCGGTGACGGCGCACAATGTGACCATGGTGTTTCCGCTGCCTGCGCCGAGACTGTTCCTGCGGCAACAAGGAAACACAGCCAGTATCTGTGTTTCCTTGTTGCCGCAGGAACAGTCCGTTTGGCCTTTGTTTCCCGCTTGTTATTTACCAATGCGCTATTTCCCAATACAAAAACTGGAAAAAATCCTGCCCAATAACTCATCAGCACTGACATCGCCGGTAATCTCTCCCAACGCCTGCTGGGCCTGACGCAGGTCTTCCGCCAACAATTCACCTGCCGCATGATGTTGCAATTGCTGCTCACCGTTTTCGAGATAGTGCTGTGCGCTTTCCAGTGCCTGTAAATGTCGTCGCCGTGCCATAAACTGGCCCTCGCCACCAGCCTCGTAACCCACACACGCCTTGAGATGTTCCCGCAATGTGTGCAGACCCGCGCCGCTACGGGCAGATACGGCAATTTCTGTGATATTTTTTGCGTCTACCGGCACACTGTCCCCTCTCAGCAAATCAATTTTGTTCTGTACGAGGGTAATTGGCGGACCTGCCTGACCCAGTTGTTTTAACAGATGTTGCTCCTGTTCATCAAACACCCGACTGGCATCATGCAGTAAAAGAATACGATCAGCGCCTTCGATTTCTGCCCAGGCACGGCGTATGCCTTCCTGTTCCACGGCATCATCGCTGTCACGCAGGCCCGCCGTATCGATAATATGCAAGGGCAAACCATCCAACAAAATGTGTTCGCGCAGGATGTCACGGGTGGTACCGGGAATATCGGTAACGATAGCGGTATCCCGACCGGCGAGGGCATTAAGCAGGGTAGATTTGCCTGCATTGGGTCGCCCGGCGATGACTACAGTCATACCTTCACGCAGCAGATTGCCCTGATGAGCTGCGGCCCGGGTTTCTGCCAGGGTATTCATGACGGCGGTCAGTCGTGTTTGCACCTGACCATCACCGAGAAAATCAATTTCTTCTTCGGGAAAATCAATGGCGGATTCCACGTAAATGCGCAATTCCATCAACGCCTCCACCAGGACATGGATACGTTGTGAAAATGCCCCTTGCAGGGAACGCACCGCCAGTCTCGCCGCTTGGGCCGACGCACTGTCGATAAGATCTGCCACGGCCTCCGCCTGCGCAAGATCCATTTTATTATTCAGAAAAGCGCGTTCGGAAAACTCGCCAGGCCGGGCCGGGCGGGCACCCAGCGACAGGCAGCGTTGCAACAGTAGATCCATCACCACCGGCCCACCGTGACCATGTAGTTCCAACACGTCTTCGCCGGTAAAGGAATGGGGCGCGGGGAAATACAAGGCGAGACCAGTATCCAGCGACTCACCATCATCGGCACAAAAGGGGAGGTATTCCGCTTGGCGTGCTGCGGGCACATGGCCGAGCAACTGAATGGCAATTTCTGCGATATTGAAACCCGACAGGCGGATAATGCCCACGCCACCACGACCTGGCGGCGTGGCCAAAGCAGCAATAGTATCGCTACCCGCCGTATTGACAGTGGCCACGGCTAACTTCCACCAGACACTGACACATTACGCTTTGGCGGCGGCCTGTGCTTCAACCTTGCGTGTGATATACCACTGTTGCGCAATGGACAGGCAATTATTGACCACCCAGTACAACACCAACCCGGCCGGGAAAAAGGCAAAAAAGGCTGTGAAAATAATTGGCAACGCCTGCATTATTTTCTGCTGCATTGGATCCAGGGGTGGCGGATTCAGTTTTTGCTGAATCCACATACTGGCACCCATGAGCAGAGGCAACACATAGTAGGGGTCTTTCGCCGACAAATCAGTAATCCACAAAGCGAAGGGGGCCTGACGCATTTCCACACTTTCCAGTAATACCCAGTACAGCGCGATAAAGACCGGAATCTGTACCAATATAGGCAGACACCCCCCCAACGGATTGATCTTTTCCTTTTTGTAAATCTCCATCATCGCCTTGCTCATCTTCTGGCGATCATCACCATAGCGTTCTTTTAGCGCCTTGAGCTTGGGTGAGAGGCGGCGCATATTGGCCATACTTTTGTAGCTGGCGGCAGACAGCGGGAAAAAAATCAGTTTGATAATCAAGGTGACAAAAATGATGGCCAAACCCCAATTACCGACAACACTGTAAATTTTTTCCATCACCCAGAACACAGGCTTGGCAAGAATATCCAGAACACCGTAATCCACAGTCAAACGCAAATTGGGTTCAATTTTTTCCAAGCGGTGCTGTTCTTTCGGGCCTGCATAAAAAAGGCTGCTGAAACGCTCACTGCTACCCGGCATAACACTGCGCTCCTCCCCAGACTGACCCAGCAAATAGCGGCCATCACTCAATGCCTTGGTGTAAAAATGATTAGCTGAATCGGCTGCCGGTATCCAGGCACTGAGGAAATAATGTTGCAACATGGCAATCCAGCCACCCTTGTTGTAACTCTGCTCGGCCTTCCAGCTGGCCATGTCTGAAAAATCAATTTTTTCGTAGGGATCCCAGCTGCTGGACACTACGCCGCCTGTATAGGTATACAAAAGCCAAGACTCACGCGCCATTTCTGTACGTTGCAATTGCTGATAAGCACGTCCCTTCCACGCTTGCTGGCTATTATTTTTCACTTCCATATCCAGATCGACTTCATAACTGTCGCGGTGGAAAGTGTATGTTTTGATGACGTTAATGCCGTCTTCGCTGGACCAGTGCAAACGAACTTTTAATTCATTCTCACCATCAGCCAGCTCATAATTTGTTTGTTCCGCAGTAAACATGGCGTGGTGATTCGGTGCTTCACCTTGTGATGCCAACAGGCCAGATTGCGCCACAAAATAACCGGGCATACGATCATCCAGTAACTGGACAGGAATATCAGGTTTGTCCTGTTCCACCGGATAAGAAAGCAAGGCAACACGAATAATTTCGCCACCCGCAGTATTGATCATCACTTGCAGGCGATCTGTGTTTACCGTAATACGCTGCCCCTCCATCACAAGCGGGGTTTGCGCAGACTGTGAAGTCACTGACGGAGCAGATATTGCCTGGTTTTCACGTACTACTGGCGGCACATCCTCAGCAGGTGGCGGTGTTACTGTTGCATTTTGTGGAGGTGCAACTGCCGGACCGTCAATTGTTTCAAGTTCAACCGGCGGTGGTGGCTGCTGTTCCCGTTGCCACGCACTGAATAGCAGCAAAACTACCAATGAGAGGGCAATAAATAAAATGAGTCTTTGGTTGTCCATTGTTTTTTTTCAATAATGTTTTAAATTCAGATGTTGATCACATTTTCTGTCGCTGTATCAAGTGTGTTTACACACTGAGTTTGCACAGGTTCGTTCAGGTACAGGATCAATACCTCCGGGATGCCAAGGATGACAGCGTGCCAAGCGACGAATAGCTAACCAGCCGCCGCGCAAAACACCATGCTGCTCCAATGCTGTTTGTGCATAACATGAACAACTGGGATAAAAACGGCAATGCGGCCCCATAAGTGGGCTGATCGCATAGCGATAAATACGTATCAAAAAAATTAGGCTTTTGCGCATTGTTGTTTTTTCAATTGTTTTACCAGCTGTTTCGTTACCCGCTGCCAATGTATTTGTAGTGACGATACCAGCTCCGGATTACTCGCCTGTGGTGCAGCGTTTCGACTTAACAC
This sequence comes from Chromatiales bacterium, assembly GCA_026982555.1. Lineage (GTDB taxonomy): Bacteria > Pseudomonadota > Gammaproteobacteria > SZUA-152 > SZUA-152 > SZUA-152. The sequence goes on from JALSGT010000124.1 coordinate 9,611, forward strand.
CACAATATCCAGCCCTGTAAGAGATCGCTGGTGTTGGCGGAAACTTTCCCGTACCTGTCGCTTAACCCGATTGCGTCCTACCGCTGTTTTTATTATGCGTTTACTAATGGCTAAACCCAAACGAGCATGATCAAGCCCGTTTTGCCTTGCCAGCACGGTCAACCGTTGATCCACAGAGCGGTAGTTTGTCTGCTTGAAAACCTTTTGGAAATCATCGCTGCTTAATAAACGAGCCTGACGTGAAAAACGGTTTGTGGCTCGTTGTTTTACAGGCGTATTGCGCGGCATGGGCAGCCGCCACTATGCCGCAAGTACAAATGCAGCAAATGTAGCGGTAACAGCGATCAAACGAATAGGGCTCAACACGTTGTATTCAGCCCTGAAATATAATTAAGCTGATAAACGCTTGCGGCCTTTAGCACGGCGCGCGCTAATAATTTTACGACCGGCTTTAGTAGCCATGCGAGCACGAAAGCCATGAGTACGACTACGACGCAAATTGCTGGGTTGAAAGGTTCTTTTCATTTTACTGTCCGCTTGTTTTACTCATAATGAGTAGTAATAAAATAAGGGTAAAAATTCGTCATCGTTTATCGATTTCACTGATGGTCTGTTGTCCATCTGATTCCAGCTCGCCTACCAACTGCGAAAACTCACCTGAAACCCGTAAAAAGCGGCGCAGATTACTGTGAAACCCCCCATTCTGTCAAGTAATCACGGCTTTTTTGCAATCCGGTATGTTTTTGTCCACTGGTGTGGATAACTTGCCACTGGAAGCGTAAACTCGGCAAACTTTCGACATACTCGTTACCCAAACTTGAGTAAAAACTAGGCAAACTGTCCAATACTAGTGTTTTCAATAAAACGAATTCCCAGGCAGGTGTTCAATTCAAGATGGAGCCATACGTAAATATTATTTGGGAGATCCTGTGAGTACCCACGCAGATGCCTGGCAACATTGCCTTAACCATCTGGAAACTGAGCTTTCCACCCAACAATTCAATACCTGGATTCGGCCTTTACAGGTAATGGAAGACAGCGCGCAACTCCGTTTGCTTGCACCTAACCGTTTTGTGCTGGATTGGGTCAACACCCGCCTGCTGGAGCGCATTGAAACCTTGTTGAGTGAAATTGGGGATACTGACACCCGTCAATCTGTCGTTTTAGAAATTGGTGGCAATATACCCACCATTCCCAACACACCACGCCACGAATTTGCAACCGGAAACACCCGCACATCGGTCGCTCAGCATCCCGGCAATAATAATGCGTTCATCAATCGCAATAATCGAAACCGAAATGCCAATGTTACACACAATAACGGACTTAACCCAACGGCCACCTTTGAAAATTTTGTGGAAGGTAAATCCAACCAACTCGCTCGTGCAGCCTCTTTTCAAATTGGTGAAAACCCCGGTGGAGCTTACAATCCTCTCTTTATTTATGGTGGG
>JALSGT010000125.1 GCA_026982555.1 Chromatiales bacterium
TTTGGTATGCGGCTGGCGATTTCGTCCGGCGTGCTGGCAGCCAAAAGCCTGTTGACGGGCGAAAATTATGACACGCTGTGGCAGCGGGCGTTACGCCCGCAAATGGAAACCTCGATTGTTAATCGTAGTCTGTTTTCGCTGTTGGGAAACCGGGGTTATGGCTGGTTTTTGAAGCACCAGCTTTCCAAGCCGGATCTGCGCGAATCACTGCGGCGACAGTATCAGCCCTCGTTACTCAAACATTTACTGGGGCCGTGGGCAAGGTATCGTTATAACAGTCGTCGAAAAGATGTCACCTGTGACCACATCGATTGTTATTGTATCTGGTGTCGGGACGAGTGTTGTGTGCATGATTAACCGTGAAACAAAGAAATAGTGGCAGGTAATTGATCATGAAAGTCAGTGAATTATCCAGACTAACCCAGGTAACACCGGCAGCGATACGTCATTACGTGCGGATTGGATTACTGCATCCAAAACGAAATCCCGCCAATGATTATCAACTATTCAGCGATGATGATGCCAAAAGAGTTAACTTTATCCGTCAGGCGAAAGGGCTGGGGTTCTCTTTGAGTGATATTCAGGAAATTTTTAAACACGGAAACCGGGGGCAATCACCTTGCCCCACTGTCCGGGATATTATTCACCAGCGTATTGAAGATAACCAGGTTCGACTGGCTGAGCTGAATACCTTGACACAGCGGATGAAAGAGGCATTGGAAAAATGGAAAACCATGCCTGATGGGGAACCGAATGGTGATGAGATTTGTCACCTTATTGAGACAATAGCAGAACCACTGTCACTATAAACAATGTATCAAGGCGACACTGAAAAATGAGGAAAAACGCCAGACATTCAGAACAGAAGGAGAAGCGACATGAATCAATCTGAAGACCAGGTCAAAGACCCGGTGTGCGAAATGATGGTGGACCCGCAGGATAATGTGATTGACTATCAGCAAATGTCTTTTGCGTTCTGCTCGAAGCAGTGCCAGGAACGTTTTCTCGCTAACCCTCATTTATATATTGGCATGCCGGGTATTAAAGCACCCAAACAAGAAGGCCGGGAAGTGATCAAGCGACGCAGGATACATCTGTCCCACACGTTGTCTCCGGACGAAATTATGCTGGTCAGTCAAGCATTACGGGCAATGATGGGCATCAAAAATCTGGCGATTACGCAAGACACCATAGAGATTACCTATGATCTTCTACAGGCCACATTGAAGCAGATTGAAGACAAACTGATTGAGATTGGTATTCAATTGGGTGGTGGCTGGGCAGAACGCCTGCGTCGTGCGTTTTTACAGGAAAGTGAGGAATTGCAGGTCGAAAGTATGGAAGTAACGACAACCCCTCACTATCCGACTTAACTTAGGGGACGGTAACAATCATTTTGACAATCCTGCCAGCAATCACAATATTGCTCAATGATTCTTTGGGCGGATGCCATCCGGGAATACTTTTTTGATGAGCATGACGCCAAGAGAGAGGGCACCCAGCAACAATAGTGTGATTGCAATCGTGTTGGTTTCGGTGGAGACCAGTTCACTGCCAAAATGCGCCAATAAAAAGCTGCTGGGAATAACGCCCGCCAGTGTCGCCAGGAAAAATCGCCAAAAAGTCAATGTGGTCACGCCAGCAGCATAACTGACCATGTCGAAAGAAATAAATGGCAACAGGCGGGACACAAATACAATGCTCATTAACGTTGTCTGTGAACCTGACAGATACTTGTCATAACGATGACCTAACCAGCTTTTGAGGGCATCGGCACCTGACAGACGAGCGATAAAAAAAGCAATAATGGCTCCCAGCACTGCACCGATTACGACATAGAGGGTTCCCAGATAATGACCATAAACCGCACCTGATACCAGAGCGATGGGTGCGCTGGGGACGGGGCTCATTATAATGGCCAGTGTCAGCAGGCCGATGATAACGAGCGGGCCAAATATGCCCAGTTGTTGTATCCAGCTTTTGAGTGCGCTGCTATCACCCAGGAAATCAATAATGCCTTTATGCGAGAGTACAAAATATCCCGCAATAATCAGCGCAATGATAATGCCGGGTTTTATCAGCCGTGCCGTCACACATTATCTACCGGTCGTTATTGTCGTTGTCGCTGTAAGGCTTCGTTGTTGATGTCCGCCTGAATTTTTCGTGTTTCTTCAGGCCAGCGGCTTTTTATGTAGGCAATAACCGCCCAGATATCGTCATCACTAAGGGTGTCTCCCCAGGCTGGCATGTCACTTTTATAATCGGCCGGTGCATAAGGTGGTATCATTCCCAGCTTGGTGATACCGAACAGAATCTCGTCAGCATGATGCCAGGTGTGTCCGGTTTCATCATGGGGCGGGGCAGGCAATTTGCCGTCGGGTTTTCGTATTCGCCAGTTTTTCTGCCCTTCAAGATTGGCTCCGTGACACAATGAGCAAAAGCGTTTGTAAACAAGTTCACCGCGTTTTAACGGATCATTTTCAGTATTCTCTGCCTGTACAGCCATTGGCATAACAATGGCCATACATAATAAAGTCACGTATGCCGGGCACCGCATGATTTTAAAAAACATATTTTGACATTTCCTTATGCAACGAAATTAATAAATACCGTTTTCACGCTGTAACCAGCGAATAAAGGGTAAAAGAACATCAACATCTTTTCGTGTTGCACCCGGTACCGGCGGCATATCGCCAAAGTGCCAGTGGTGAGCCTGTACACCTTTGAGCACTGCCCGGTAAAATGTTGGATCACTGTGGTGTGATGGTTTGTAAAATCCGTGCATCAACGGCGGACCCTGAGAGGTGCCATTCCCCCATTTTCCGTGACAACTGGAACACAGGGCTCTGAACTTTTCCATGCCGGCGACATATTTTTCGGGCACTTTCGGCGGGTTGTCAATGGAATATTTATTGGCAGCGACCACGCTCGACAGGGGGGGCAACGATAAAATTGCCAATGTAAGCAAGCGACAAAATAAAGATCGGAATTTCATCATCATTACCTTTTTGTAATATTAAAGAAACAGGGTTGTTTGCGTGTATTATATCGTCAAATTGATTTCGTATGTGATGCATTTGATGAATCGGGTGCAAGTTACACACAGGGAGGAACTTACGTGCTTTGATCAGGTCGGACTGCATGATGCCCGGCGGCATATATGTATCGGCAATTGTTGACAAAATCACATACTGGCACCTACACTTTACCTCTAATCATGGCTATCTTTATACAACATCTCCGTCTATTGCTGATTATTGCGATTGTGCTGTCACCTGTACAGCCTGTGTTTGCCGCGCAGGCTGACGATTCGATGGCGCTCTTGATGAGCGCAGAGGCAGCTACAGTCAGTGATATTGCCCAAAGCGATACGGTGAAAATGCTGGATGATGCCTGCAACAAGCAGGGGAAATGCAGCAACTGCCAGGATGTCAATCATTGCAGCAGTTGTCCTGTGTCGCTGGGGATTCCCCAGATCCTGTCGAAACATACCGAGCTGAGTACACACATTCAGCTCACTGTTTCAGGCGTTTCGCTCTATAGCGCTGATCTCTTGCCGGATTACCGGCCTCCACGTTACTCCTGATTTTTGACCTGCGGGGTTTGCCCGCATGGCTGCGCTTGCGCGTGCGTGTTATGAATATTTCAGGAGAGTCTGATGATTCTGTTCCATTTGCAAACTCCCGGTCAGGCAATGACTGGCACTACATTATTTTCAGGATTGCCCGCAGTATTTCATCATGCTGTGGGGCTTACCTGCTTCAGGGAAGGAGGGTGGTATGCGGTTTAAGCAATTATTTTTTCTGTTGGCGATTGGCGGTCTGCTGATTGTCAGCAATGTCAGCGTTGTGTTTGCAGCACCGGAGTCAAAGCAACTGTCACTGGCGGATGCGGTGGCCATCACCCTGGCGGATCACCCAGGGCTGGCGGCGATGAAAACCCGTGCCGAAGCGCTTGCCACCGTACCTTCACAGCAAGGTTCACTGCCTGATCCTCGTTTGTCATTAAACATGCTGAATTTACCCATTGATAGTTTTGATTTCACGCAGGAAGGCATGACTCAGTTGCAGATCGGGTTCAGTCAGACGCTGCCATTTCCTGGCAAGCTTGCGTTACGTGAGGCGGTTGCGGAACATGAAAGCACAGTGGCTCACTGGCAGGTTGAAGAATTACGTTTGAAGCTGGTGCGTGATGTGAAAACGGTGTGGTGGAATCTGTATTTCACGGATCGTGCGCTGGAAATCGTGGCTCGAAATAGAGAGTTGTTGCGTCAGTTCGTTGATGTTGCACAAACGAAATACAAGGTGGGCAAGGGACTGCAACAGGATGTTCTGCTTGCGCAACTGGAGTTGTCCAAACTGCATGACCAGAGCATCAATTTGCAGGGGGTGCGGCGCAATCAGGTTGTTCAACTAAATACCTTGCTGGATCAGCCCACAAATAGCCCGTTGCAATTACCCCAGCGAATAACAGAAACGCTGGCGGAGATTACTGATGAACAACGTTTACTGAGTTATGCCGCAAAAAACCGTCCTGTGCTGGCTGCTGCTCAAAGTAAAATTGATGCAGCTCGCGCCCGCCTGGGTTTGGCAAAAAAGAGTTATTCCCCTGATTTCAAGTTAGGTGCTGCGTATGGTTATCGTGGCGGAGAAAATATAGACGGCAGCAGCCGTGATGATTTTCTCTCTGTGATGTTCAGTATGAATCTGCCCATTTATGCCGGAGCCCGGCAAGACAAGGCTGTGGATCAGCGTACTTCTCAGGTGCTGCAAAACCGGTATGAACTGGATGATGCCCATAGCAGGGTGGCGGCCGAGGTATCGCGCGCACTGGCTGACTATCAGCAATCCCGCGAACAGACCAGTTTGTTTAAACAGGGCATTATCCCCCAGGCTGCGCAGACGGTTGCTTCCATGCTGGCGGCTTATCAGGTGAACAAAGTGGACTTTCTGAATCTGGTGCGTGCGCAAATTACCTTATTCAATTACGAGACTCGTTACTGGAGAGCACTGTCCCAGGGTAATCAGGCGCTGGCACGATTAACAGCGGCCATTGGCAAGCAAAGTTTGTTTGATGGTGATGAAAAAAATAACTGGAATTAGTGTTTTTAATGCTAATTGATTAGCACGAAATTTTGAGGTGAATTCATGAACAAACAAACTGTGATGGTAGCAATACTGGTTGCATTGGCCGTGGGTGGCGGTGGTGGATACTGGTTTGCATCACGCATGGCTGCTGATGCTGTGAATACGGCGGGGAATGCTGAACAGGATCGTAAACCCCTGTTTTATCGAAACCCTATGAACCCGGCTATTACGTCGCCGGTGCCTGCTCAGGACGAGATGGGTATGGATTATATCCCGGTCTATGCGGATGATAACAAACCCAAAGAGCGCAAGGCGCTGTTTTACCGGAATCCCATGAATCCGGCCATTACCTCACCCGTACCCGCTCAGGATGAAATGGGCATGGATTATATTCCGGTTTATGCGGATGACGATAATGCCGGTGATGCTCCCGCAGGCACGGTGAAAATAGATCCGGTTACTGTACAAAACATTGGTGTGCGTACGGCCATCGCAGAGCAGCGTACCCTGAGTCGGCATATTCGAGCCGTGGGCCGGGTCGCGTATAACGAAGAGCGGTTATCCCGCCTGCATCCCAAGACCGAGGGCTGGATCAAGGAACTGCGTATCGACAAAACCGGTTCACCGGTTAAAAAGGATGACATTCTGTTAAGTATTTATGCACCGCAATTGGTTGCCAGCCAGGAAGAATATCTGTTGGCAATGAAAAATAAACAGGTTTTGGCAAACAGTCCTTTCGACGATATTCGTCAGGGAGCCATTGACCTGGAGAAAACGGCACGGGCACGTTTGGAATTACTGGATATGGCTGAGCACCAGATTCGGGAGCTGGAGCGCACGCACGAGATCAAAAAATATCTGCATATTCATTCACCCTTTAATGGTATCGCAATAAAGATCGGCGCCCGTGAGGGACAGTACGTTACCCCTAAAACAGAATTATATATGTTGGCTGACCTGTCCAGGGTGTGGGTGTATGTTGATATTTACGAATATGAATTGCCCTGGATCACCGTTGGCGATCAGGTTGAAATGCAATTGACCGGTGTGCCGGGTAAAACGTTTACGGGCCGTCTTGCTTATATCTACCCCTATGCCGAGGCCAAAACCCGCACGGTCAGAGTGCGCCTGGTTTTTGATAACAAGGATCTGTTATTGAAGCCCGATATGTTTGCCGAGGTGAGCATTGCGGCGAGTCGGCAGATTGATGCGGTGGTCGTGCCTGCCGAAGCAGTGGTGCGCTCAGGGACTCGTGAACAGGTATTTGTGGTGCGCGGCGCCGGAAAATTTGAGCCGCGTGAAGTTAAACTCGGTATCACCACCGGGGGGGGCACCCAGATACTGGCCGGCCTGAAAGCCGGTGAAGAAGTGGTGACCTCCGCCCAGTTCCTTATTGATTCAGAATCCAAGTTGCGTGAAGCGACCGCAAAAATGATGGAGATACTGAATGCGGCGCAGGGCGATAACAACTCTGCCAGTGTATCTGATGACATGAGTATGGACGACATGTCTATGGATGATATGTCTATGGATGATATGTCTATGGATGATATGTCTATGGATGATATGTCGCTGGAAAGAGCGAAATAGGGGAACATAATGATTCAGAGTATTATTAATGCCTCGTTGCGTGACAAATTCCTGGTACTGATTGCCACTGCACTCATAGTGGTGGCCGGTATATTTGCGGTCAAAAACACACCACTGGACGCCATCCCGGATCTTTCCGATGTGCAGGTGATTGTGTTTACCGAATACCCGGGGCAGGCACCGCAAGTGGTGGAAGATCAGGTGACCTATCCTTTGACCACAGCAATGCTGGCGGTACCCTCTGCCAAAGTGGTACGTGGTTATTCTTTCTTTGGCTTTTCCTTTGTCTACATTATTTTTGAAGACGGCACTGACATGTACTGGGCCCGTTCGCGGGTGCTGGAGTATCTAAACTATGTTAGCTCTCGACTGCCCGATGGACTGTCGCCTTCGCTGGGGCCGGATGCCACTGGTGTCGGCTGGATTTACGAATATGCCCTGGTGGATCGCACGGGCAATCATGACCTGGCACAACTGCGTTCCTTGCAGGACTGGTATCTGCGTTATCCCTTGCAAACAGTACAGGGTGTTTCCGAAGTGGCCTCGGTAGGCGGCTATGTCAAACAATATCAGGTGGAGGTTGATCCCAATGCGCTGTTGGCCTACGGCATTCCATTGTCCAAGGTAAAATATGCTATTCAGCGTTCCAATAATGATGTCGGTGGCAAACTGGTAGAAATGGCCGAGACTGAATACATGGTGCGTGGTAAAGGATACATTCGTTCCATTGCGGATCTGGAAGTTATTCCGGTGGGCGTTGATGCCAATGGCACACCTATACGCCTGATGGACGTGGCCAATATCCAGATCGGCCCTGAACTGCGGCGTGGCGTCGCAGAATTGAATGGCGAAGGTGAAGTGGTCGGTGGTGTGGTGATTATGCGTTACGGTGAAAATGCGCTGGCCACCATCGAGCGCGTACGCGAAAAACTGGAAGAACTGAAAAGCGGTTTACCGGAAGGTGTGGAGATTGTGCCAGTCTATGACCGTGGCGACCTCATTGAGCGCGCGGTGAATAATCTGGCTGAAAAGCTCATCGAAGAATCCATTGTGGTGAGCCTTATCTGCATCCTGTTTTTGTTGCATGCCCGCTCGGCATTGGTGGCTGTTATTACGTTGCCTGTGGGTATTCTGATGGCGTTTATAGTGATGAAGTGGCAGGGTATCAATGCCAACATCATGTCGCTGGGGGGTATCGCTATTGCTATCGGAGCCATGGTGGATGGTGCCATCGTAATGATTGAAAACGCCCATAAACACCTGGAGCACGCAGGCAACAAAAAGGGCCGTGAGCTGACTCTGCCCGAACGCTGGGAAGCGGTAGCCTCGGCCTCCCGCGAAGTCGGGCCCGCGCTGTTTTTCTCACTGTTGATTATCACCGTATCCTTCCTGCCGGTATTTACGCTTCAAGCTCAGGAGGGGCGTTTGTTTGCACCGCTGGCATTCACCAAAACCTATGCTATGGCAGCAGCAGCCATTCTTGCGATTACCCTGGTGCCGGTATTAATGGGCTATTTTATTCGTGGCAGAATCATGCCCGAAGCCAAAAATCCGGTGAACCGTTTTTTGCATGCCATCCACGCGCCAGTACTGCAAAGGGCTATTCAGTGGCGTTGGTTGACGCTGCTGATAGCAGGGACATTGTTGCTGGTAACGGCCTGGCCAGTGAACAAGCTTGGCAGTGAATTCATGCCGCCACTGGACGAAGGTGACATTCTGTACATGCCGACCACCTATCCGGGGTTGTCTATCACCAAGGCCAAGGAGATCCTGCAACAGACGGATAAAATTCTCTACACCTTCCCCGAAGTTCATCAGGTCTTCGGCAAAGTGGGACGTGCCGAAACGGCAACTGACCCGGCACCGCTGGCGATGATTGAAACCACGGTGCGGCTCAAGCCCAAGTCTGACTGGCCGAACCCGGACAAAACCACCAAGGAATTAATGGCGGAAATGGATGCTGCCATCAAGTTTCCCGGTGTCGCCAATGCCTGGACCATGCCCATCAAAACCCGCATCGACATGCTGTCCACCGGCATTAAAACACCCATTGGCATCAAGGTCAGCGGGCCGGACCTTAACGTGCTGGAGACAGTGGCAGGTGACATTGAGCGCGCGTTGAAAACCATGCCGGATACCTTGTCCGCTTTTGGTGACAAAGCAGCGGGTGGTTATTACCTGGACTTTGACATCGACCGTGTTGCGGCGTCGCGTTACGGTCTTACCGTGGGCGACGTGCAGGACATTATTCAAAGTGCTATCGGTGGTATGAACGTCACGCAAACGGTAGAAGGGCTGGAGCGTTATCCGGTTAACGTGCGTTATCCGCGTGAGCTGCGTGACAATATGGAGCAGTTACAGCGGGTATTGATTCCTACACCCACGGGAACGCAGATTCCGTTGGCGCTGGTAGCCGAGCTGAAACTGCGACGCGGCCCACCCGCCATCAAGAGCGAAAACTCGCGTCCTAATGCCTGGGTTTATGTGGACATCAAGACCTCGGATATCGGTGGCTATGTAGCCAGTGCCAAGGAGGTGGTGAAGGCCCAGGTGAAAATTCCAGCCGGTTATACCCTGGTATGGTCCGGGCAATTTGAATACATGGAACGTGCCGCTGAGCGTTTGCGTATCGTGGTACCGTTGACATTACTGGTGATCTTTCTGTTGTTGTTTTTTAACTTCCGCAATGTCTCGGAGCCGTTGGTGGTTATGTTGTCCATTCCTTTTGGGTTGATCGGTGGTTTCTGGCTGATTTACTGGCTGGGTTTCAATATGTCAGTCGCGGTAGCGGTCGGCTTCATCGCTCTGGCTGGTGTGGCGGCAGAAATCGGTGTGTTGGTGCTAACGTTTATAGACCATGAAATCGCACGTCGTCGTCGCGACAAGGGGGAGGCTTTGGATGCAAAAGAAATCATGGCGGCAGTACATGCAGGAACCTCGGAACGTGTGCGACCTATCGTGATGACCGCCACCGCTATCATCGCGGGTTTACTGCCCATCATGTGGGGCAGCGGTACGGGTTCCGGTGTCATGCAACGCATCGCTGCGCCCATGGTGGGGGGAATGGCCACGGTCACTATTTTGAGCCTGCTGGTCTTGCCGGTGATTTATGGTTTGGTTTTGCAATTTCAGGAACGGCAATTGCGACGGCAGACTGCAAAAAACACTGTGGTTTGAGCGTTGCTCATAATGGCAATTGTTACATATTGAATAATTTTTTAACGACATAATCAGGAGATGAAAATGAAAAAACTGACACTTATTCCGGTTCTTGCTGCATTGCTGATTTCCGTGAACACTGTTCATGCATCGGAAGGCCACGATCATGGCCATAGTCATGATGACGATCACGGCAGTATGGATGGAATGAAACATGATGACCATGGTTCCGCCGAGCATGATAAACATGATGAAAAAGGCGGCATGTTCCTGGTGAAAAAAGAGGTTGATGGTTACGACGTCAGTTTCCACATCATGAAAGCCAAAGCGGGTAAAGAAATGGGCGGCAGTCATGATTTTATGATCAAAGTGGAAAAGAATGGCAAAGCACTGGACAATATCACCATGAATACCAAAGTAGTGCATCCCAATGGTAAAGAAGAAACCAAAAAAGTCATGAAAATGGGTGACTGGTATATGGCCGGTTATGATCTTGGGCATGAAGGAAAGCATCAGATGATGATTCTTTTTAAAACCAAAGATGGCCAAAAACATAAAGCCGGCATTTATTATTAAGCAAATAACGACATGAGTGTCAGGCAACTCAATGTTTGAGCTGCCTGACACCCTGTATTTTCAGGAGCAGCCCATGAACTTTAGAAAAGTAACGGCGATTATCCGTTGTGAATCCTGTGAAAAAGTTGAGCAGAAGTTGCAAAAGCTCGGTGTGCATGGTTTCAGTATCAGCAAAGTAAGAGGTTATGGTGAATATGCTGATCTTTATAGCAATGACTGGCTGGTGAGTCATGCGCGTATTGAAATATTTACCGAAGCTTCCAAGGCGGAAGAAATTGCTGAAGCCATTATGGAAGCCGCACATGTTGGCCTGGAAGGTGATGGTATTATTGCAGTGCTACCGGTTGAAAAACTATTTCGGATTCGTACTCGCAGTGAGTTTAAGCCTGGTGATGCGTGATGTTCGCGGTGCTGGATATGCCGGGGGTGTGATAGATTGCAGTCGTTCAGGCCTACCCTGACGGTTACCTCTTCAAAATCAGTAACTGTCAGGTCACGTCTGGTTTATTCAGACGGGCAGACAACCCCCTTCCATTATTGTATTATGTTCAGCAATATCATCAACATACCCGCACGCAGCAGAGCCCCCTATGCAACCCGCCAACATCATCTGTGACCGTTTTGAACAACACTATT
>JALSGT010000126.1 GCA_026982555.1 Chromatiales bacterium
CGTGACGGTTCGCAATGTAGGCCGGATCATTGTACGTCAACCACACCTGGCCTTTTTCATCCTTCCAGGCCAATGCTTTCAATGGTAGGTCAATACCTGCTGTCTGCGCACTGGTAAACATATGTGAACCCAGCTTCGGGTTGCCAAACAGCAATAATTCAGTGGGCCGCAGCGGAACGCCGACTTTCTCCGCTTTGGCATCGTGACTCCAGCGCAGAATGACCGTAATACCTTTCTTTTTCAAGGCGGCCTCCAGGCGGTCCAGCGTTTCTTTCACGCTATGTGCGCTCTTTTTGCTGATCATGCCGTGGTCTGTGTCAGTGTGTTGGCCATTGTCATGCGTATGATGATCGTCACCCGCCTGCGCCAGACCCACCATCATAAACGCGATGACTATCGTAACCCGCATTGCATTGCACATTTTCACGCACCTTCTCCCGATGAATCCTGCATTGTGGTTTCCTGTCATGTTTTGGCCGGAATGACTCACGCCTGTTGAATACGCCGGGTCATATCACGTTTTTTCAGATGCACCAACAGCAGGGAAACCGCGGCGGGCGTTACCCCGGATATGCGTGATGCCTGCCCCAGTGTTGCAGGCCGTTGCGCGGCCAGCTTCTGACTCACTTCATTGGACAGGCCGCTGACCTGACTATAATCCAGGTCGTCCGGCAAGGGCATGTTTTCCTGACGTTGATGGCGGGCAATTTCATCTTTCTGACGCGCAATATAGCCGGAATATTTGATTTGAATTTCCACTTGTTCCGCCACCACCGGGTCATCCACGGCTTGCCCTGCACCCTGCAACGACATCAATCCGGTGTAATCAACACCTGGACGACGCAGCAGCTCGTCCAAATGTGCCTCTTTGTTCAGCGGCTGACCCAGCACTCGCTCAGCCACTACGCCATTGACGACTTTTGGCCGCACTAAAGTTTCGTGCAACCGCTGACTTTCGCGCTCGATAGTGTCACGTTTTTTCTCGAATGCCGTCCAGCGCACATCATCTACCAGCCCCAGTTCACGACCCATGGCGGTCAGTCGCAGATCCGCATTGTCTTCACGCAGCAACAGGCGGTACTCGGCCCGCGAGGTAAACATACGGTAGGGTTCTTGTGTGCCACTGGTGGTGAGATCATCCACCAGCACACCGAGATAGGCTTGATCACGACGCAGACTCCAGCTCTCTTCTTCCCGCGACTGCCGCGCCGCATTGATGCCCGCCAGCAGTCCTTGTGCTGCCGCTTCTTCATAACCGGTGGTGCCATTAATCTGCCCGGCGAAAAACAATCCCGACAGGTGCTTGGTCTCCAGCGACGGCTTGAGGTCTCGCGGGTCAAAAAAATCGTATTCGATAGCGTAACCTGGCCGGGTAATATGCGCATTTTCAAATCCTTTCATGGAACGCACCAGCGCGTACTGCACATCAAAAGGCAGGCTGGTGGAGATACCGTTAGGATAGACTTCATGTGTCGTTAATCCTTCCGGTTCCACAAAAATCTGATGCGAGTCTTTGTCCGCAAAGCGCACAATCTTGTCCTCAATGGAGGGACAATAACGCGG
>JALSGT010000127.1 GCA_026982555.1 Chromatiales bacterium
GGCCACGCAGTCGAACAGGCTTTGCCTGCCATTCCGGATGATCATCTGGTGTTGTTGTTATATGGTGATGTGCCGCTGATTACGGTGAGTACGCTGCAACGACTCATTGCTGCCACTACGGGTGATGCTCTGGCGTTGTTGACAGCGAAACTGGCTGATCCTGCGGGTTATGGTCGCATTGTGCGTAATGCGGAGGAAAAAGTGCAATGTATTGTTGAGCAAAAAGATGCCAGCACAGAACAGTTGAAGATTAATGAGATCAATACCGGTATGTTGGCGGTAAAAGCAGATATGCTCAAAAAGTGGATTGCCAGACTGGATAACAATAATGCCCAGGGTGAATTTTATCTGACGGATATTGTGGGGTTCGCAGTGACGGATGGTGTTGATATCACTACGGCGCATCCCGATGAGATTTGCGAAATTGAAGGCGTGAACAACAAGCGGCAACTGGCCGAACTGGAACGGGCTTTTCAATTACGTCAGGCACGACAATTGATGGATGATGGCCTGACTTTGCGTGACCCTGCCCGTTTTGATTTGCGGGGTGAGCTTGTCATTGGGCGTGATGTTGAGATTGATATTAATGTGCTTGTCGAAGGGCGGGTAACGTTGGCAGATGGCGTGCGGGTTGGCCCCAACGTGGTGCTGAAAAATGTCAGCATTGGTGCAGGTACACAAATACACGCCAATTGCCTGCTGGAAGACAGTATTGTCGGTATGCAGTGTGATATTGGCCCGTTTGCCCGTTTGCGACCACAGACAAACCTGGCCAACAAGGTGAAGGTGGGCAATTTTGTCGAAATCAAAAAGTCCAGCATTGCGGAAGGCAGTAAAGTTAATCATCTGAGTTATGTCGGCGATACAACCATGGGTGCCGGTGTGAATGTGGGCGCAGGTACCATCACCTGTAATTATGACGGGGCAAATAAATATCAAACGGTGATTGGTGACAATGTCTTTATTGGTTCTGATACACAGCTCATTGCCCCGGTGGTTATTGCTGAGGGAACGACCATAGGTGCAGGGTCCACGATCACCAAAGATACTCTGGCGAATACATTGGCCTTGAGCCGGGCAGAGCAAGTGACGGTAAAAAACTGGAAACGACCCAAAAAGAAAAAGCCGTAAACGGAGAGATGGCGCATATAAATTTGAGTATGTATTGAATGCTATTCAGTTAAGGGCTGTTTAATTAAAAATCAATAAAATACAATGATCATCGATGCGCAGGCTGAGTTTAGCCGTGTGCCAGGATATGTATTAACCAAATTTCAGGGATAAATCAGATGTGCGGAATTGTAGGAGCTGTTGCGGATAGGGATGTGGTGCCAATTCTGGTAGAAGGTTTGCGTCGTCTTGAATATCGCGGTTATGACTCCGCAGGTGTTGCCGTATTGGACGGCACAGGCAAGCTGGCTCGTGTGCGTTCCATGGGCAAAGTCGCAGCATTGGTGAAAGCGATGGATGGAAGTCTCGCTGGCAAGGTGGGTATTGCACACACTCGCTGGGCGACTCACGGTGTGCCGAGCCAAAACAATGCCCATCCCCATGTTTGTCGCAACATGGTATCGGTTGTCCATAACGGCATTATTGAAAACCATGAACAACTGCGCGAAACACAAATCCAGGCAGGGCATATTTTTACCTCGGAAACCGACACCGAAGTCGTTGTCCATCAGATCTACGACTATCATGTTGAGCAGGGTAAAGACCTGCTGGCATCGGTGCGGGCTGCTGTTGATGACTTCGATGGTGCATATGCCCTGGGAGTGGTCAGCGCAAAAGAAGAAGGGCGTTTGATTACCGCGCGCCGGGGTAGTCCGCTGGTGATTGGTGTGGGGATTGGTGAATATTTTATTGCCTCGGACGTGGCGGCGTTGTTACCCGTCACACAACGATTTATCTTTTTGGAAGAAGGTGACATTGCCGATATTCGTCGCACTGGCCTCGTTATTTACAATGCCCAGGGCAACGAAGTACAGCGCCCCATTAAAGAGAGTGAACAATCAGCTGATGCGGTGGATCGTGGTGAATACCGCCACTACATGCTTAAAGAAATTTATGAACAGCCCCAGGCGATTGCGGATACATTGGAAGGCCGTATCAGTGAAGGCCGGGTATTGGAACAGGCCTTTGGCGCGGCGGCACCGGACATTTTTGACAAAGTGCAGGGCGTACACATCATTGCTTGCGGTACCAGCTACCATTCGGGATTGATTGGCAGTTATTGGCTGGAGTCTATTGTTGGTATTCCGTGTAGTGTTGAAGTCGCCAGTGAGTTTCGTTATCGCAAACCTGTTGTGCGCAATAATTCCCTCATCGTCACTCTTTCACAATCCGGTGAAACGGCAGATACGTTAGCGGGTTTGCAGGAAGCCAAACGTCTGGGCTTTGGTCACTCTTTGTCGATTTGTAACGTGCCTGAAAGCTCTTTGGTCCGCGAGTCTGATTTGGTGCTGTTAACGCGGGCCGGCCCGGAAATTGGTGTTGCCTCCACCAAAGCGTTTACCACGCAATTGGTAGCGTTGATGTTATTGGTGATTACCCTGGGCAGGCGTAATGGCTTATCCGCAGAAGATGAAGCCCGTATGGTTGGTGAGTTGGAAAAACTGCCCGGCGAAATTGATCGGGTACTAAAGCTCGATGAGCCTATCCAGGAAATTGCCAAACAATTTTCCGACAAACACAACGCCTTGTTTTTAGGGCGCGGCGCACAATATCCGGTAGCGATGGAAGGTGCGCTCAAGCTCAAAGAGATTTCTTACATTCATGCCGAGGCCTATCCTGCGGGTGAATTGAAGCATGGCCCGCTGGCGTTGGTGGATGAAAATATGCCCATCATTGCTGTCGCGCCTAACAATGAACTGCTGGAAAAACTGAAGTCTAATTTGCAGGAAGTGCGTGCCCGTGGCGGCGAGTTGCTGGTGTTTGCCGATATGCATTCTGAGTTACAGCAGGCTGAAGGCATACAGGTATTAAATGTTGCACCGGTGGATGACGCTATGTCACCGATTGTGTATACCATTCCGTTGCAACTGTTGTCTTATTATGTGGCTGTGCTTAAAGGTACGGACGTAGACCAACCGCGTAACCTTGCGAAATCAGTTACTGTAGAATGAAGCCTGTACCCCGCTGAGCTTTCGAGAATTATCGCCGATAAAAAAGTTGCTTATTGGTAACTGGGGGGATTAAGGAATATGTATGCTCTTTAATCCCCCAGCCCCGGAGGAAGAACTTCATACCTTGGGATGCCGACTGGGAACACTGCCCATTTAGGCGCTGATGAAGTATAAATAGCCATCTGAGGAGAGAATTCATTGCTGTCATTTAGCGTTGATACGGCTACAGAATAAAAATTACCGACGGTTACCTCCACACATAACGTCGCACCACAATCACTACAGAATTGATGATTCATGTTTTTTCCAGAATCTCCAAGGCGGGTAAAATTTGTCGGCGTACCTTTGGTAAATTCGAATTTATCGACTGGCACCCACACCCCAAACCATTTATCAGAACCGGTATGCGTCTGGCATTCTTTACAATAGCAAAATGCTGAATTAATAGGCTCCCCTTCAAAACAATATTCTATATTCCCACAACTGCATTTTCCCGTATGTTTTTTCATATCAGCCTCAAAACAGCGTGTCAGATTTGAGGCATGAAAGTAACGGTCTTCAGGTGGCGCGTCAAATAAATTTCATATCTCTAATGGCATCAATTTTCCTGATCCAGTGTAACTATCCAGGTCAATATCGGGGCGATTCGGGGGAGGAGAAGTGATCAGATGACCAGTGGCTGGCTGTTAAGCAGCCCCGTTATTGTCCGCCCTGTGTTTTGTGATTAGCCTGCGGCTGTATTGGCGATGCGCGTAACGTCCGGGAAGGGCAGGTAGTCAGGGTCAAAAAACTGAGTGGCAATTTCATCGGCAAAAAAACGGCCTCGTGATGTGAGCCATACATATTCGTCATTTTCTGCCATCAGTCCCAGTACTTTAAACCCGTTAATTTCTTTGGCAAAACAGTGTTCGACGGTTTCGCCTGTGCGTTCGGTAAACAATGCTTTGCTGACGCGCGCGTTTTTCAGTGGCAAAATAAAACAGCGTCGGCGTTCGTCATCTGCGGTGCGGATTTTGCCGCGATTCACTGATACTTTTCCCTGACGCACTAACCGGTAGTAGTTTTCCAGGTTGGCATCACCGACGTTCATAGAGAAAACACCGCGCAGATTTGACCAGGATGAGACGCCGACTCCTGTGACGTCGGCGAGGTCGCAGGCCCAGTCGCGCAGGTAGTGGGAGATGTCTTCGGCTTTGCGGGCAAAGATGCGGGTTTGGTGTTCACCGTAGCCGTGACGTTCCGAGATCATGATGCCGAGGTATTTCATCAGTTGAATATCGTCGGGCTCGGGGAATTTTTCCGGGGCGCTGCTGTGTACTTTGAGAATGTTGCCATCGCGGTCACCGTGTGGGCGGATGCGCAGTCGGTAGAGTTGATAACCTTCAATGTCCAGGTTGACGGCGGTGAGCATATTTTCTACCCAGTGTTCTACGGTTTGGCCAGGGTAAGCGTAAATCAGATCGATAAAAATATTGTCAATACCGGCGCGGCGCATTTGCTGGATGGATTCCAGTGTGTCGATATTGTTGTGAGTGCGTCCCATGGCGGCCAGTACGGAATCATCAAACGATTGCACGCCGAGGCTGATGCGATGCACACCGTAGTCTTTCATGACAGCCAGTTTTTCCCGGCCTTCTTTGCCGAGCAGGGTGGTGGGCTCGGCTTCGATGGAGAATTGGGTGCAGTCGCTTAAGTCAAAGTGCCGGGTAAATGCGGCGAGAAATCGCTCCATTTGTTGGGGTGATAAATAGGTGGGGGTGCCGCCGCCAATAAGTACGGAGCTGGCGGGAATAGCGTCCATGCCCATTTTGCTGCGATAGAGGGACATTTCCTGTTCGAGGTGGTCGAGGTAAATATCGACTTCTTCGGCTTTGGTTTTGGTTTTGGTAATCCAGTGACAAAAGGTGCAGCGCGAGGGACAAAAGGGAATGTGGCCGTAGGCGATGGTTTTTGACGCTGGGCGCTGGGCAAAATTCTCGAACAGGGCGGTGTCGTCCATTTCGGAAAACATGGTGAGTGGTGGGTAGCCGATTACCGGAAAAAACTGCTTGCCTCCGCCGGGCAGCACGCCGGATTGCCGGACTTCGTCCACATTCAGTTTTTCCAGTTCCTCGCGTGCGAGGCCAATCCAGTCATTTACATCATTCACGTACGACACTCCTGATTACACGTTGGTTACGAATTCATATTTTCGCATCCTTGCTGAAACAGGTAGCGGACATCATACCGTTATTCCATAGTGGTTTTCTATGTTATCGGGTATTGCTTGTTCGCACAGGGGAGCGGGGAATTATCCTGGATTCCGCAGTTGACTGCTTCGAGGATGCATTCACTGGTTGAGTGAGTCGCTACGACCGGTATAGCACGTTGCCTTTTACGTCTGGCCGCGTTGCGCATCGTCGCAATAGCGGGCTATGACTCCTCATTGCGTTGCGTCTTGCCAGCCACAACATTCAACGCACTCTACAGGTCGTTCAACGGCGGAATCTAGGATTATCGTCAATTGCGTGGCCCGGTGAGTTTGTCCAGCCGTAGCCGATGTCGGTCATCGAACAACCGTTTTGAAGCCAGCCACAGTGCAGCTGTCACACCGAATCCGGTTCCGGCACTGATCAAAAACATGATCAGAATCTGGTATTTCACGGCTTCCAGTGGCGGGCTGCCAGCAAGAATCTGCCCGGTCATCATGCCCGGCAGACTCACCAGCCCGGCGGCGGCCATGGAATTGATGATCGGCATCATGCCGCTGCGCATGGCTTCGCGGCGAATTTCAGCAATGGCATCCAGGCGAGTGGCCCCCAGCATCAGGCGCTGTTCGATGATGGCACGTTGTTGCCATGCTGTGGTGGTGAGCCGGTCCAGCGCCAGCGCGATGCCGCTCATAGTGTTGCCCAGCAACATGCCCAGCAGGGGCACGGCGTATTGCGGGTCATACCAGGGGTCGGTGGCAACCATGGTGGTCAGTGCCAGTACGGTAATAGCGAAGGATGAGATAAACATCGCACCAGTGCCCATGCCAAAACCCCACCAGCCAGTGAAGCGTCGTTGCTGGCGGGCCATTACCTCGCGCCCGGCGGCCAGCAGCATGACCAGCGAGATGCCGGTTACCCAGAGTAAATCCACATTGGCAAACAGTGCCTTCAGTACCAGCCCGATGAGCAACAGTTGCACCACGGTACGTGTGCCTGCAATGAGCAATTGTCCGCTGAGGCCCAGTTGCATGCGCCAGCTCAGCGCCGCCATGGCCAGCACCAGTCCGGCGGCGAGAGAGAGGTCCACAGTACTCAGCGTGATCATGGTGTATATTCCCGGATGCCGTCGGTGGTGAGTTGTAAATGTCGGTCGCCGACTCGCGCGGCCTGCTGGGCGTCATGACTTACCCACAATACGGCGGCAGCGGTATCACAACGGTACTTTTCGATGAGTTTTTCCACGGCGAGGACATTGTCGTTATCAAGACTGGCGGTGGGCTCGTCCAGCAACAGTATCCGAGGCTTATTCATGAGTATTCGTGCCAGTGCCAAACGCTGTTTTTCGCCACTGGAGAGACGGCTCACCTGCCAGTGCATTGTTTCTGCGCCAAAACCCAAGGGCTCAAGCCAGGGGCATGCTTCAGCAGAAAAGTGAGCGCCCACTTCATCTTGCCACCACTGACTTTCTGCTGGCAGCAGCGCGACCTGTTTGCGCCACTGTGGCGCAGTGAACTGTGTACGGGATATATCATCCAGCAACACCTGTCCGTCATGAGGGTCGAGATCGGTAATGGCGCGCAGCAACAGTGATTTGCCGCTGCCGGAATCGCCCCGCAGGCTGACACATTCGCCCGGCGCAATAGAGAGGGAATAAGGGCCGCGCCCATGAGTGCGCAAGTCAATAACATTCAGCGCGCTCATGTGGGCTTCTTCCAGTTCCACCACTTGAGTCTTTCCGGGGTCGGGCAGGTGGTTCCATGGCCCGCAAACCAAACCGCACAGCGAAACACATACAATACGCAACGGTCCACTGGTTGACCGGCCTGTACACACAATTCTGTATACAGTGCCTCGGGATCACTGCCGCGCAAATCCTGCACAGCAGTAATACCCAGCCCGTACAAATCGTTGGCAATGGACGGCTCTATGCCGGGGATGCGTTGCAGATCTTTGAGGGCAGCGGTACGGTGGGTCACGGGTATGGTTTTTATCATAAGCAGGCCATAACATAGCACGCCCCGACCGCTGAGAATTTAATGCCTGTGTTTCAATTTACCGCCCTGCCGCCGTTGTCCCTGTACATTCACCTGCCGTGGTGTGTACGCAAATGCCCGTATTGTGATTTTAATTCCCATGCCGTGAAAGACGGGATACCCGAAACGGCTTACATCAATGCGTTGTTGGCAGACCTCGAACAAGACCTGCCGCGCATCTGGGGGCGGCGGGTAATGAGTGTGTTTATCGGCGGCGGTACGCCCAGCCTGTTTTCGCCTGAGGCGCTGGATCAATTGTTGTCTGGTCTGCGTGCGCGGTTGAGCATTAATGCCGATGCCGAAATTACGCTCGAAGCCAATCCTGGTACCGCCGAACAGGAAAAATTTTGTGAATACCGCGCGCTGGGTATTAATCGCCTGTCCATCGGTGTGCAGAGTTTTCATGACGATGCCTTACAAGTGCTTGGCCGCATTCATGGCCGGGGAGAGGCCATTCGTGCCGCAGAAATAGCGCATGCTGCTGGCTTTGACAATTTTAATCTCGACCTGATGTTTGCTCTGCCGGACCAGACACAGGCGCAAGCGGCCGAAGATGTCGCTACTGCCATCGATCTTGAGCCTACGCATATTTCTTATTACCAGCTTACCCTTGAGCCCAATACACCATTTTATGCACAGCCACCCGTGTTACCGAATAATGACCTGGCCTGGCAAATACAACAGGCGGGACAACAGCAACTGGCCGAAGCGGGCTATGGGCAATACGAAGTATCAGCTTATGCCAAAGAAAAACGCCAGTGTGTACATAACCTGAATTATTGGCAATTTGGTGATTACCTGGGGCTGGGTGCGGGTGCCCATGGCAAAATCACCGATGCTGCGCAACAGACCATTACACGTCTTGCCAAGCAGCGTCAGCCGCAGGCCTTTATGGACACGGCGGGCACCGCACAGGGCATTCAAAGTGAGCGTGTTTTGACACGCAAGGATGTGGGGCTGGAATTTATGATGAATGCATTACGTTTGAGTGCAGGCTTTGAGTCTGCATTGTTTCCTGCGCATACGGGGCAACAACTTATGTTGATTGCCGCCCCTCTGTGCGCTGCTGAAGAGGCGGGTTTGCTTGAGCGTACGTTAAAGCGAATCCAGCCGACGGAAAAGGGTCGCCGGTTTCTGGATGATTTATTGACATTGTTTGTTGCTGATTAATGTCGGTTTAACGCAGAAGGTGTAAGAACGCAGAGTATTTAGTGT
Organism: Chromatiales bacterium; assembly: GCA_026982555.1. GTDB lineage: Bacteria > Pseudomonadota > Gammaproteobacteria > SZUA-152 > SZUA-152 > SZUA-152. Next base: position 8,563 of record JALSGT010000127.1, read on the forward strand.
TTTTTTCGCAACATGACTGTCCGTTGTATCGAAATACCTGCTCTGGGAGGGGGCTCTGAATTCCGGCGAAAGACAGACGAATATCGGTGTTTCCAGGTTTTTAATTACGTCAGGGTTGAGCAGGCAGCACCAGTACACCACGCTGATTGTAAGCGGCGTTGATTCTCGCCAGCGCCTCTTCTGCTTGCGGATGGCCACGGGCAGCAGCCGTGGTAATCCAGCGAATGGACTCTTTTTCGTTACGTGGCACGCCGTAGCCATAATGGTACATGTAGCCGATGGTATATTGTGCATCGGTATGGCCTTCTTTCGCTAACATTAACAAGGCATTGGCAGCCTGTGCGTATTGCTGGTTGAGAAACAGCGCTTTGGCCTGTTTGAAGACTTTTTGTTGTATTTCCAGCCTTGTTGAGGCCGATGGTCGATCATTGTCAACTGGAACGGTGGTGCAGGCACTGAGTAATAACAGGAGCAATACACTTGCGATGTGTGTCACGGACCATGGAATGCCGGGTTGCCATGGCATGGCTTTTTGTTGCAGAGGGAAACCGTTGATGCACGTAGCAGATCTCATGGTTGTGAATAATACACGCTTTTGGACAAAGGTCACGGCTATGCTGTGGTGGTGATATGTGTAACAAACGGTTGACAAATACCGCTGCCATTTCATCAGATTCGAACTAAACTGGGCTGTGTGGGTGGCAGCGTTCTGAGTCTGGAGGAAAAATGAGTCATGGTATTAAGCGAAGATTCCAGTTTTGAAGTGCTTGCTGATGGCCGACTGGCAAAATTGAGTGAATGGAATAAGTCCGTGGCACAAACGTTAGCCACACGCGATGGCCTGACTTTGAGTGACAGACATTGGCAGGTGATTGATGTCATGCGTGATTATTATCACGCATTTAATGTTCCCCCGATCAAAAAACTGTTAGCCCGTGAACTAAAAAAGCGCCACCCGGCGGATGTGTTTGATGATGCCACGCTTCAGAATTTGTTTCCCGGCGGTGTGCTGGTGCAGGGCTCAAAAATTGCGGGTGTACCCATTCCCATGATGGATGTGGAACTGGAGCGAGAAACATATCAGGCCAAGGCCGCACCTAATGTCGCACATTTTATGGGTTCGTTTAGTTTTGAGGATGAGACCTTTTCTGTCACGCATACCGGAAACCTCGTAGAGTTGCACCGCTGGCATTCACGTCTTGCAGAATACATGGCACAGCAGGAAGGTATTGAACTTACCGAAGAACACTGGGAAGTGCTGAATTTTTTACGTGAATTTTATTTTACCTACGGCGTAAGCCCCATGGTGAAAATCCTGATGAGATACATGGCGGAGGATATCGGCCCCGAACGCGCGAGCAAAGAATATCTTTACAGCCTGTTTCCCAAAGGGCCGTCACGACAGGGGTCACGTATCGCCGGTTTGCCGGCACCACAAGGCTGCCTGGATCTGGACATTTAACAACCCGCTATCCCCATATGTCTGAGCCCAGCAAGCGCGCAACCGACCCCGTCTTGCACATTCACATTTCAGGGAGGAAATGAGCAACAAGTACCGTTCCTGCCCGTGTTGAAGTGCCACGACCAGCCGCGCCGTTCTTTGGCGTCGGCTGGATTTGCTCTAGGCCGTTATGCCGTGTGTCTCCAGAAAATCATCAGGCACATCTGATGTTTTCCATCCCGCTATTGCGAAATAGTACAGTGGCTCGCCTTCAATGGATAACCTATGCCGATAGCGTTCGATGTAGTAAATATCAAGATACTTAGAGAAAATTAACTCCCTGATCATTTTTGAAAATCCTGACTCATCGCTTCTATCAAAGAAAGTATCCTTTATATTAAAGGCAACCCATGCTTTGTTCTTGATTATGTTAAATGCCTCTAAAAATGCCTTCGTCGGAATATCACCGAAGCCCAGTGCGGCAACTGTTACCATGCAATCACATTGCCATGATGCTATTTCTTCCTTTTTATCCTCATTCAGGCTGGTGAAATCCTCAACATAGTACGCATCATAAACTCCCGGCCTGTCTCGAATTGCTGCGTCATAAGCCTCGGGTATTATGTCTACGCCGATCAAGCGAGAAACGCCATGCCGTTTCAGCTCTTCTCCCATCATGCCATTGCCCGCACCTAAATCTAAAATGCGAAGCTCAGAAAAGTTATTTTGATACTGTTTTACCGCTGATTCGAGAATCGATGCCACTTTGCTTGGCGATGTGCATTTAAGGCGATCATAAAATATTTGTTCATACAGGCCTGGTACTTGATAAATTTCATCGTAGTCGTGGAACCGTATTTTTCTTTTGCCACCTGAACCTTGAAGGTAGAAATAGGCTTCGTCTTGATTGATGTTGGTTAATTCATCTTTCGGAAATTGTATTCGGTGTCTTTTTGTCATTGTTT
>JALSGT010000128.1 GCA_026982555.1 Chromatiales bacterium
CTCATTGCCACCCGTCATGTTGCGTGCAGCACAGGTACCCGCAGCAGCAGCAACATACACAAATTGCGGTTGATGGGTGCAGTCACCTGCGGCATAAATATGCTTTACATTCGTGCGCATGTGGTCGTCTGTAATGATAGCACCCTGCGCATCGGTTTCCACACCGGCCTTATCCAGTGCCAGCGCTGTAATATTAGCCTCTCGTCCTGTTGCAACAAGTAACTGATCCGCACAAAACTCGCCATTATTTGTCACCAGTGTAAATTGTTGACCATTATGGCTCACAGCATTCGTCACGGTATTGAATACAACGTTGATACCTTCATCAGCAAAAACCTGTTGCAAACCGGTGCCAATGACCGGGTCTTCTTTTGACAAGAGCGTACTGCGTGCCAGTATGCTCACTTTGCTACCCAGATAACGAAAAGCCTGCGCCAGTTCCAACGCCACCACTGAGCCACCCAGCACAATGAGATGTTGCGGAATGGTGTCTGCTACCAACGCTTCGGTGGATGTCCAAAATGGTGTGTCAGCCAGACCCGTGATGTCAGGCACAGCAGCACGGGCACCCACCGCCAGCAAAACACGATCAGCCCGCACACGCTGTTCATCGCCATCGGAGCGCGTGACGAGTAACGTATTGGCATCCTGAAAACGGGCCATACCACGCAACAACGTAATGCCGGGATTATTTTCCAGAATGTTTTCATATTTGGCGTAACGCAGTTTTTCGACCCATTCCTGTTGCTGGGCCACCATGGCTGGACGATCAATGTCCGGTGTATTCAGCGGAATACCGGCCATTGCATGATGACCTTGAAGATGAGCAATGTGTGCCCCACGAATAAAAATCTTTGACGGCACGCAGCCGGTGTTAACGCAAGTACCGCCGATGACTTCGCCACCCTCGATGAGGGTGACCTGTGCGCCTTCTTCAACCGCTTTAATCGCCGTTGCAAAGGCTGCGGAACCGGTGCCCACAATGGCGATGTGCAGCCCCTCATTCCTGACACTCACTTTCCCGGCACTCATTGTTTGAGCCGCGAGGGATAACCCGCCTGCGTTGTGGCGAAGGTCAGGTCGTCTATTTTTACTTTGGCGGGGTCATAAGTGACCGTCGCCCAGCCAATACCGTCACCTTCGTATTCGGCATTCACATCACTCACCCCATCGATTTTTCGCAGCGCTTTTTTTACGGTGATGGGACACATGCGACAAGTCATATTGTCTACAGACAGGGTGACCGTTTTTAACTCATCGGCCAGCACCGCAGTGGAAGTCAGCAGCGCCCCGGCAATCGCCAGCAGCAGGATAAAAAATACATTACGCATACCTTTACCTCGAAATTAAAGAAAGAAATTACAAAGACTTAAAAAAACAACTTAATCTAATATCTTTTATCCCGGCAGTTTTTAATCTCTTTGGGTTTAATTCCCCGCAGCTTGCTGCGATTATTGGTGGATGAGCGAATATATTCATAAAAGTCATAACGTAACAGTACTTATGTACCATTTGGTTTTTCCCGCAAAATATCGAA
>JALSGT010000129.1 GCA_026982555.1 Chromatiales bacterium
AAAATACAAACCGTCAAATCGAATGCGAGAGGTTATCGTTCATTTGAGGGGTTCAGAAACAGCATACTATTTTACTGTGGAAAACTGGATATGACTCCTTAGCTTTTACACACTTCTACGAAGAACCTTATTTTTAATAACAACTTTCTTTGAGTATCTTGTAATCGACCGCCATGCCTTGGCCTGCAATTTTCCAGCTTCCGTATGAATCGATCAACACCGCACAATAACCTTCTTCGATATCGCACTCCAGAATGTCAAAACCTTCCATCTCATCACTTTTCTTCAACCACACATAGCGTGGTATGTGTGCAAAAAATAATTCGGCCAGTCGTAAACACAATATTTTCATGTTTTAGAGGCTAATTATGATGCTTCCAGAACGGCACGCACTACATCAAGGTCCTTTTTTGTATCTACTCCGGCAAGCGGTATTTCAACAGCCTCTGCGATGTGAATACGATGCCCGTGCCATAACACACGCAATTGTTCGAGGGATTCTGCCTGTTCCAGCGGGCAGGGTGACCACTGGCTGTATTCATGCAAAAAACCTGCACGATAGGCATAAAGGCCAATGTGTCGAAAATGCCCACCGTTGTCGGGCAAAATTTCCGCTGTACTGGCAAAAGCCTCCCGATCCCAAGGGATACTGGCACGACTAAAATAAAGCGCCATGCTCTGCCGGTCTTTCACCACTTTCACTATGTGCGGATCAAATAATTCAGCGGTGGTTGTAATCCGGGTACAGACGGTGGCCATACTCGCGGCGTTACACGCCGCAAGGTTTTCCGCCACCTGATGAATCACTGATGAAGGCATTAACGGCTCATCACCTTGCAGGTTCACCACAATATGCTCATCGGTAAATTCCAGTTTTTCTACCACTTCCGCAATACGGTCGGTACCGGACTGATGCGCAACCGAGGTCAAGCACGTTTCGGCCCCAAATTGCTGCGCAGCAGCTTCAATTTGTGAACTATCCGTAGCAATGATTACCCGCGCGGCACCACTTTCCCTGGCCCGTTCGTAGACATGTTGAATCATCGGTTTGCCCGCAATATCGAGCAGTGGCTTTCCCGGCAAACGAGTTGCCGCATAACGCGCAGGAATAATAACGCTGAATTTCACGCAATTTCCTCGTCCGCAGCCAATGCACGCGCTTCTTCTTCAAGCATCACTGGAATATCATCACGAATGGGATACGCCAGCCGGTCTGCCTTGCACACCAGTTCCTTTGCGTCTTTCAAATATACCAACGGCCCTTTGCAAAGGGGGCAGACTAAAATATCGAGCAGTTTTTTATCCACGTTGTTTACCTAACAGTTTGTCCAACAAATTTAAAAATAATCAGTTCAGCGTTTTATCAAGCGCAGAATTAACGGAATAATACGTTCATCCAATATCGCATCAACGGGGACACACCAGTGTTGCTCCGTTGCAAATGACCTGCATTTTACCTCATCTTTTTCCGTCATCAACACCGGCAGATCATCGTCAAAAACAATATCTTCTTGTACAAAAGGATGATGATCGGAAAAAGCATGCTCAATGACGATCATGCCCTGCCCTTCCAGCTGGCGAAAAAATCGCGCGGGATTGCCAATCCCTGCGACGGCATGCACGGCTTGTCCTGCAAAACTGTCCAATGTCACCCGCCGTGTTGAGAACTTCATATTGTGTACAGTGCCTGGAAACAAATCCATGCGATATTCGCGCACACTTGGCATGCCGTTGGTGACTACGGCGTCTACTGAGCGCAATCTTCTCAACGGTTCACGCAGCGGCCCGGCGGGCAGACAGTGCTGATTGCCAAACCGGCGCACGCCATCCACCACAGCAATTTCCATATCACGTCCCAGCGCATAATGCTGTAAGCCATCATCCGCTACGATAATGTCACAGTCGGTATGTGACAGTAGCTCTTCTGCCGCTTCAACACGGTTTGGCCCCACCGCCATCGGGCAGGCACAACGACGCGACAGCAATACGGCTTCATCACCCACCATGCGTGGGTCACTGTCAGCACGTACCTGCTGTGGCCAGTGCGTCGCCTGCCCACCATAGCCTCGGCTCACAATGCCTGGGGTATAACCCTGATTACGCAACATATCCACCAGCCAGGTCACCAGCGGTGTTTTTCCTGTACCGCCCACCGAAATATTGCCCACAATAATCACGGGAACAGGCAGGTAATAGACTTTCAGTATACCCGTGCGATACAACAGCCGCCGGGTTGTGGCAATCAGGCAAAACAACCAGGACACGGGCAACAACAGTAAAGGAATAAAGCCTTTGTTGTACCAATAATAATCCAGCCTTTTCACTATGCCTCACCTGCTGAAATAAATTATGCCCGTTTCAACTGTCGTCAAATTGCATCTGATAAAGTGATGCGTAATTTTTACCCAGAGCCAACAGTTCTGCATGGGTACCGGACTCAACAATCTCCCCTTCACGCATCACCAGAATTTTGTCTGCATTTTCAATGGTCGATAGCCGGTGCGCAATCACCAAGGTTGTTCTGTTTTTCATCAGGATGGCCAAAGCATCCTGAATATAACGTTCGGATTCTGTATCCAGTGCCGATGTTGCCTCGTCCAGAATCAATATCGGTGCATCTTTCAACAATGCGCGCGCAATGGCAATACGTTGGCGCTGACCACCGGATAACAGTACACCTTTATCTCCCACCTGGGTCTGAAAACCTTCCGGAAGTTCGGCAATAAATTCGTAAGCATGTGCAGCTTTGGCCGCTGCAATAATCTCTTCTTCAGAGTGGCTGGCTAACGCACCATAGGCGATATTGTTAAATACCGTATCATCAAACAGGGTGATGTCCTGACTGACCAGGGAAATATGATTGCGCAAGTCATCCAGTTTGAGTTCCTGTACCGGCACACCATCCAGTAGAATTTCACCTTGGCTGATGTCATAAAAACGGGGTAGCAAACTGACCAGTGTTGATTTACCGCTGCCTGAGCGCCCGACCATGGCAACCGTTTCTCCTGCGGCGGCAGAAAAACTGATGGATTTTAACACGTCACCCTTGGCCTGATCATAACTGAAAGTGACATCACGAAATTCAATATCACCCTTTATCGAGGTCAGTGTTTTTGTGCCGGTATCTTTTTCCGCTTCTTCATCTAACAATAAAAAGACGCTTTGCGCGGCAGCAATACCCTGCTGCACTGTAGACTGCACCATGGTGAGTCGCTTCATCGGGGCAAGTAATAACATGCTGGCGGCTAAAAAAGACATAAACGTGCCGACCGTTAACGCTTCCAGCATTTGTTCCGACGTGGCAACGTACAAGATCACTGCCACTCCACTGGCACCGAGAAATTGTGAAACCGGTACGCTGATGGCATGTGTTGCTGCCAGCTTCATATTTTGCCGACGGTTGAATTCATTGGCTTTGGCGAATTGTTTGTCTTCACACTCTTCAGCGCCAAATATTTTCACCACACGGTGGCCTTCAGTTATCTGCTGAGACAGTTGTGTCACATTACCCATGGAGGTTTGAATACGTTGACTGATGCGGCGAAAACGTTTGCTGACGGCAACAACCAGAAGGGTAATTATCGGGCCTAACACTAAAAAGACAATCGCCAGCTTCCAGCTGGTATAAAACATCAAAATCAGTAACCCGATAATCGTCAACGTATCACGCACCACAATGGTCACCGCTTTGGTGGCTGCCTGGGCGACACGCTCTACATCATAGATTAATTTTGAGGTTAATTGACCGGATGAGTTTCGGTCATAAAATGCTGTGGGCAGGCACATCAGGCGAGCAAACATCTGCTTGCGCATGTCACGGATAATATTGCGCCCGACATGCTCCATACCGTATGTGGCAACAAAACCCGCCAATCCCCGAACAAGAAAAATGCCAATAAAAGCAAAAGGCAGCCAGCGGATAATGTCGGGATCTTGCTCTACGAAACTGCCGTCCAGCATGGGTTTTATAATCCAGGCCAATCCTGCTTCAGTGCTCGCTACAATGGCCATACCGATGATGGCCAGAATAAAAATAGAGGAATACTGCCAAGCGTAACCCAGCAGACGTTTATAGACTTGAGTGGGGGACATAAGGTCAGCCTTGAGCTTTGCGCACAATGAGCAAAAAAATCACTGCTCTTCAGTGGTGCGCGTTGTGGCGAAGTTCAGGTGTACAAACCCGAGCCGACTGGCTGCATCCATGACGGTAATCACCGATTGATGCGGTGTTTTTGCATCAGCACTGAGAATAATCGGTGGGTCTTTACGATCTCCTGCCACTTCCTGCATGGCTTTCATCAGGGTCGTCAGTTTGGTGTTGATCACCCGCTTGTTGTTGACGTAATACGTTCCTTCCGCATCCACCGTCACTTGCATGACAAAGTCATCAGACACTTTTGCGTCAGTCGTAGCTTGCGGCAGCATGATTTCGATTTCAGATTCACGCTCAAAAGTGGTGGATACCATAAAAAAGATCAACAGCAAAAACACCACATCAATCAGTGGTGTGATGTTGACATCCAGCGTTTCTTTTTGTTTGGGTGAAATATTCACAATCGTAAACTTGTGGCTCAGGCTGAGGGAGATGTTGAAGCAGGTGCCACCACATCAGATTCACGCTCACCGTGAATCACTTCCACCATTTTGATGGCTTCCTGCTCCATGTACACCACCAGACTGTCGATAAGGCCACGAAAATAACGATGAGCCATCAGGGCAGGAATCGCCACCGACAGGCCGGCAGCTGTGGTGATCAGCGCCTCGGAAATACCACCGGCCAGCACTGCAGGATTTCCCACGCCCTGGGAAGTAATCACGCTGAACACCTTGATCATACCGATAACCGTACCCAGCAGGCCCAATAATGGCGTAATTGCTGCGATGGTACCCAGGCTGTTCATATAACGCTCAAGCTCATGCACCACATGGCGGCCCGTTTCTTCAATGCTTTCTTTCATCACCTCACGGCTGTTATTGACATTGCTCAGACCCGAGGCCAGCACCTGCCCCAGTGGAGAACTGTTGCGCACCGTACTGATCTGTTCGCTGGAAAGCTGTCCCCCTTTGGATTGCAGGTGCCAGATTTGCGCCACCAGATGCTTGGGAATAATGCGCTTGCGCTGTAGCGACCACAGCCGCTCCCCAATAATGGCCAGAGCCACAATGGAACACAAAATGATGGGAACCATCAACCAGCCACCGGATTTTACAATTTCAAACACGAATACTTGTCCTCTGGTATCAATTGCTGTCTATTCAATCACAAAACGCAGAACACCCGTAGGGCAGCTTTGCAAACAGGGCGCTACTGTAGCAGAGACCCTATTTTGTCGGAAGGTTTTGTCGGAAGATTTTGTCGATTACATATATAGCCGGGGCAGCGATTTTGTGGCGTTGCGGATACCGTCAGAAATCGTCATAGTCTTACCGGTAATGTCTTAAAAATCACGTACAAGCAAGAGGAGTTACCGATGACTCCCCTGAGCCCGGCTTGCTTACATCTCCCAAAACCCCTGCATAGATTGCCACCAACGCGCTGACCCGCCATTTATTTCACATGCCAATAGCGCGCAGCCTGCTGGCGATGGGTTGTCACCATATCCAGCAGGGCTTCACCGCCTAATTGCAGTTCGATGGCTCCGTGCTGTGCTGTATCAAACAAACGCACTTGCCGGTTCACATAACGCTGTACGATTTGCGCCTTGGGAAAACCATAACGGTTGCGATAACCCACCGGAAACAATGCCACCGTCGGCGACACTGCGTCCAAAAATACCGGTGTGGATGAGGTGCGACTGCCGTGATGCGGTGCTACCAGTAAATCACTGGCCAGTTTGTTGCCAAACACCCGCACCAGCTCACCTTCTGCTGCCCGTTCGATATCCCCGGTGAGCAACACGCTGTGCTCACCCGCCTGCACCCGCAGTACACAGGAATTATTATTGTCTTTGCGACCGCCAGCACCCACACTCTTGCCTGGATGCAATATCGCAAACATCACTCCGTCCCATTGCCAGCTTTGCCCGATCTGACACTGTTCGGCTCCGTCAATTCGCTGCGGTACACTACTGAATATCTGTCGTGCGGGTATGGTCGCACGCAATCCCGCCACACCACCCATGTGATCATTATCACCGTGGCTCACTACCAGCGCATCGATGTACCGCCGCCCCTGCACACGGAGATACGGCGCAACCACGGCTTCTCCGGTATTAAAACCGCTGGAAAACCGTGGCCCCGTATCAAACACCAGTACGTGATTTTGCGTCTGTACCACCGCCGCCAGCCCTTGCCCCACATCCAACAGGGTGAAACGCGCCTGTCCCTGCGGAATGATTGCTGGGGACACAAACAACAATGGCAGCAACCCCACCAGCCCCACCCACCGCGCTGGTACACCACGCGGTGCCAGCAACCAGATAACACCAATCACTGCCACTGGCATTGCCCACAACGGTGGAGCCATCTGCTGCCATGCGGCCAGTTTCCAGTGTGCCAGCCCCTCCAACCACCACCACAATACATCCAGGCTCCATGTAGACAGTCCCAACAGCCATCCACCCACGGTGGCAGAAAACCCCAGACAAATACTGCCCAGCAATGTCAGTGGCACAGTGATCAAACTGACCCATGGCACTGCTAGCAGGTTCGCCAGCGGCGCGATCAAAGAGGCTTGCTGAAACAACAGTAACAAGGCTGGAAGCAGGCTCACTGTCACCAGCCATTGCACCCGTCCCCAGCGCCACCAGTACGAATTCATTGCCAACCGGCCAGACATGCCGTACACAATCGTTGCTACCGCGCCAAACGATAACCAGAAACCAGCAGACATAACCGCCAACGGATCAATCATCAGTACCAGCAACAAAGCCAATGCCAGCAAACTTGAAGGACGGGTGTGGCGCTGCACAATAATCGCCAGCATCGCCACAGCAACCATCACCAACGCCCGCTGCGTAGGCACGGAAAAACCGGCCAGCATGGCGTAAACCGCTGCGGCCAGTAAAGCAGCTACAGCACCAGCTTTTGCCGCAGGCCAGCGAGTCACCGCGTGTACTGATAAACACCACAACCCGCGCATCAGAAAAAAGGCAAAACCCGCCACTAGCCCCACATGCAAACCCGAAATGGCCACCAAATGGCTGGTGCCCGTGCGAGTCAATACATCCCATTGCGGCTGGCTGATCTGCTGGCGATCACCAATGGCCAGTGCCAACACAATGCCGCGTAGCGGATGATCATCAAGAGTTGCCAGAATCCGGGATCGTAATGTTTCCCGTAATTGGTCCACCCGGTAGACACCATTTGCCGGGGCCAAGCGTTGATTGACGGGAGTGACTGTATCCGCTTCCCGGCTTTTTTTCGCATGACGCACGTAACCTTTGGCGCGAATGCCTTGCTGGAATAACTGGGCTTCATAATCAAATCCCCCAGGGTTGGAAAAACCGTGGGGGCGTTTTAGACGAACTTGCAGACGCCAGCGTTCACCTACATAAATGGGGGGCATGTTGTGGTCTTTGCGAGGGTACCAGCTCAGTAACAGTTTTCCTGGCACGGTTTGAGCTTCATCCCGCCAATACAGGCTTTGCGGAACAAACTGAAAACGCAATCGACGTCCCTTCTGCTCCGGTAATGAGGCAATATACCCTTCCACCACCACATCCTGCCCTTCCAGTTCCGCAGGCAGTGCCCCAGCCAATAATTGATGGGCGGTAACACTGGCTACGAAAAAACCGATACCAGCACCCATAAACACGTTCGTCACAGCTGGCCAGGAATGCTCTCGAAAAAACCAGATTCGCCCGATTACCGTCGCCAGCAATGCCGTTAACAGCCCTGCCAGAAAAATTATGCTCGGTAACACCGTGAATAGCTGCAAACTCGCAGCACCCATCAAAAACCCCAGTGCTATCCTGCGCATCTATCACATCCCTGTGTTGTGATTTATTGACCTTTTTAGGGGCTATCGGGGTGCCCTCTTTCCCGATGCCTGAAATTGTGGATAATGGCCCACCGTGCCGCTCAATAAGAACAAGTAACCCGCATGCCAAAACGATTCATCAAACGCTTCATGCCGGATCAAAAAAAAATTCGTGAGCATAAGCGCTTGCGGTTTCTGGGTACCCTGTTGCACGACCCCAATATTTTCCATTTAAACCGACGTTCAGTCTCCGGTGCATTCAGTGTCGGCCTGTTCATGGCCTTTGTGCCCGTGCCATTACAAATGATATTCGCCGCCATTGGCGCGATTGTGCTGCGGGTCAATCTACCTATTTCCGTGGCACTGGTATGGATCACCAACCCGCTGACCATTCCTCCTATTTATTACTTTGCCTACAAGGTGGGTACCTGGATTCTACAAACACCAGTGAGAGACGTGCAGTTTGAGCTATCCACCCACTGGATAATGGGAGAGCTGGGCGTCATTTGGCAGCCTCTTTTATTGGGCTGTTTTGTCATGAGTGTGGTTTTTGCCCTGCTGGGCAATCTGTCGATCCGCCTGTTCTGGCGTCTGTATGTCAGCCAAAACTGGCGCAAGCGCCGACAGGATCGCACAGAAAGAAAAAAGCTAAAAAAAGCACAAAAAAATACCGATTAACTTAGACTCAGCTTTTTTCAAACTCACCATTCGTTAAATGCAATACTCGCGACATTCGTTGCGCTAATTGCAAGTCATGTGTGACCAGCACCAAGCTGGTACCCAGTTCATCGTTAAGCTCCAGCATTAAATCGTAAACCTGCGCTGCGGTGTACTGATCCAGATTACCTGTGGGCTCATCGGCCAACACACACAGAGGCTTGGTAATCAGCGCCCGGGCAATGGCGGTACGTTGACGCTCACCCCCTGAAAGTTCCGCTGGTTTATGCCGCAGCCGTGCCGCCAACCCCACCTTGCCCAGCAAATCAGCTGCCTGCTCACAAGCCTCCGCCGATGACAAACCACGAATCAGCAATGGCATGGCAACATTTTCCAACGCGCTGAACTCTGCCAGAAGATGATGAAACTGGTACACAAACCCCAGCATTTTATTACGCAACCGACCTCGTTCCGCCTCGCTGAGCGCATCCAGACGCTGACCACCCACGCTGACTTCGCCGCATGTCGGTTTGTCCAGCCCGCCCAGCAAATGCAGCAACGTGCTTTTACCCGAGCCGGATGCGCCCACGATAGCCACTCGTTCACCGCGCTGAATATCCAATTGAATATTGCGCAACACCTCTACCGCCAACCCACCTTCATCGAAGGTTTTATTCAGCCCCTGGCACTGCAATACACTGTGTTGATCACTCATAACGCAACGCCTCCGCCGGTTGGGTACGCGAGGCCCGCCAAGCCGGATACAAAGTCGCCAGCACACTCAGTGTAAAAGAAATAGCGGAGATTTTAATCACGTCATCCCAATGCAACTCCGAAGGAAAGGTATTGATATAATACACATCCCCAGGCATGAACTGGATACCCAACACCCCTTCCAGCCAACCCACCACGACATCGAGGTTAAGCGATAATGTGACACCCGAAGCAACACCCAGTAGCACCCCGATGATACCGATCACCACACCCTGTATGATGAAAATCACCATAATTGAACCCGGTGTACTACCCAAGGTGCGCAGAATAGCGATATCGGCCTGCTTGTCCGTCACCACCATCACCAACGTGGAAACAATATTAAACGCTGCCACCGCCACAATTAGCATCAGAATAATAAACATCATCATTTTTTCGATTTTTACGGCGCGGAACAGATTGGCGTGACGCATGGTCCAGTCAGAAATCCAGTAACCGCCGGGCAATGCGTCCACCAATTCATTGCGCACTGGCACCGCTTCAAACATGTCCGTCAGCTTCAAGCGTAGCCCCGTCACACCGTCTTCCATACGAAACAAGCGAGCCGCATCGTCGAGATGCACCAGCGCCAGCGCACTATCGTATTCATGCATACCCACTTCAAAAATGCCTTTTACGGTAAAACGCTTCAAGCGCGGCAAAATGCCTGCCGGTGTATTGCTGGCCTGCGGTGTCACTACCGTGACCTTGTCGCCAATGGAAGCGCTCAATTTACGCGCCAGCCCCACACCTAGCACAATGCCAAACTCCCCAGCGCGTAAATCACCCAGCTCGCCGACAATCATCTTCTGCCACACATCTGACACGGCTGGATCACGATCTGGTAACACACCGCGCAGCAGACTACCCCGCACCTGTGAACCAAAACTAAGCATCACCTCTTTGCGCACATAAGGCGCAAGCCCCACGACACGGGAGTCATATTTTTCAATAGCCTCTCCCAACATCGCCCAGTCCGTTAACGGCCCATTATCCAGACGGGTGATGGTGATGTGCGAGGCCATACCCAAAATACGCTCGCGTAATTCCTTCTCAAAACCATTCATCACTGATAACACGGTAATCAGTGCCATTACCCCCAGCACGATGCCCATCATGGATGTCAGGGAAATAAAAGAAATAAACTGGTTGCGGCGTTTAGCGCGCAGATAGCGCAGGCCGATATAGAGTTCCAACGGTTTAAACATGGAATGCCAATTATGGTGATTTAAAGTAAGTGATGACTGTAGGGCACTGCCCGCAAGCGCCGATATTAGCACGATTGGCCCGTAACAATTAACAGGGGCACCTAAGCGGTGTTTTTCAAGGTAGTTGTCGCTTTTTTTAATCAAGCTACTCTTTTTATCTCTTCCTTTTCAGGGTTCAATGTAACAGCACCTACCAGGCTCCAGTCGCGCGTCGTTCCAGACCAGCGTTCC
>JALSGT010000130.1 GCA_026982555.1 Chromatiales bacterium
CTGCAAATTGATATCGCGCAGAGCATGTACCTGCTGGTCACCCACCTGGAAATCACGTTGAATGTCAGTCAGTCGGATCATATTCCCAATCCCGTCATCCTGGCGCAGGCCGGAATCCAGAGACTGTCTCATCACTTCTCATTCCGGTTTTACCCATGCACCATCTTCCACACCCTCACGGTCAATACTGGTCACCACCTGTTCACCTGCCTTCAGGCCGGAAATAACTTCTGTCAATTTCCAGTTAGACAAGCCGGCCTCAACCTTGCGGACATATAACCGCCCCTCATCAGCGGCATAGACCAGCACACGACTGTCTTCCAGCAAAGCCTCGGTGGGAATACGCAACACATCCGGACGGGTGGCCAGAATAATGTCCAGATCTGCACTGTAGCCACCCAAAAGCCGGGCGTAATCCTCGGGCCGGGTGAATTCCGCCTCCACATCCACCGTGCGGGC
Organism: Chromatiales bacterium; assembly: GCA_026982555.1. Classification (GTDB taxonomy): domain Bacteria; phylum Pseudomonadota; class Gammaproteobacteria; order SZUA-152; family SZUA-152; genus SZUA-152. Next base: position 460 of record JALSGT010000130.1, read on the forward strand.
CTGTTTTTCAAGTGCCAGCACAAAGGGCGCAATGCGGCGAATTTTTCCCGCAAAGGTTTTATCCGGGAAAGCATCCAGCGAAATACGCACAGACTGGCCCACCGCCACTTTGGCAGCATCCACCTCATCGATGGGCGCGGAAACATACAAACAACGATTATCAATAAGATCCACCGCAGGTGGTGTAGGAATGCCGGGCGGGGAGGGGGTCACAAACTCACCCAGCTCACCGTTGATTTTGGCGATAACGCCATCAAAAGGAGCGACAAGCCGGGTACGCTCCAGATTAACCTTGCTGACATTGATTTTTGCCAGCGACACCCGCTGCGATTCTTTAGCCGCCAGACAAGCCGCCGCACGGGCCTTGGCATCACCCACCGCGCGCTCGGTATCATCATCCGAAGCCAGTTTTTGTGCGCGCAACTGCACCAGACGGTCAGCCTCGCTGCGCGCCACATCGGCAATGACGCACACCTCTGTAGCGCGGGCTGCCGTGGCCACCGCTTCCCGTTCGGCAAGTTTCAGTTGGGCATCGAAGTCTTTATTCCACAATGACAACAACAACTGCCCGGCCTTGACGTGATCCCCCTGTTTAATGGGTAACTGTGCGATAAGGCCGCCCACAGAAGGCGAAAGCCTGGCACGCTGGCAAGCCTCAACAGAACCAGCCCGGGTATTGGCCACCGTGGATTCAATAGGGCCACGTTCCACAACCTCCACACGCACCGGTATCGGTTTGGGTTGTGACCAATACCAGCCCAACGCCAGACCCACACCGAGCAGGGTGCCAATGACAATAAACCGACGTAAACGGTGGGACATAGCGGGCCTGTAGAGTCGTGGTTTTTAGTGAGACACCAAAACAAATCGGAGCGTCTTGCCTGTAATATGTGGTGTTTTGTGCGGTAAAGCAATATCCGATGGATTTTTGACTATGGACTATGGACTATGGACTATGGACTATGGACTATGGACTATGGACTATGGCGGCAGTTCCCGTCTCGGAATGTTGCTAATGCAGATGACTGGATTGACTCCTTTTTTCTTTGCGGGATG
>JALSGT010000131.1 GCA_026982555.1 Chromatiales bacterium
CAGGCACACACCTGGCAACACTCAGTGTTGATTTTGGTACGGGTAATCCCACACTCAATACGGCAATCAGCGGCATCGGGCTGGACACCATCAATGCAACAGACCTGGACGAAACCCCTGCACGCCCTTGGTACAGCGAAAGTACATTCCCTTGGCTCAGCACCAGTATCGATGATAGCACCGGTGGCGCAGCCATGCGCAGCGGCAATATCAACAACAGTCAAAACACCGTATTACTCGCCCATTTCACTGGCCCGGACACCCTCGATTTCCGCTGGAAATCCTCCACTGAACAAGGCTCCGATCTTCTTAAACTGTATATCAACGGCGTACTAAGCGATAGCATCAGTGGCAATCAGAATTGGCGGCAGCGCACTATTCCGCTAAACGCAGGGGAACACCGGATAGCATGGGTTTATGAAAAAAACCGCAACGTCAGCCAATTTCAGGACACCGTTTGGCTGGATAGTATCAACACCCCTTTTGTCAATAATCCTGGCGATGGAGGCAGCGTTGGTGACGCAGAAGGAGGCGGAAAACTCAGCGGATTTTTTTTACTACTACTCATTGTTATGCTTGTTCTGCGAAAAAACCTTTATCACCGCCAGACAATATTATCAAATAACAAGCCGTACATGGCTGACGCATAAAAATATGAAACATTTTTTTTATCCTGTTTTATCAGCCTTCTTGTTTTTACTGACAATACAAGCCAAGGCAGAATCAAGCATCCCTGTGCTGCATAGTTTCGCTATACACCAGAACAGCGTCGTATTCGAGCTGACAAGCTACGGTTGCAGCACAGATACAGACTTTGAGTTACGTGTAGAAAATGGGCCCGCCATCACCCTGATTCGTCACCGGCCCGACCTTTGCAAACGGGCACCCATGATATTTCGCGTTAAACGCTCCCTGGGTGACAGCGGTCTGTCTCTGCAAACCCCCTTTACTGTGCGCAATCCATTTGCACCACCCCCTGTAAAATACTCCTCAAAAGGGAAACCCTTCTCAAAAAGTATCGGTGACAATTGAAACTCAAGTTTTTTTAATGTGGCTTTTTGTTTTCCTCTTCAAAGGCTGCAACATATTTTTCCACATATTGCCCAGCCAATAACTCAGCCTCTTTTAATTGTGCCTTAGTGAGTTGCTGAGAGGCATAATCACGACTTTTTTCCGCCACCTTATCGCCTTGCATCGCGGCAGCATTTAACCAGGCATAGGCTTGCACATCATTCTGCCCCACGCCCTGCCCTTTGCCGTACATCAACCCCAGGTTTCGCTGCGCCTCGATATTGCCTTGCTCCGCTGCTTTGCGCCACAACGATATGGCAGTGGCCATATTTTTCTCCACACCTTTGCCCTGAAAATACAACCCGGCAAGAGCTGCTTGTGATTTATTATCTCCCTGCTCTGCAAGTTTTTGCCACCAGCGAGCAGCCTCAACAAAATCCTGTGTTATCCCCTGTCCATAAGCATACATTTGTGCCAGATTGATCTGCGCAGTAATGTTGTTTTGCTCAGCGGCTTTGCGATACCAATATGCGGCTTTTTCAAAATCCCGCTTCCGCCCCTGGCCGTCATAATACATCCAGGCCAGTGCCTGTTGAGCGCGCTCATCATCCTCTTCAGCCAGCACGGAAAACGCTTCATAAGCTTCTGTAAATTTTCCGTCATTAATCGCAGCCACAGCCTCATCAAAGCCCGCTGTTGCCTGTGCAGCACTCAATAACATTAAAAAACCTGCCACTATCCAACGCCACATAAATTGTATTCTCCAAAGTTTCAAAATGTTATTTTACGCAAAAATGACCAATGCTGAAATACACCCAAAAATTTGGGCTTGACTAACCTGCCCGAAAGCCTGAGAGTATGCGTCGGTAGGATGAAGCAAGGGGCGAGTAAATGCTGTTCAGGTCCGTGACAATATCATCTGTTGTCTCGCCAGCGGACGCTTCGCCTCTGGTAGCACGGCTAATGGCATTTGCAAACGGGCACCCCGCATACAAGGTGTTGTTACTCCTTTCCACGCTTTTTTTCTTCTTTACCAGTAACGCCCGTGCCGAACAAGACCAGGCACGACCCTTCTCTTCCAATCAAAAAACCAGCAATGCTGACACTCTTTATTTTGGGGTATTACCCTACCTCAGTACCACAGCTTTAATCAAAACCTGGCGCCCCTTTGCTGACTTTATTGAAAAAACGCTGCACAAAAAAGTCATTATCAAAACCGCCCCTGACTTTCAAACCTTTATCCAGCGTACCGCTGAAGGACGTTACGATTTACTGATGACAGCACCACATTTTGCCGCGCTTGCCGTGAAAACACACGGGTATCAGATAATTGCGGGGCACAGCAACGCCCTCACTGGCGATATTGTGGTTGCAAAAAATGCCGCCTTCCAATCGATCAGTGACCTGCGTGACAAAATATTCGCCACTCCCGACCCGCTGGCGGCGGTCAGCATATTGGCAGAATTAACGCTCAAACAATACGGCATCATTCCTGGTAACAACATCCACATCAAAACCACAACCTCGCATAATGCTGCATTGGTGGATGTAACGGAGGGACGTGCCGCAGCAGCCATCGCCGTTGGTGGCCTGTATCGTCGGCTGAATGCCAGCAATAGGTTCGGTCAACTCAGAAAACTGGCGACAACCGAAAAAATTCCACATGTCATGTATATTGCAAACCCATCATTTTTAGAAGATGACATTCGCACACTCCGAAAAGCACTACTCAACCCCATACCGGGCACCCTTGGCGATAAAGCCATCAACTTGCTGAAAAAACAGTTTAACGGGGGAACTATCAGCATCGTCTCTCCACAAAAGCTCCAGTCACTCGCACCCATTCTCTCATTGCTGGAAAAAAAGATTAAACAAGAATGAGCCCTATCAATTTACCAAAACATGGCCGACACTCCATCCGCTTCAAACTCGTTATAGCCAGCATTATTGTGCAGATAGCCGTACTCTCTCTGTTGGTATGGAACAATACAAGGCTCGCCAGTGAACATTTGATCCAACAGGCTGAAGCCCATATTCAAGAAACACTGCCATTACTGAACGCCAGCGTTGCAGGACCTTTCCTGCAAGAAGATATCGCAACACTGGGGGAAATCCTGGGTCAGGTCATCAATGAACACAACCTGCGTTATATCGCCATTTTCAACACCAATGACAACCTGTTGATCAAACGCGGAGTGCGCTCTGCCAGCAAAAACAATAGCGCAATAAAAAACATGCCCCTGCAACAACACATTGCATCCAATGCCCCGAAAACCCCTTATCGTTTGCGCGCACCGATCACCATTGCCAACTCTGTGATCGGTTATCTTGAACTCGAGTTCAACACGCTTTCCATCGAACAAACCATTGCCTCTATTCGCAAACAGGGCGTCATCATAGCCGCAGCAGGTATTGTGCTCAGTATTTTTCTACTGACTTTTTTAGCCATCACTATCACTCGCAACCTGTTGAAATTGACGAATGCCGTTTCGTCCCTGTCTCCCGGCGACGATCCTGTTGATGTCATCATCAACACCAAAGATGAAGTGGGAGGACTTGCACTGGCTTTCAATGAAATGACCAAAAAACTACAATTGCGTGAACAGGAACGCGATGCTGCTGCTCGCGCCACTCAGGCGAGTGATGCGCGTTACAGGCGTTTGGTGGAAAACCTGAGCGCTAAATATTTTTTTTACTCGCACGACACCGACGGCATCCTTTTTTATGTCAGCGAATCCATTACCGACGTACTAGGCTACACGCAAAATGATTTTCTTTCTCACTACAGTACCTATCTAACTGACAACCCCATTAATAATGATAATTTGGCTTTTCGGAAAAACCAACATCAGACCGGTGAAAAATGTCTGCCATTTATTATCTCTGTCTACCACAAAAACGGGGAAGAACGCATGCTGGAAGTTTCCGAATCCCCGGTACTTGACGTTGATGGAAAAATTGTAGAGATAGAAGGCATTGCCCACGACATCACCCTTCACCTGCAAGAAGCTGATGAACTTCGACAACATCAGGATAATTTGGAAATATTAGTTGCCAAACGCACTAGTGAGCTGGAAACAATCAATAATGAACTGGAATCTTTTTGTTACTCAGTTTCTCATGACCTTCGCGCACCACTGCGCGGCATCAATGGTTTCAGCAATGCACTATTAGAAGATTACGCACACACGCTGGATGATACGGGAAAAAACTACCTGACACGGATCACTCACGGCACTCAACGCATGTCCAGCCTGATTGACGACCTGCTCAATTTGTCACGTATCACGCGCTATAAAATGAAAATTCAGCCAGTGGATCTCACCAATATTGCCAAAGAAATCGTCCAAACACTGCGCGACAATGAACCCAATCGTTCTGTCAACATCACCATTGAAGAAAGTATGCGTGCAGTGGGAGACAAAAACCTGTTAACCATTGCTCTCTCCAACCTCATCGGTAATGCTTGGAAATACACCGGAAAATGCGATGATGCCACTATCAACATTGATTCCTCTATCGTAGATGGTACCCGTATTTTTTCCATCTCCGATAATGGTGCCGGGTTTAACATCCACTATATCGATAAAATATTTTTGCCTTTTCAGCGCTTGCACCGGGCCGATGATTTCCCTGGAAACGGTGTCGGACTTTCCACAGTGCATCGTGTTATCAGCCGACATCAGGGAACAATATGGGCCAGGGCAAAAGTGGATGAAGGTGCCAGCTTTCATTTTACACTCAACATCAAAGAACAACATAGTGAGCTATAGACTGCCCCACAACAAGCTACGGGGAATTCCACCCTCGGTGCAATTTTCACCCCTCACCCCACCCCTCCCCCCTCAAGGGGAGAGGGAGTAAAACCAATTTGTTGTGGCCCATGCTGCCTAAAGGCGTAAAATTTTAAATCTCCGATGAAACGACTTTAAATAATTTCACTAACAATGGTATGGTGTGAACACATAACCACATTTCAACAAGACGACTATCCCATTGCGTACTTTAATCAATAATTCATTACCGGCTTGGCTGTTTATTTTTTGTATGATCGTCTTCGCCAGCGTCCTTGATGGTGATTTTGTCATGGATGACTGGCCCGTCATCAAGGAAAACAGCAAAATAACCGACACAAAATATATTCCAGATTATTTTACCCGTGGTGTCTGGGCCAACACCGACCTGGCAGAGGAAACAGGGGCCGGGGGGCACAGTCTTTATCGTCCCGTATTTTTACTGACTCTGAACCTCTCCCATCAGCTCTGGGGAGACAACGCTCTCGGCTATCATGCACTCAGCTTGGCTTTGCACGGGATCAACACCATTCTGGTGTACTTTTTAATTCTTGGCTTTCTGTCACCGGCTCAACGCATGATCGCGGGTATGAGCGCCGCCATTTTTGCCGTACATCCCGTACACGTAGAATCTGTTGCCTGGATAGCAGGAATGACCGATCCGCTGGTTTCATTGTTTTTACTCAGCGGCTTTTTGTTGCACCGTCGCTGGCATCAGTCTGCTTCCTCGCGACAAAAATGGATCTCTGCTATCGGTGCCCCCCTGTGCTTTGCGCTGGCGCTGCTGTCCAAGGAAACAGCGATATTTTTCCCACTGATACTAATTATTTACGATGCATTATTTCGGCGCAATATATTGCTTTCAAAACCCATCATCGCCCGTTACCTCGGCTATGCTGCACTTTTACTAATCTATTTTATACTGCGCAGCAACGCACTGGGTGGAGAAGCGGCTCAACAATCCAGCGCATGGGCACGCATTGATTTTCAGAATTTTCCGGTACTGCTGACATTTTTCACCCATTATATCCAGCTGCTCGTCTTCCCCTCACCACTGGAATATTATTATTCTCCGCCCTCCGCAGGCATACTTGTTCTTGTCACCGGCGGTCTCTTTTTGATGGGTGCATTGCTTTATCTACCACGCGCCCTGCGTCAACAACAGGGGCTTTATGTGCTGGCCATCGCATGGGTTGTGATCACGCTGTTACCCGCCCTGCCCATTGCCTTGTTTGACGAACCGATATTCGCCCAGCGAGTACTTTATTTACCGTCAGTGGGTTTCGCCATGCTCATAGCCTGGGCCATACAGCAGACACAACACCGCAGCCGCGTCATTGAGATAGTAGTTAAAACCATCGCCATCACGTTTTTAATTGTCTTTTCCGTCGCCTCCATCACGGAAATAGCTGACTGGGAAAATGATACGGTGTTTTACACTCAAGCGATGAAAACCAGTCCCGACTCTTTCAAACCAGTTGCCGGTCTGGCGGCTGCTTATACGCGCAACGCCACCCCAAACAACGAGGCAGCTGCCGATCTCTATTTAAAAGCTGCTGAACTCGCCCCTCATGAAATTGACAAAATCAACCTCCAGGAAAATGCTGCCCGTATTTATGGGCAAAATGGAAATATCAGTAACAGTGAACAGCTTTATCATGACATTGTGCGCCGTGTGCCAAACCGCTCATCCGCCTGGGTCGGCCTGGGCAACAACGCCCTCGCAAGAGAACAGCAACAACAAGCACTGCGATTTTATCAGCGAGCCTATACCGCTGACCCGAATAACCGCATCGCCAGCCATAACCTCGCCCTGGTTTATCGGCAGCTGGGGCGACTGGAGCGTGCCGCTTTTTTCCGGCGTTTGGCTCAAAATCCACAGAGTGTGCAATAACGTCCCGGTTTGTCACATTGAGTTGTTTAACGCAAAGATCGCAAAGACGCAGAGCACGCAAAGAAGAGCATTTAACCTAAAGCCCGCAATTGACCGCTTAGAGGGCGTGTTTCCAGCCGGGGTGACGTGATGATATTAATACCCCGTCAGCTTACTGCTGCGGGGTTGTTTATTTAAAAACTTTACGATCTTTGCGCAAACAACACCAAGCTTGATACTAAACCCGTCACACCGGGCCAAACTGTTAATTCGACGTTAATTCCCGAACAATCTCTGGGTCGTGATTATTTTTACCCTGTGCTTCTTCATAAGCATTAATCAGATAAAGCGGACGGCCCTTGGTTTCATCAAACATGCGACCAAGATACTCACCAATCACTCCCAGCGCCATCAGCTGAATACCACCAAGAAATAACACCACCACCAGTAACGATGGATAACCCGGCACCGGATTACCATAAAACAGTGTTTGCAACACAATAAACATGCCAAACAAAAAAGCGCTGAATGCCGTTAACACACCAAGATACGTTGCCGCTTTTAACGGCACAGTACTAAATGAAGTTATACCTTCAATGGCAAAATTCCACAGCCCGATATAATTCCATTTACTTTTTCCGTCGTGTCGAGAATCCCGCTGGTACGGAATAGCCTTTTGCGGGTAACCTATCCAGGCAAATAGACCTTTCATGAAACGATGCTGTTCGCGCAGGCCCGCCAAAGCATCCACGGCCCGGCGACTCAACAAACGGAAGTCACCGGCATCACGCGGAATATCTACGCGGCTGAGTTTTTGCATAAGACGATAAAATAGATGGGCGGTGGTTTTTTTGACGACCGATTCTCCAGCACGGGAAGTTCGCTGTGCGTACACCACATCATAGCCCCCTCGCCAGTGTTTAATCATTTCCGGAATCAGCTCAGGCGGGTCTTGCAGGTCAGCATCAATCACCACAACGGCATCCCCATGCGCATGATCAAACCCTGCTGTCATGGCGATTTCTTTACCAAAATTACGGCTAAGATCAACAATAGCAATACGCTCGTCTTCTGTTTTTAAACGACGCATTTCCGGCAGGCTGCCATCAACACTGCCATCATTCACATAAATGATCTCGCTTTGTGCCGATACCTTATCCAGCACACAAGCCAGACGCCGGTGAAATTCAGGCAACACTTCTTCTTCGTTAAATACGGGTACGACAACAGACAGCCGGTAACCGGCGTCGGTGTTTTTTATTTCATCGGCCATCAGCCATTATCCTGTTTATTGAACACCCAGAATTTACTGAGTAAAAATGTCACCAGCGGCACAAGTAATACAATTAGCAACAAGGCATAACCATACCAGTAGTGCGCAACATCGACTACCGCATAGGTGATGCCCAGATTCAGCGCCAGCCCTAGCAGAGCCACCACGACAAACCGGGGCAACATGACTCGGTGCGGTGCCGATGCAGAAAACGTCCAGTGATAGTTCATACCATAGGAAACAAACAGAGCAAATACAAAAGCCGGGGTCGCCGCCAGCACCGGGCGCAATGCAAACCATTCTACCAGGGAGACAAACACGCCCGCATGAACAACCGTCGCCAGTCCCCCGCTTACCGCGAAACGTAACATGGGCTTCAGCATGTGAATATCAGCATCAATGCCGTTTCTTCGCCAGCACAACCAGCGACACGCCAAACGGCAGGCCCATACGCAACCAATGTCGTTCACTGGCAAACACCCTGGCCAGCAAGGTATTGACCGGCACAGGCGGCAAACTTAATTCGGCACCAGCATTTCCACCGGCCTCTCCATCTGGAAGGCAGCGGCGCAACAGGCGGACTATAGCCACAATGGGGAACAACCAGATATTGCAATAACTTAACGTGGTTATTTCGTAGCCTGTTGTTTCCAGCAGCTGTCTCATGCCTTTGGCGCGATAACGCCGCTGATGATGATGCGCCACATCATGCGCCCCCCATAAAAAAGGAAATGCCGGCACGGTGATTAACAGCTGTCCTGCGGGTGCCAAAAGCCTGTTGACGGCGTTCAGTGTGGCATGATCATCATCAATGTGTTCCAGTACATCCAGCAGGGTCACACACTGAAACACTCCGGCATCCAGTGGCAGTCCATCCGGCAACTTGCCACGCACAACGGGGGCAAGCCCCCGTTCATACGCCAATTGTGCCGCGTGCTCGTTTAGCTCGGCCCCCACCACCGACCCAAATTCCGACAACATAGCGAGATTGCCGCCAGTGCCACAACCGAGGTCAAGTATGTGCGCATCTTCGGGCAAATCGCTGCTGCGCAATAACGACGAGACAATGGCACGCCTCCCCACGAACCACCAGTGACGATCTTCCAAGTCACGCATCTGACGATAAAGTTCGGCCTCCATTTTTAGTTATGTTTCCTTCTGTCATCACGCACAAACACCACGCCTTTAGCATCACGATAAGCCAGTATCCATTCTGGCCGCGCGCGCAAATAATCAAGCAATTTATAACGCTGCGGATCATAACGACCATGATACGGCATCATCACCAGTTGAAAATTTTCATGCTCAAACCACTGAATGCCCGGTGGCGTTGCCCATAAAATATTGGTGTACGGTGGAAAACGGTTTTCATCCAGCATACGACCATCAATGTACGTGGTCACCTGCGGTGTCAACCGCCACAGCAAATAACCGCCCCACTCCATGTTATTAAATGTCCGCCCGCGTAAATTATTTTCCTGTACAAAGTCTGCAATTTCCACCGGATAAATTTCCTGGTAAAAACCACCGCGAAAAACCGTGCCACGCCACAAACCCACGATGAGCATCCCAACCAATGAAAGCAGCAACACTCCCTGACCAATGCGTACCGCACTCTGCTTCAACTCCGGCAAATTTTTCAATACATCCTGCACGCCCCAGGCAATCCAGGGAGCAGACAAAAAAATAAAAAAGGCAAAGTACCGGAACGATGACGCACTAATCGCCCCCAGAAAAACCGTGCTTGCCAAATACTGCCACTGCCTGCGCCGAAACATCGACACCGCTGCCACCAGCGCCACAACATAAAAAGCAACCACCCAAACCTGTTGCCAGACATAACCCAGGGTATAAAGCTGGAATGCGCTGGTATATTCCGAAGTCCGCGCCTGCAACACACTGCCTTCAAGATCCAGTAAATATAAATAAGTTTGCAGGCCGTTAGGGGTCAGCAACGAAGCCAACACCACTGCACCCATCGCCAATAACCATGGACGCTTTTCCTGCCACCCGGCCTTCACATCCAACAACCTGAGCAATGTCCACAATCCTAGCAGGGCCACGCCAAGCAATACACCACCATGACTGTTCGCCCACAACACCGTAATCACCGGCAGGGCAAACAACCAGCGTCGGTTTTTTTCCGCCATATCAATAGCCACAAAAAACAGCGCAGCAAATAAAAATGACAATAATTGCGGGCGTTCACCACCAAAGTTTCCGGCATTCAACCCCACCAGGATCAACACCAGCCACAGCGCCAGCGGCCCAACCCCCAGCCAGCGACAACGCCACCACAACAGACTCACACAGGCCAGCAACACCAGCACCCGGAAAGTGACCACAGCATTCACACCACCAGCATCAAACACCGCAAAGAGCACCACCTGCCCCAGCCACTGGCCTTTGAGCACGGTGTCGTTACGCACAACATCCGTGGGCGGGAATACACCAAAAGGATCAGTATCAGGAATGCCGTTTTGCAGAATGTCGCGACCACTGGCGATATGCCACCAGAAGTCACTGTCCCACAGAGGCACAGCAAAATAACCGGCGCAGACCAGTAAAAACAGTAACAGTGAGGAAATGTGCAGCAGGGAATCAGGATTATTCCTGTGCCCGGCGAGTTGGCATTGTTCAGTAATACTGATTACTCCATCAAC
>JALSGT010000132.1 GCA_026982555.1 Chromatiales bacterium
GGCAGGAGAAGATATCATTGCGCTCGGTGTGGGTGAGCCCGATTTCGACACCCCGGAACATGTCAAACAAGCGGCCATTGCAGCGATTAACGCCGGAGATACCAAATACACCGCAGTAGATGGCACGCCGGAATTGAAAGCCGCAGTGGCTCGCAAATTCATGCGCGATAATCAGCTGGACTATTCCATGGAACAGATTCTGGTGTCCTGCGGAGGTAAACACAGCTTTTTTAATCTTACTCAGGCACAGCTCAATGCGGGTGATGAAGTTATCATCCCTGCGCCCTACTGGGTCTCGTACCCGGACATGGTAACCCTGGCCGAAGGTGTACCCGTCATTGTTGCAACAGGTATCGAGGCCAGGTTCAAAATCACACCAGAACAGTTATCGGCCGCTATCACGCCCAAAACCCGCATGATGATTATCAACAGCCCCTCCAACCCCACAGGCGTCAGCTACAGTCGCGATGAACTCCAGGCATTGGGGGCTGTACTCGCACAACATGAAAACATTATCGTCGTCACTGATGATATTTATGAACACATTAGCCTCACTGGTGAGCCTTTTGCCAATATTGTCACCCTGTGTCCCACGCTATTTGATCGTTCAGTGGTGCTCAATGGTGTTTCCAAGGCCTATTCCATGACCGGCTGGCGCATCGGGTATGCCGGTGGCCCCGCATGGCTGATCAGCGCCATGAAAAAAATCCAGTCGCAAAGTACTTCCAACCCGGCATCCATTTCGCAGGCCGCAGCACTGGCGGCGCTGGAGGGTGATCAGGCCTGCATTCAAACCATGGTCGCCGCCTTCCGCAAACGTCATGATTACGTGTTGGGCCGCCTCAACGCCATGAAAGGCATCCAGTGTCTGTCGTCACAAGGTGCGTTTTACAGCTTCCCCAATTGTCAGGAAGCCATTACTGCATTGGGTTTGGCTGACGACATGGCCTTCGCTGAACATCTCATCAGCAAATCCGGTGTCGCAGTGATCCCCGGCTCGGCCTTTGGCGCACCGGGTTATGTGCGACTATCATTTGCCACCAGTATGGAAAATCTGGCCCGCGCACTGGATCGTATTGAGTCTGTTGTGAATATTTAGGCCAACATGCCGAAAAAAGCGCGTCGTCTATTGACCGACACCAGACTCGCGGTTAACATACGCCCCGCTTGATTTGCTGTTCCCCAGTAGCTCAGTTGGTAGAGCAGCTGACTGTTAATCAGCCTGTCCCTGGTTCGAGTCCGGGCTGGGGAGCCATATTCGTATTTCTCGTTACACCCTTTTTTTTACGTAAAAAAAACCCCGCTATGGGTACGGGGCAGGTATTGGCTCGCCAGCTCCTTTTATTATCATTTTTTATTCCCTCCGACGAACCGAAAACACCGGCTAAAAAAGCACACCGGGTTTTTTACTCATTGATTTGCATAGCGATACATACAATGAGCGATGCTGATAAGCACAAACTGCAACAAACCTCCGACAGATCACGTATTTTTCCTGTTGTGCTGTCATAGTTGTCTGTCTTTCTTATCTTTCTGTAGTACCCTACCATGCACGTCACAGGACACCCTATTTTTTAGTGGTATGGAAAACCTGAGTCCACTGGTTTCTGCCAGACTAAAGGCCGACACGGAAATGCCGCTTCAATGAATGCGCTTCCTTTACAACTCAAATTAACTGTTGACCAATATACTGCAACCCAAATATATCCGCGATGCCTCTTCACACTACCACTTGTTGTTCCGTCTGGCGTGTCGCCTTCGTTGCGCTCAGTTTACTCTTTAATCAAACGATAATAGCCGACAGTGATCCGTCGGAAAATCCATACGCAGAAGAATACTCACCTTACGCCGATGTCGATTTTTGCGATGAGGATGACATGGATGACGATATATTACCGGAAAATATAATGGAAACGCTGTACGGTAATGCGCGTATGGCTTTTATGTTTGGTCAATACGAGGTCGCTTTCAAAGCCTGGGAACCATTGGCAAATGAGGGTTACGCCAAAGCCCAGGCAGCACTGGCCTGGATGTATCACACCGGCAATGGCGTAAAGCGCAATACAACAACTGCTGTTTTCTGGTATCGAAAAGCCGCAGACCAGGGCCATGCTATCGCGCAAAACAACCTGGCAGTCATGTACGAAAGTGGCCTGGGTACAAATATCAACCAAAAAGCCGCCGCTTTCTGGTACAAAGAGTCTGCCAGCACTGGTTATTCTTTTGCACAATACAATATCGGACGCATGTATGCCGAAGGTCTTGGTGTCAAGCAGAGTAGCGATGAAGCAAAATACTGGTGGCGCATTGCATCGCGTCAAGGTGTACAGAAAGCCACAGAATCACTTGCCCTGCTGGAAAACCGTCCTGTTGTTCAAGAAAAAACCGTCAAAACCACTCCGCCCGTTGCACATGCCCCTTACCACAGCAACCCCGTGGCGAAAGGCCTGGCATGGATCGAAGGACAAAAACGGAACCACTACACCATCCAGCTCGCACGCAGTAAGGATGCCGCTTTGATACTCAAACTGGCAGCCTCCGAACCCTTGGATCAGGTCATTGTACAATTCAAATCCAAGGACAAAAAAGGCGAAGAGTGGATCAACCTGATTTATGGCAGCTTTTCCAGCTATCAGGATGCGGAAAAAACACGTAAAACACTGCCCGCCTCTTTTCGTGAATGGTCACCCTGGCTGCGCCGGTTTGGCGAAATAAACGCCATTTTGTTGAAATAATTATCCTAAAATCCGCCGTACCGGTCATAGCGGCTCACCCAACAAGTACATCCTACAGAAACTCAAAACAGAATGTTCACAATGGATTATTACACCCTCTACGCGGTCAACTGCGGAATTTAGAATTATCTTTCAACTTGCAATATTACCGCATTCAGCAGAAAAACCGATGGCAACTAATGACATTGGCATTTTCTATGCTTAACTGTGTGGGGTTAAATATAAAAATGCATTATTAGGGATCGCGACAATGCCACAACATCAAATCGAACGACGAAAAGTAAGTGACCGTCGCAGTGGGAGTGATCGCCGTAGCTGGGAGTGCCAGCTGGACTTTCCTTATGTCGATGGTCACGGCACCTTGGTGAGTGTAGATCGGCGCCGCATAGTAGACCGTCGCATTGAATATGCCGAGTATGTTAATGGTGACCGTCGTGGCGGAACATTGAATCAGCTTGGCAAAGACAATCAGGAAATGGGCAAGGCCCAGCAATAGACACTATTATGATTCGCAGAAAACCGGTTGATCAACTTGATTGTTTACAGCAAAACATAAAGCATTAACGCCAACGATAAGTAACTTCAACGATATTTCCATTACCCATGTATTCAATTTTTTCACAAATAGTGTTCAGCAATTGAATTCCCCGGCCAGAGTGCCCTACGTTGCTTTCCAGTGAAATCTGGTTTTCCTGGTAATCAAACCCCCTTCCTGTATCTTCCACACGTATCGTTAATAAACCACCTTCAGCACTGGGCCGATGTGCGACATAAATTTTAATGCTGCCATCAGCAAGGTTTGACAATCGTACTTCGCGCTCCATGTAATATTTTGCAAAACCGTCTGCGGTTCCTTTTAAGGTGGAATCAAGATTCAAAATGCCATGATCCAATGCATTGGTAAATAATTCTGAAAACACCGTGTATAACTGCTGGCGCTGTCCACGGAAACCTTGCATGTCACAAACAGACTGAATTAATAATGGCAGCGGGTCAAAACAACCCAATAGATCTGCACTAAGCCCCATGGAAAAGTCCCACTCGGATGATGGCTGCTCTGCCCGTTTGCTTTGTGCCTTGTCATGAAAAACGGTATCTTCCAGCTGCTGCTGGTTATACCGCAATTCAATCATCGTCATATCATCCTGCTGCGCGCCACCATCTTGAAATTTTATTAATTCGTTACGGATTTCGTTGAACAGTTCAGCAGAATCTGTATTTTTTACAAAAACATCTTCCAGTCGCTGACGACCAAACATAAGACCATCAGGGTTTGCTGCTTCGGTTATTCCATCAGAATGAATGTAAATGCGATCATCCTGACGTATCTCTATCATTTCAACACGCCGATTAAAACTCTCATCACTTGCAATACCTAACGGCAAATGACGCGGTGACAGGGAACGTGTGATTTCCTGTTCTTTTTCTCCATAAATCACCACAGGAGGTATGCCACCATTCCATACAGAGAGGGTATGACTGCCAGGATTAAGGTCAATGACGCACGCGGCTAAAAACATATCCGTCGGTAAAATCATTTTTAATTTTGTATTGATTTCGGTGACAATTTCAGCAATGGAATAACCTTTTGCCGTCATCCCGTAAAAAACACTGGAAACCGGTAAAGCGCCTATCGCCGCAGCAAGGCCATGACCGGTAAAATCACCCAATAACACATGCAAGCCGCCGGATGGTTTGGGGGCAGCCAACAAAATATCACCTGAAAAAAGTGACATGGGTGACAACATGGACTGCACATAAGGCAACCCCAGCGAACCCGTTTCAATGATGTTGGCAAACAAACGTTTAGCCAGTTGTTTTTCACGGTCGAAGCGTTTTTGGTGGTTATCCAGCTCGTTACGCTGATACTGCACCGTGTTGTACAACTCACGGATGCGCAACAAAGCACTTATCCGTGCCTGCAACAGGATTCGGTTGTACGGCTTTGTAAAAAAATCATCACCCCCCGATGCCACACATCTGGCCAGCCCCTCACTATCCGATGTTGCTGTCAGAAAAATAACCGGTATAAAGGCATCCGTGCTCATCGCCTTAATCTGCCGTGTAGCCTCGTAACCATCCATATTAGGCATTCTGATATCCATTAACACCAAATCAGGATGTTCACAACGGAACACATCAACAGCCTGCACGCCATCATCGGCCTGCAAAACACAGTAACCTTGTCTTTCGAGAATCGCCTGTAAAACAAGACGGTTTGGAATATCGTCATCCGCAATGAGCACGGTGGGCATTTTGTTGCTCAAAGGCATGTTTTCAGACATATCGAATTGCACTACCAGGAGGGGTTCATGACGCGAATAATATGTTTGCAGGCAAATAACCCGGGACACCAAAGCCGCAATTTCAGTCCATGGTAAACAGGCTTTGGAAATTGGCCACAGTCAGAATGTTTTTGATGTCCGGCGAACAATTGACAATGGAAATATTCGCTGCATTACCGCCCAGGTACTCTCGCATCATTAGCAACATACCCAGTGCCGAGCTGTCCATGTAATTGGCCCCACTCATATCAATGATAAACTGCGTGTTTTCGCCCGGACTGGTGTCGTAGTAACAGTCACGAAACTCATTTTGCTCCGCGAAATCAAAACGACCGCTGATTTTTATAGTAATGGTGTTGTCATCTGTTGAAACTTCAGATGTAACTGACATTCGTGTTCTCCATTATTGTATACCGATGAATACTCTCCGGTGTCCACACCAGATAAAAAGTGATTAGCCCCGGATCATACCCGAGGCTCTTCGTATACTATGCTGACCTGCCCGTTCTATCGACTCTTTTTTTTGCAACTTAAACACAATGTATGCTGAAAAAATGACCACGACCCCGGCAGCGCATTCCATTGTCTGGCTTTATATCATCATGACAGACATGCCTGCCATACAAAAATGAACGTATAACTACCCAAAAAGGCGTGACCGCCCTCGCGCAAAATTAAAGCGGAGGGCGCTCAAGAGGCTAGTCCTTGACAGCCTCCACTTCAATAGCCAGATTGACAATGTCGCCCACGGCCGGTAGCCCGTATTTCATGCCAAAATCAGAACGCTTCAGCTGGGCAGTGGCATCAAAACCACACACCTGTTTTTTATTGAAGGGGTGTACACCACAATTAATGCTGGCCACCGCAAGACTCACCGATTTGGTCACACCCATAATGGTCAAATCGCCTACCACCGTGGCTCCTTTGCCCTGAAAGGTTACTTTGGTGGATTTAAAGGTAATTTCCGGAAATTCCACGGCATTGAAAAAATCCGGCGAACGCAGATGGTCATCACGTTTTTTGAACCCCGTATCAATTGACGCGGCATCAATCACGATTTCCACCGAACCGGTACCCTTGGCTTGATCCAGCTCAAGCTTGCCAGTGGTTTTGCCAAACCGCCCGTGCAATGTTGAAAACCCCAGGTGGTCAATGGTGAAGTTTGGATAAGTATGGGTCGGATCAATGGTATACGATGCTGCCATGCTGCCCACTGGTAATAACAATGCGCTGACAAGTATGACTGTTTTTCTCATGGTCGATCTCCTTGGTTGTAAATCTTAGGTGCTAATATTAAGAATGCAACTTATAGTTACATCTTATTTTTCTGTTACCACAAAGTGCCGGAGCAACATTTTCCCGGGCCCTAAAAGCTCACTGGCCCCGCAGCTTGCCAGGCCAGCCAAACCGCAGGTAACACGGGAATACTGGTCCACAGGCTGGAGGCGACCAATGCCAGCCAGCGCTGCGATGATTTGATCAATTTGAGGGGTTTGAACAACAGCGACCAGGCGAACAACGGGACCAGCGCCAGACTCAGCAGTACCAGCACGGGTAGCTGTGCGTATACCGTCGCGGCTGCGGCAAACAGCGTCACCGGCACCGCCGCTGCGTACACCGTAAGCATACCCAGTCTTGCCGGTTTTTCTACACGCCCCAGCAATCCCGCAATAATCACTGCACCCGTCGCGGCTGAAACCGCGAAGGCCAGCTGACTGTACAGTGCTGATGCGGCGATCAGCGTTGTTGCGCCGGTGCCCATTGCCAACATCAATGCACTGGCAGCCTGTGCGCTGAATGCCTGTTTTTGTAGGCGTCCCAGCGCGGCTGCACCATAAGTAATGACGGCGGCGTATAACATGACCGGCGCTGCCATCACCCAGATGGCCATGCCTTCCTGACGCTGTACCACAGGCCAGATAATCCACAGGGCCGCCGCCGCCAGCAGTAACCCAGGCAGCGTCCGAAGCACACGTCTCAACCCTGCTGATTGCGGCATGACTGTGATGAAATCCAGCAACAGCAAGATAAAAGGTAAAACCAAACCGCAAACAATAATCTTGCGTGTGGCCGTCAGTGGCTGCAAAGTCACTCCCGTGGTTAATACTACCGCAATAAAAAAGCCGCCAATAACCGCCAGACCGATCCCACCCGGTAAAAAACGACGCAGCAACAATGCTGCCACCAATGCGACCGTAAAGGGGGCGACAGCGGCCTGAACCGCAGGATTTGTGAGCAATTCCTGCATGACCGGCAAACTCATCAAGATGTCGCGTGACTACCATCACACCAGGGTTTGTTACCCGTTTTACCGCATCCACAGATGTATACGGTTTCATCCTTTACAGCGGTGTAAATCAGCGGTTCCGTGCCCGGATGTTTCGTATGACTGCCATCACAGAATGGCGGTGTATTGCTGTGGCCACATTGGCAGATATAGGCCGTTTCATTGTTTTTTAATGTGTGTGCGTAAGGTTCACCGCGGGTATACATACTCATGTTTGCATCCTCCAGTTGGGTTGGTATGTCGTCACTCTACACAAAAAAGCACATAAAAGTGCGTAAAATTTTGTCTGGTTTATTGCCTGAAAATTGAGCATAATCAAATGCATGCCAAATAAAAAGTAGAAACATTTGAGCAAATCATTCAACTTTATTGAATACCTGTAGCAAGCGCCTCAATTCTCCGCGAGAACAGGCCGCTAAAGGTTTTGTAATCGCACACTAATGCAGCGAGTGATACGTGATCTCAATTCCCACCTTGTTTTTATGCGCCATCATGCCCCGTAAACCGGGCACCCAATGGTTGCGCATTGGCCTTACCGTTGCTGTTCTGTGCCCTGCGCTGGTGTGGGCTGTACCACACAACGCGACACAAGACAGTTTTGTGCAGCGCGTGGTCAACTTCAACTCCGCCACACTTGCAGAGCAACGCACCCGGTTTTTGGCGGCGGAAAAGGCACTGCGTCTACGGCGTGTATCTGAATTTCAGCGTTTATTGTCCACACTCACCGATTACCCGCTCTATCCCTACCTGCAATATCAGGATATAAAACAGCGCCTGCACAAAATTCCGCCACAAGCAGTCTCAGCATTTCTTGAACAATATCAAAACCTGCCAATATCAACGTCACTGCGTCGCCAGTTTCTGCGGCAGCTGGCACGTCAGGAACGCTGGCAACAGTACCTGGATTTTTACACGCCGACAAAAAATATCCGTTTACAGTGCCATTATCTTTACGCATTGATCCGCACGGGACAGGCTGAAACCGCGTACCCGGATATCAAAAAACGGTGGCTGACCGGCCGCTCACAACCACGCACCTGTGACCGCATATTCAAACACTGGAAGGCCGCCGGTAAACTCACCACCGAATTAGTCTGGCAACGCATGGAACTGGCATTGGACGAAGGCCGCCGCACGCTGGCGCGTTACCTGCTGCGCTTACTGCCTGCCGAGGATCAAAAACTGGCACGGCTGTGGATCAAGCTGCACCGCAAACCACACCTGTTATCCCGGCATCAAGCGCAAATTGCCGACAGCACACATCACATGGCACCCCGCTTGTTTATTAATGTCGTGAAGCGTTTAGCCCGGAGCGACCCCCGGGAAGCGGCAAAAATCTGGTTTTCACCCACAACACGACACACAGCACCAGAAGCCGAGCAGTACGATGTGCCACAGCAAATAGCAATTTCCCTGGCCCGCAAACAACTGCCGGAATCTGATGCGTGGTTTTCCATTATTCCCGAGGAATACCTCAGCGATACTGCACGCCAATGGCGGGTACGCATCGCCCTGCGTCAAGCCCGGTGGTCACAGGTACTTACCGCGCTGGACGCGCTCACACCCAGACAACAAGCCAGCGACCGCT
The DNA here is from genome assembly GCA_026982555.1 of Chromatiales bacterium. Classification (GTDB taxonomy): domain Bacteria; phylum Pseudomonadota; class Gammaproteobacteria; order SZUA-152; family SZUA-152; genus SZUA-152. The sequence goes on from JALSGT010000132.1 coordinate 8,896, forward strand.
GGCAATACTGGCGGGCACGGGCTCACGAAGAACTGGGAGAAACCGAGACCGCCGCAACGCAGTTTACGGCGCTTGCCCGGCAGCGCAGCTACTACGGGTTTTTATCCGCAGATCGCTTAAACCTGCCTTATGCCATTGCTGATCGCCCTCATAAAGCCAGTGCAGGCACCCTGTTTGGCATCAGTCAGCAACCGGCTGTGCAGCGGGCCCGGGAATTTGTTCGTTTGGGACGCAGGGTGGAGGCTCGCCGCGAGTGGTGGTCAGCAACACGACACATGAGTAACGACGAGCGGGTCGATGCCGCCAAACTGGCGCAGTATTGGGGCTGGGCCGGGCAATCTATTCTCACCATGGCCAGCACCGACCAACGTGATGACCTCACTCTGCGTTTTCCACTACTGTTCCAGGAACAAATTCTCAATTATTCCGAACGTGAAGACATCAATCCGGCCTGGACCTACGGTGTTATCCGCCGGGAAAGTGCTTTTGTGCAAGACGCACGTTCCCCCAAAGGAGCATTGGGGCTCATGCAGCTTATGCCGGCCACCGCCAAATATATTTCCCGCTCTTTACCCAAAAAATACCAGGGTAAATCCAAACTCACACAAGCCGACATCAACCTGTCCCTGGGTACCCGTTATCTGCGTAAAATGCTCAAGCGCTTTGGCGGACAGACTGTGCTCGCCACTGCGGCATACAACGCTGGAGAAAGCCGTATCATGCGTTGGCTGCCTACGGAAACCACACTGGATGCTGAACGCTGGATTGAAAATATCCCGTTCAGAGAGACGCGCGAATACGTCACCAGCGTACTGGCCTTCACTATTATTTATGCGGACCGGTTAGGTTTTGCGCAAAAACGCCTGAGCCAGCACATGTCGGCTGTACCAACCCGGGAAACCTTGTAACACACATAAAAAAATGCCCCCTGCAAAAACAGGAGGCATTTTCCCAAAGCTTGGCGGTGCGATATCGCCCTCTGCCGTGAACCATCCAGACGAAGTGGAAACCGGTGTGACGCATCAGGATTTCTGGACAAAGCAGAAATACACAACAGCATCAGGTGCCCAGTCTCCAGGTTATGCAAGTTGGGTCAAACAGCATATCGAGGGCGACACTCGTTATTGATACTAATGATTATTTCCAACTTAACAAGCATAAAAACAGCTTAAAACGCTAAGTGACCAATTCATAAAGGAATTTAGTTTTAAATTGTTTCAGGCCTATTTTTCCGAGGTTTTTACATGGTTTTTACATGGTTTTTACATGGTTTTTACATGGTTTTTACAAAACCAGCATATCTTTTACCGTTACAAGCTTGTCTGGAATAACGATAAATTAATATAGCATTTCACCACGTATTAATATGGAGGTATGGCATCACAAACATAACTGGATTTGTTTCTCAATACGTTTGGCTGAAACCGGAATGGCTGTTTTCATTGGCTGCGCAAACAATGACACCCGGTATTCCTCCAGCATCCAGCGTAACCGGATAATTTCGGTGCTGTCTCCAGCCGTTTTTTGCAGGCGTGTATATTCCTGTAAAAACGGTTGTAGCAGTTGCCATTTTTTTTCATCCCCCGCTGGTGAATCTGCCAGCTTGTTCAGCCGTATTGTCAGAGCACGAAAATAACGTGGCATTTCCTGTAACCAT
>JALSGT010000133.1 GCA_026982555.1 Chromatiales bacterium
CCATCAGGTCAGCTTCAAAGCGGCTGCACTGTTGGCTGTTCGGGGGTGTGACAATAATTAACTGGCCGATGTCTACCTGGCCATTTTTCAAGTGACTGTTGATGGCCTTGAAATGCTCAACCGCCAGCGCCGAAGGATTGGTGTAAAGCGAGCGGATCAGCGCGTCAACGGTCTGTGATTTTTCCGCAAAATGGTAGTATATTTCGTCGGGGATGGCGCTGGCTGAAGCGGTCATGGTGTATTTCCTTTCTATTTGTCTTCGTTTGGCGACGACTCAACTAAAGACTCTGGGTTTGGTTTTCCTCTGGTCGATCATTAACTGCATACTGTTCACCGCTGCGCTCAAGCGCAGGCTGCCCCGTTAATATCCTCAACAAACCGGCCACACGCTCACGTAACTCACGCCGGTCAATCACCATATCCACGGCGCCTTTTTCCTGTAAAAACTCGCTGCGCTGAAAACCTTCCGGCAAGGTCTGACGCACGGTTTGCTCAATAACTTTGGGGCCGGCAAAACCAATCAGGGCTTTGGGCTCTGCGATATGCACATCCCCCAACATGGCAAGACTGGCTGATACACCACCCATGGTGGGGTCGGTCAACACAGAAATAAACGGAATACCCTGTTTGCTGAGTTTTGCCAGGGCCGCGCTGGTTTTGGCCATTTGCATCAGTGAAAACAGCGCTTCCTGCATACGTGCGCCACCACTGGCTGAAAAACAAACCAGCGGAATATTGTGTTCCAGCGAGGTGTTTACCGCACGCACAAAACGCTCGCCCACCACCGAGCCCATAGAGCCGCCCATAAATTTAAACTCAAAGGCCGCTGCCACCAGTGGTACGCCCTGCACCTGACCCATCATGCTTACCAGAGCATCTGTCTCACCCGTGTTTTTTTGCGCCTGGGTCAGGCGGTCTTTGTATTTTTTGACATCCTTAAATTTCAGTACATCAACCGGGATCACCTCTGCACCAATTTCCACCCGGGGTTCATCGTCGAGAAAAATGTCCAGACGGCGGCGCGCACCCACGCGCATGTGGTGGTCACATTTGGGACAAACGTCCAGATTACGTTCCAGCTCTGCACGATACAACACTGCGCTGCACGCCGTGCATTTGGCCCAGATACCTTCCGGTACGGCCTTTTTCTGGCCACTCTGGGTGCTGATTCTCGACGGGATTAATTTTTTTAGCCAGCTCATGGTGTTTTTTACACTCTATATTCAGTTATTTCATCTCACGGTTTTTATACCCGGATTATGCGTCCATCCCCACCCGCATTTGCGTCAGCAATCCGGTAATTTCTGTGCTGATTCTATCGTGTTGACCGGCAGCCTGCTCCACTTTTTGCACCAGAGCGCTACCCACGACGACGGCATCAGCCACAGCGGCGACAGCGGCGGCTGATTTCGCATCCTTGATACCAAAACCGACACCGACGGGTAAATCAGTATGTTTACGAATCTGCTCCAGCTTGTCCGCCACAGCTTGCACATCGAGATTACCTGCCCCGGTAACCCCCTTCACTGCTACATAATAAACGTAACCGCTGGCGGCTTCGCAGATGAGCTTGATGCGTTCATCATTCGAGGTGGGAGCCAGCAGGAAAACAGGATCGAGTTGTTGTGATCGAAGTGCGGCCACCAGTGTATCAGCCTCTTCGGGCGGCAGATCAACGGTCAGTACGCCATCGACACCTGCCTGTGCAGCGGCTTCGGCAAACACGGTATAGCCCATCACTTCCACCGGGTTGAGGTAGCCCATCAGCACTACCGGGGTATGGCTGTCCTGTTGGCGAAACTCAGCCACCATGGTTAGCACATCGCGCAGGCTGACGCGGTGCTTCAAAGCCCGTTCGGCCGCGCGCTGAATCACCGGGCCATCGGCCATGGGATCGGAAAAGGGTACACCCAGTTCGATGATGTCGGCACCGGCGTTCACCATCGCGTGCATCAGTGGCACAGTGATTGCCGGATCAGGGTCACCCGCCGTAACGTAGGGGATGAGTGCCTTGTGATTCCCGGTTTTTAGTTTGTCGAAACAGTTTTTGATACGGCTCATGTTATTTTTCCATGAAATTCGGCGTGACAGAAACAGGCGTGATTCGTTTTATCCACAGACAGTCCCTTCTCCCCTCAGGGGATAAAAATTAGGATAAGGAGTGATTTTGCTGGGTTCGGGCATTTAACTTTCACCCTCACCCCAGCCCTCCCCCTCAAGGGGGAGGGGTTTTGTATTCCCTGCAAGCTCTGCAACAAAAACATCAAACCTCGATCCCTTCCAGTGCCGCCACAGTATGAATATCCTTATCCCCCCGCCCGGAAAGATTGACAATGATAATCTGATCCTTATCCATAGCAGGGGCCAGTTTGGTGGCATAAGCCAGCGCATGACTGGACTCCAGCGCAGGAAGAATACCTTCGATGCGGGTCAGGTCGTGAAAAGCTTGCAGCGCTTCATCGTCATTGATGGCCACATATTCAACACGTCCAACATCTTTCAACCAGGCATGCTCAGGCCCGACCCCGGGGTAATCCAGTCCGGCAGACACAGAATGCGTTTCGATGATCTGCCCATCGTCGTCTTCCATCAAATAGGTACGATTACCGTGCAGCACACCGGGACGACCCGCGCACAATGGTGCAGCATGACGGCCGGAATCCAACCCGTCACCCGCCGCTTCGACACCGTAAACAGCCACATTCCTGTCGTCCAAAAACGGATAAAACAGACCAATGGCATTGGAGCCGCCACCCACACAGGCAATCAGTGCATCCGGCAGTCGCCCGGCCTGCTGTTGAATCTGCTGCCGCGCCTCGCGACCGATAATGGCCTGAAAATCACGCACCATGGCGGGATACGGATGTGGTCCGGCGACAGTGCCGATAATGTAAAAAGTATCATCGATATTGGTCACCCAGTCCCGCATGGCTTCATTGAGCGCGTCCTTAAGTGTTTTCGAGCCGGACTCGACTGACACCACTTCCGCACCCAACAGCTTCATGCGGTAAACATTAATGGCCTGCCGGGCAATATCTACCGCCCCCATGTAAATCACGCACTTCAGCCCCAGCCGTGCAGCAACAGTGGCCGTGGCAACACCGTGCTGACCTGCTCCGGTCTCGGCAATAATGCGTGTTTTGCCCAGGCGTTTAGCCAGTAACGCCTGACCAATGGTGTTGTTCACTTTGTGCGCACCGGTGTGATTGAGATCTTCACGCTTAAGATAAATCTGCGCACCACCCAGATGCCGGGTCCAGCCTTCGGCCAGATACAGTGGCGAGGGACGACCGACATAATTCTGCAAATCGGCATCCAGCTCGGCGATAAAACCGGGATCAGTGAGGTATTGATCGTAGGCATCCTGCAACTCCTGCAACGGCACCATCAAGGTTTCAGCGACGAATTTGCCACCGTAAATGCCGAAGTGGCCACGACTGTCTGGCACTTGGCCGATGAGTGGTTCGTTTGTATTTTCGATCTGTGACACGTTAACAACCTCTGCACTAGTACCCGGCTCATTCAGAATGAGCGCTATTATTTGGCTTGCCAATAAAACACATATTCCAGCAACACCTACTTCACTGCACGCACCCCGGCGACAAAATCCGCCATTTTACCCCAATCCTTAATGCCTTTCTCCGCCTCAACACCACCGCTCACGTCCACGGCATAGGGCTGCACCGTACGAATGGCTTCACCAACATTGTCAGCACACAGCCCTCCGGCAAGTATCACTGGCGTTGGCAAATCATCCGGCACCCGCGTCCACTCAAAAGATTCTCCCGTGCCACCTGGCAGAGCCGGATGATAAGCATCCAGCAACAAACCCCGGGCCTGCCCATATTTATCAGCCTCAACCTGCAAATCCACATCCTCACGCATACGGATCGCCTTGATGTATGGCCGGTTGAAACGGGCGCAAAATTCGGGTGACTCCTCGCCATGAAATTGCAGCAGATCCAGACCAACCCGATCCAGTACACCCTGAATCTCACCCGCCGTCGCATTCACAAACAAGCCCGTCGACGTCACAAAGGGCGGCAGAATATCCATCACCGCACAGGCTTGCTTAATATCCACATTACGCGGGCTGGGACCGTAAAACACCAGACCAATGGCATCTATACCCAGCGCCGCCGCATACTGCGCGTCTTCCGGACGGGTGATACCGCATATCTTGATGCGAGAAGTCATAAGTAACGAGAACTAAATGTGGTGAAAGAACCGCGCAGGTTACCAGACCAGCCGGGTCGGCGGAACCTGTGGGATACCAAACTCAGGCGGATATTCCACGCTCATAAAATAAAGTCCGTACGGCGGCGCGGTAACCCCCCCTTGAGTACGGTCGCGCGTCTCCAGCACGGTTTTGCTCCACTCCACAGCCTGTTCACCTGCCCCGATGGCCATCAACACACCGGCAATATTACGCACCATGTGCTGCAAAAAAGCATTGGCTTCGAGATCGATAATGATCAGGTCTTCCTGACGATGCACGTCCAGCTGGTACAGAGTACGCACCGGGCTGTGCGCCTGACAGGCAGCTGCACGATAGGCATTAAAATCATGTTCGCCGAGCAGATATTGTGCAGCTTGTTGCATGCGCTGCTCATCCAGTTCCCGGTGATCCCACGCCACCCGCCTGGCAGCGAAGGTGGGGCGCACTCTGCGATTGACAATCACATAACGATAACGCCGACGCACTGCGCCAAAACGTGCGTGAAAATCCCCGGCCACCGGCTTGACCCACTGCACAGAAATTGTCTTGTCAATATTGGCATTGGTGCCATATACCCAGGAACGTTCACTGCGCTCGGCGCTGGTTTCAAAATGAACCACCTGTCCGCAGGCATGTACGCCAGCATCGGTACGGCCAGCACAAATCACTTTTATTTCCGCATTGGCAACGTGGGACAAGCCTGCTTCCAGCATTCCCTGCACCGTCGGCACATCCTGTTTTTGGGCCTGCCAGCCACAAAAATAACTGCCATCATATTCAATACCCATCGCCATGCGCATCGCTTTACCCCACGCCCGTGGTGATGATTTTCACCGTCAGCAACAATATCACCAACAACACGGGAATGGCCCACTGCACCAAAGGCGGACGCGATTGCTCGGGCAGCGTGATGCTTTGCAGGGACATTTGTTCCGCATCATCGATCACTTTGGCAAAAAGGTGGTGGGCAGTTTTAGCAATGGCCATCAGCTTTGGTTCAGGTGAGGAAGATTCGACAGACGTTGCAGCAACTTCGGAAGTTTCATCGCGTATCTCATGCTGGCAGGCCGTGCGCAACACACCTACCGCTGCCAGTGTCAACGAAATGCGCACAGCCAGACGCTCATGGGACAACCCTAACCACGACAACGGTTGCAGACACCAGCTGACTGCGGATAAAAATTCAGTCTGCTCAGTACTACCGATCAATATATTCACCGCAGCGACAATCAGCACCAGCACGACAATACGCAACAGTCCCTGTGTCAGGCCTTCCTGTGTCGGCCCCCAGAGCACATCAGGTAACAATAATATTCCCGGAGTAAAAAACAGATACACCACAAGAATCGACAGAAACAACCAGCGCAGGCGTTTGAGCATCTTCAGCACATTGTGTAATTGTGTGGGCGTGCCCCGAACAAGCTCGAACAGGTATAACAATGCCACCAGAATAAAACCTGCCAGCAGCAGTGGCTTGGCACCCATCACCATCGCGGTACCAAAGACCAAAAAACAGACTATTTTGATGACAGCATGCATGGGAGCACATTTTAACCTAAAACCCGCCGTTGAATGGCGGACAGAGCGCGTTGAGTTTTGTGGCGGGCAAGACACGACAAGGAGTAATCGCCCGCTATTGTGACGATTCGCAACGTGGCCAGACGCAAAAGGCGCAGACCCCGCAGGTCTGCGCCTTTTTATATTACCAACTATTGGCCGAGTTCAAATTCAGGCAATTTGCGTCAGCAACTCCTCAGCCTGTTTCTTTTGTGCGGCATCACCCTCTTCAATGACTTCTTCAAGGATGCTGCGCGCACCATCAGCATCACCCATGTCTACATAGGCCTTGGCCAGATCCAGCTTGGTGCCAATCTCATCAACTTCACCGAACGCATCATCACTCAGTTCGTCACCCAGCTCACCCAAACCTTCTATCTCAGCGTCCGTTATTTCTGTGTCGCTGATCGGGGCTTCTGTAATAACAGCCTCGTCAATGTCACCAAGATCAAAGTCCAGACTGCTATCTTCGCTCGTTGATGCCGCAACGGTTTCACTATCAACGGCAGAATCAGCGTCCAGATTAAAATCCAGGGAAGAAACATCAAAATCCAGACTGCCATCATCGCTGTCTTTTGCTGGCACAGCTTTTTTTGGTTCGGCATCGACATCCATATCCATGTCGAAGTCGAGGCTGTTATCGTCATCAATCGCAGCGGATGCTTCTTTTACAACAGTATCATCACTGGTAACCGCTTCCAGTTCGGCAAACATTTCATCGCTTTTTGCATCGCCTGTGGCTGCATCAGCATCAAGATTATCCGCATCGATATCAAAATCGAAGTCCAGCAAATCATCGTCACCCGAACCAGCACCTTCGTCCAGATCTTCCTTCAATGCCTCAACGGAATCACCGCCAAACAAATCGCTGCCTGGGCACAACTGCGTACCCATGGTGACAGCCTTGGCCCACATCGGGTCAGACTCATCACCCAGCGCGTCGTGTAATTCCTGCGCCTGCTGCTCGAAGGATTCACGATCTTTGGCCGCAAAAAACACCTCCAGCATTTTCAGCTTGATCTCATGACGATCCGGCTCTTTTTCCAGTGCCTCCCTGAGAATATCTTCAGCCTGCTGATGGCGGCCGTAAGCCAGATAGACATCAGCCTCGGAAATAGGATCAACATCAGCCGCATCGCTTTCGATACCACTCATGCCGCTCATTTCACTCATGGCAAAATCACTGACCATAGAGCTTTCGCCACCATTCATGGATTCTGCTGTTGCGCCCGCGTTATCGTCCCCTCCTACATTCAGAATGCTTTCTTCAAAGCCATCCTGCATCTTGCGGCGACGCTGAATCACGACGGCAATAATCAGAAGCAGCAACACACCAAGTCCACCGTACAGCACGACGGGATCATCCAGCAGACCCGGTTCTGCTACGGGAGCAGGTGCAGGTGCAGGCTCAGGCTCAACAACTGTTTCTTCCTCAGCGGGTGCATCCGCAGGGACTTCGGCCTCGACACCTTCCTCGCTCAAAGCCTCTGTCATCACTTCTTCTTCAGGCACGGTCTCCATCGGCATTTCTGCTTCAGCCAGCTCAGGCTCGATACCGGCTTGCGCCTGTAGTGCCTGCATTTCGTCATCCTTGAGCATAATAAGTCGTTGCATGGACTCTAACTGCTCTTCCATTTCTGCCAGGCGCGCCTTCAGTTCATCGGTTTCCTGACGATTGGCATCCAGCGCCTCAGCGGCCAGCAACAAATCCTCACGCAACCGGTCTACATTCTCATCGCCTGCACCACTGCCAGCACCTTTGGAGCCGGGCGCAACCAGTTTGAGACTGGCCTGATCTCCAGCGCTACCGGCACCCGTGCCTTCACCGCGAGCAACCTGACCACCCGTCGATGCATCAGCCTGACGTACCAGTCTGCCACTCTTGCGGGCCCGCCACTCACTGTGTTGACGATTAATTTCTGCGTTCGCTTCAGCAACTGAAAACGCCGACAGTGTATTAACGTCATCAATACGCAGCACATAACCCGCTTTGAGCTGGTTCACATTGTCGCCGTAAAAGGCATTAGGATTGTTCAGTACCAGCGCCAGCATCATCTGATCAACTGAAATACCGCTGGGGCGCATCTGATTGGCAATTTCGTAAAGGGTATCGTTATATTGCACCGGGCCATAGGTCAACTCACCGGGCTGACGGGAAACAGGCGCCATTGCTGCACGAGAAGGAATGGGTGCAGGGCGTGTGGCCCGGGCAGGCGCACTGCGCGCAGGTGCGGCTTGTTGTGTCGTAACAGCAGCCCGCTGCACGGGCGCAGGCGCTTCATCGGATAACACGGGTGGATCCACCAGCACGGTAAATTCACGCAAGATGCGGCCACGCGGCCAGCGGGCCTCAACCACAAAATCCAGGAAAGGTTCAGTAATAGTATTGGTGGTGCTCAGCTGAACATAGGCTGTACCATTTTTGCGGCGAACCACTTCGAAATTGATCTTGGTAAGAAAGAAGGCCCGGTCAGCACCAACACGCTGAAAATCCTCTGCCGAACCCAGCTTGACCGTCAGATTATTCAGGTCGCCCTTCTTTACTGAAAGCAGCTCTATCTGCGCATCCAGAGGTTGATTGAGTGCCGAGTTCATCACAATATTGCCTAAACCCAGCGCGTATCCCAGCGCAGGAATCAACATTGCCAAAATGGCCATGACCAGTGCCAATCGTTTTGCCGGTATCACTCGCTTACCCGGTGCCGATAGCTTACTCATAGTTACTCCTGTTTTTAGTTATTCAGCCTGCCTGCTGATTCCCGTCTGTCAGGAAACCCACTACAGCATCGGCAACCTGGAGGAATTGTTTAGAAATATTAGGCAATTAGAGCAAAGAATCAGAAGCAACTATAGCTTACAAGCCCTCTTTTACCAACAGCTCAAGGATTTGCACACAATTTAGCGCCGCACCTTTGCGCACATTATCGGCAACTACCCACAAACTTAAACCACAGGGATGAGAAATATCCTCACGAATACGGCCCACAAATACCGCATCCTCACCCGCCGCGTGCGTAACAGCCGTAGGTGAGTTACCCGGCTCACCATCATCCAGCAACATTACCCCCGGTGCCCGTCGTAATAAATCCCGTGCTTCATCTGCGCCTAACTTCGCACCCGTCTCCACATGCACCGCCTGGGAATGGCCAAAAAAAACAGGAGCCTGCGCCGTAGTCGGATTAATGAGGATATCGTCATCGGCAAGAATTTTTTGGGTCGCCCGCAGTATTTTCATTTCGCAGGACAAATAGCCATTTTCCTCAGCAACCGTGACTTGCGGCAAAATATTAAACGCAATCTGCTGCGGGAACATTTTACGTTTAGCGTCCTGCATATTCAACAGGGCAATTGTCTGACTGGCCAGTTCATCCATGCCAGACTTACCCGATGCTGTCACCGCCTGATAACTAACCACATTTATGCGTTCAATACCAACAGCATCATAAACAGGCTTAAGTGCCACCAGCATTTGTATCGTTGCACTATCCGGACTAACAATAATATTGCGCTGTTCCTTATATATTTCCTTGCGCTGAATATAATCGGCAATCGTCTGAGGGTTCACTTCCGGAATCACCAACGGCACATCGTCATCATCCACAAACTGTGCTGAAGTATCGATAACCATACAACCCGCCGCCGTGGCACACGGCACATATTCCGCAGACGTTTCATCGTTCGCACAAAACACCGCAACATCCACCTGCGAAAAATCAAAATCTGCTACGTCTTTTACAGTATGATATTTCCCACCCAGGCCCACTTTTTTCCCGGCTGTACGCACACTTGCCAGCGGGAAAAAATGACCCACGGGAAAATGACGCTCCACTAAAAATGATACGAGAGCCTCGCCAACCAAACCGGTCGCTCCCACAATAGCTACATCAAAAGTCTTGCTCATAGTTTTTACTGACTCAGTTTAATGATGATATTAGAAAATCTCTGTTTGTCGTTTAAACCAGTGTAGCATGGCGAAACCTGGAACCATTATACCGGGTAAGCTTTCGGTGATATTCGCCAACAAAGCACTATTTTAATAATGTGAATTAATTACTGATTAACCGCAAAGGACTGCGGGAGTCAGAGGCATTGCCCACCCTCTTTAACAGAGACAGAAGTCCGGTAGCTGACAGTCTTTGCGGCAACCATAACTCCTGGTGAAACCGTCATGAGTTTGCCATTTTCAAATACGAGAAAACGCAAAAAACTTTGCGCCCCAAAATTGTAGATCCACTATTCACATGCAGTCACTTCGTCTATTTTTTTTCATTGTTATTTTTATCCTGCGTATATACCTTGAATACCTTACGGCGCTCCTCAGGAGTATATTCTTCAATTTCATCCGGAAATAACTCCGCATCCGTTTTATCGAGGCTTTTTATATCTCCAAATATTGCCCCGCCCTCTTCAAAATCAGCAGGTTGATAATTGTCACCAAAAATATCCTTGAAATCTTTGGCGACCTGCTCTCTAAGCCATGCTTCAAATTCCGGCGTTCCTTCTGGCGGGCGATCTGATTTTTTAGTAGTCATATCAAGTCTCTATAACAGAAATTTTTCCTCTGGTTATAAAAAAACCCAGGCTTACTTACTACCTAGGCAGCAGCAAAGGATACCGTCTTCTCTTCAAAAAATGATCTGATGAGTTTCTTGTTTCGCTTAATACTCTCCAAATCTACAATGGCCCGATTCATTAACGACTCACCTTCCTTC
>JALSGT010000134.1 GCA_026982555.1 Chromatiales bacterium
GCATCCAGCCACACATAGAAATATTTACCGGGGGCATCGGGAATTTCGAAACCGAAGTAGGGCGCGTCGCGGCTGATATCCCATTCGCGCAGCTCGTCGTTCAGCCATTCGTCCAGCTTGTTGCTGACCTCGGGTTGCAAATGCCCGGCGCGGGTCCATTCGGCCAGCATGCCCTGAAAATCAGCGAGTTTGAAAAACAGATGTTCAGATTTTTTGCGCACTGGTGTCGCACCGGATACTGCCGATACCGGGTTAATCAGATCGGTGGGATCATAAGTGGCCCCACAGGCTTCGCAATTGTCGCCGTACTGGTCATCGGTACCGCATTTGGGGCAGGTGCCGCGCACAAAACGATCCGGCAGGAACATCTTTTTTTCCGGGTCATAAGCCTGCTCGATAGTGCGGCTGACGATGTGACCGTTTTTCTTGAGGCGGCTATAAATGGTTTCTGCCAGCTCACGGTTCTCGTCGCTGTGGGTGCTGTGGTAATTGTCAAAGCCGATGTCGAAATCAGCAAAATCCGTGCGATGCTCCACGCCAATGCGTGCCACCAGCGCCTCCGGGGTGATGCCTTCGTTTTGTGCGCGCAGCATGATGGGCGTGCCATGGGCATCGTCTGCACACACATAAATGCACTGGTGACCGCGCATTTTCTGGAAACGTACCCAGATGTCGGTCTGGATGTATTCCACCATGTGACCCATATGGATACTGCCGTTGGCATAGGGCAGGGCACTGGTGACGAGGATTTTACGGGTTGGGCGACTCATTGTTTTTCGGGTTCTCAAAAAAATAAAAAAGATTTCAACGCGAAGGGCGTGCCGGGGATTATATATTAAAAAACAAACAGATAGTTTACAGACTGTTCTCCGTGCCTTCGCGCCTTTGCGTTGGGTTTTTGATAGTGATCAAGGTATTGAGAGTGAACCTCAACAGACTGAAAACCCTTTTAATACTAGCAGTTTATGCAAAAGGTAATATTACGGTACAGCAATAAATTGTGTAAACTCGTGTCTCTGTTTTAAGTCTCTTATTATTTGTGAAACCGTTGTGAACAGGAGCAGTACACATGAGTAGCGTTACCCGCGAGCAGGTTGAGTCTGCCATCAAACACTATATCGACCCTTGCCTGCAACAGGATTTGGTGAGCGCGAAGTGTATCAAAAACATTGCTATCGAGGGCAATAAAGCCACAGTGGATGTGGTGTTGGGTTTCCCCGCCAAAAGCCACGAGGCGGAATTGATCAGCAAGATAAAAGAGCAAGTCGTCAGTCTTGATGGCATCAGCGATGCTGCGATTACCGTCAGCACCAAAATCGAAGCACACACCGCACAAAAAGGGGTGAAGCCGATTCAGGGCGTAAAGAATATCATTGCCATTGCCTCCGGCAAAGGCGGTGTGGGCAAGTCCACGACGGCGGTGAATCTGGCGCTGGCGCTACAGGCAGAGGGAGCCACGGTGGGCATTCTTGATGCCGATATCTACGGCCCCAGCCAGCCACGCATGCTGGGTGTGACGGACAAACCCGAGTCCAAAGACGGCAAAACCCTGGAGCCATTGGTGGGCCATGGAGTGCAGTCCATGTCCATTGGTTACCTTATTGAAGAAGAAACGCCGATGATCTGGCGCGGTCCGATGGTTACCCAGGCACTGGATCAGTTGCTGAACGATACCCAGTGGAAGGATGTTGATTATCTGATTATCGACCTGCCGCCGGGCACTGGCGACATCCAGCTCACCCTGGCACAAAAAGTCCCGGTGAGTGGTGCGCTGATCGTAACCACCCCGCAGGATATTGCCCTGCTGGATGCGCGCAAGGCGCTGAAAATGTTTGAAAAAGTGGAAGTCACCGTGTTGGGTATTGTGGAAAACATGAGCATTCATATTTGCTCCGAATGTGGTCACGAAGAGCATATTTTCGGTCAGGGCGGCGGACAGAGTATGTCTGAGGAATATAACGTGGATCTCATCGGCTCGCTGCCGCTGGATCGGCAGATTCGTGAAGAAGTGGATGCTGGTAAGCCCACTGTAGTGTCTGATCCTGATGGCCGTATCACGCAGATTTACCGTGAAATTGCCCGCCGTGTTGCGGCTAAACTTTCTTTGCAGGCAAGAGAGTTCGGAGCCAAATTTCCGAATATTGTGATTCAGAATAACTAGTTGTCTTTATTTACAAGAAAAGCAACAGGAGAAGTAATGAAAAGAGATATGGATTTGATTAGATCAATACTGTTTGCTCTTGAGGGAACTGAATCAGCAGGCGAATTGCAGCAATTTTCTGTTGAGGGTGTTGCTGATGACCTGTTGTCGTATCATGTTAAAATCCTTTCTCAGGCAGGGCTAATCGACGCAGATGATGCTTCGGGAGTAAATGATTTTAAGTGGAGCCTCTTGCAAAACTATTTCATGACAATCAACAATCAATGGGTTACACCCGATACATCACCGTAAGCCATTGATATTTGCCTCGTGTTTGGAGTTTTGCAAGAGGCTCTATATTTCCCGAAAAAGCTGCAATAAAAATGAGTTACTTGCAATATATTGTTGAGCTTCGACACACAAATGCAAAGGCGTGAAGACACAAGATTGTTCACATTTTTTTCTTTGCGTCTCCGCGTCTTTGCGACCTCTGCGTTAGATACATCTTGTTGGATCAAAGTGCATATGAATTGAGATGCTTGCAACTAACGAAAGGTGAAGCAGCATAAAATCAACATGCGGGTATATAGTATGTGCCCGCCCTACGATTAAATTGAGTGAGAGGTTTAATGGGCATCAAAGCAGACAAATGGATTCGCCGCATGGCGGAACAACATGACATGATCGAACCCTTTGAACCGGGGCAGGTACGCGAAGCCAACGGTGGCCGGATTATTTCCTACGGTACCTCCAGTTATGGTTATGACGTGCGTTGTGCCGACGAATTCAAAATCTTCACCAACATCAACTCGGCCATTGTTGATCCCAAGGACTTTGCCGAAGAGAGTTTTGTGGATGTGAAGGCTGATGTCTGCATCATCCCGCCAAATTCTTTTGCGCTGGCGCGCACGGTGGAATACTTTCGCATCCCGCGCGACACGTTAACCATCTGCTTGGGTAAATCTACCTATGCCCGTTGTGGCATTATCGTCAATGTCACCCCGCTGGAACCAGAATGGGAAGGGCATGTGACCCTGGAGTTTTCCAATACCACGCCGTTACCTGCAAAAATCTATGCCAACGAAGGTGTGGCACAGATGTTGTTTTTCACGGGTGATGAAGAGTGTGAAACCTCGTACAAGGATCGGGGCGGTAAATATCAGGGGCAGACAGGTGTAACGCTGCCTAAAACGTAAGTTTTTGTCGGCGTTTTTTTCAAAAGCTCATTTTAAATGACATTGCTGACATAGCTTCGGGTCTTCCATGCGCAGTGTCGCGAAGGGCTGATGTGGGTCGTGGCAGGTGCCGCAGGTCATTACACCGTCGTGCAATGGCAGGGTGTTCGCGGATGCAGAGACAGGAACGTCTACTTTATGTTCCCCGGCGATGATGCGCTCAACGTGGCAGTCAGCACAAAGACCGGAGAGAGGCTGGATGAGGTCATTGGCGTTGGGTGCGATGGCAGCATGACAATCGGAGCAAACATGGTCTGCGGCACCTATACTGGTGCTGATGAGCAAAACGACCATTGCAAATTCCTGTGTGATCATTCTCATTACACATCTTTCCATCGTTATGCGCCTCCCTGTTTATCGGGCTACTGGCCGTTTTTGTTTCCCTGAGTGATGCCGGACACTGATGTCAGTGTGGCTATCACGGGGCTGTCATCATTCTTCTGCTGTTCGATACGCACGGGTAAGTAATTCAGTTGCTCGGCACACCACAAGGTGGTTTTTCGGCTGCCTTTGGTGCGTTGTAAACGTATGGTGTCGAAAACGCCCAGCTTTGTACGAATACGTTCTTTGCCAACGATTTTAATATCATAGTATTTTAGCTTGCCGCCGTCAGCGACGGGATAGCGCAGTGTGGTTTTGTGAGTGGGTAGGTCTTGCATGATGCGTAGTTGATAAAGCAGTTTGTCCTGAGTGCCATGTTCCAGCGGCATGGACCAAGGGTCTCCGTTGATGGTGTTGATCACCCGGTTTTTGTCCCAGTCAAAATCCAGCTGTACGTTGCGGTTTTTTTTGCTGCCACTGTTAAAAAAAGTGTAATGTTCAGGCCGGGGCTGGCCGTGGAAAAAATTCCATTGGCTGCGTTCGACGACTTGTCCACTGGTGAGCAGGCGGGCAACGCCTTTGGGGCGGGTGATGGATTCAAATTGATAATATTCGCCGTTGTGGCTGAGCACACGTTTGGTTTCGCCGATGGTCATGCCGGATGTTTTTACGGCATACACGGCGGTGAATTGTTGCGGTAATGGTGTCGCATGGCTCAGGCTTGTTAACAACAATGTGCCAGACAGTGCGAACAGACGAAGGAGATGGTTAGTCATGGTTGGCCTCTACAGGTACGGGCAGCGCAGGCAGCAACAAGCTTAACGCACCGGAAAGCAGGGTGCAGCCCAATACAAACAGGTGCAGGTTGACAGCTGCTTGCAGTGCTTCTGCCGGATCGATGCCAAATGGTACGAGCCCGGCCACGATACCCGCCTCATACGTGCCCGCGCCAGCCACGCCGTGAATGGGTAATACGCTGGTGAAATCACCCAGGGTGGCTCCAATCCAGGCGGTTCCCAGCGGAATGTCGGAAAACAGGGTGAGAATCCAGGCAAATACCGCGAGCTTGATGGACCAGTTGAGCAGTGTCCATAGCCAGGAACGCCAAAACAGGCGTGATTGCTGTGGCAGGCTTTCCAGTATGCGTTGCACGAAACTGCTCACCCGGCCAGGGTGACGAGCCAAACGCGCCTGCCAGAAGGCCGTGAGCTTGAAGGCCAGCCAGGGCACGCTCATCCATAGCAGCCCTAAAACAGCCCCCAGCGTTTGGCCGATGAAAGGCTCACTGATGACCAGCAGGGCAAAGGCAATAAGGGTGTGTAAATCCAGAAACCGGAACCACAGCAGGCCCGGTACGGAACGCATTACGGGCACTGCGAAACAGCGCGACATCAGCACCGGGAAGGCCAGTTCGCCGGAGCGCATGGGTAGCAGATTGTTCAGCAGGTTGTGTTGCAGGGAAAGGCGGAGGCATACGCCAAATTGGCCGCAGGTATCGGCAATGAAGTAATCATAGACCCGCAGCGCACGCAGGCCGTAAGTCAAAAATACCAGTATAATGCCAGCGGCCAGATATTCAGGGGTGAGGTTTAACCAGGGGCGGAGCAGTGCTGACCAGCCGATCCAGACCTCTACGGTGAGCAGCAGGCCTAGCAGTAATACTGTCCCGGCCACATAGTGAAAGCTGGATCGCCGCCGCATTGGTGTCGAGCCGTTGAGCCGGTTTTTTATAGGATGATTATTTGCCAAGTGTGATATGTCGTTTGTGAGCGAGTCTCTATTTATACCATTTATCCGTAGTAAACAGGCTGCTGAATGGGCCTGATTACTTGGCACACTTTTTTTGAGACGGCTTTCATTATTAATTTATTATTTAATTTTTGCAAAAAAGAGACCTGATGCCTGCAATTAGCCCCCAACCTGCCAGTAACTTTTCCTTGCGTCTGCTGGCGTTGTTCGCCGTCGCGGTGAGTTTTTACCTGAATATTTATGCCGTGCCCCTGTTCGATTTAGACGAAGGTGCTTTCAGCGAAGCGACCCGTGAGATGTTCGAGCGCGGTGATTTTATTTCCACTTATCTTGATGGCAAGCCGCGTTACGACAAGCCCATTTTGATTTACTGGTTTCAGGCTGTCAGCGTGTTTGTTTTTGGTATTAACGAATTTGCCTTTCGTCTTCCTTCGGCTATTGCTGCCAGTTTGTGGGTGTTGGCGGTGTTTGCCTTTGTGCGTCGGGTGCGGGGTGATGAGCGCACGGCTTTGATGGCTGCCATTATCACGGCCACAGCCTTTGTTGTATCGGTGATGGCCAAAGCGGCTACGGCAGATGCGTTGTTGAATCTGTTTATTGCGTGTTCCCTGTTTTGTATTTACCTCTATTGGAAAGAGCGTGAACGTCGCTGGCTGTTGTTCACCTTTGCTTTTATCGGTCTGGGTTTTTTGACCAAAGGGCCTGTGTCAGTGCTGGTGCCACTGGCGGTGAGTTTCCTGTTTTTTGCCACTAGCAAGGAATTAAAAACCTGGTTCAGAGTGGTATTCAATCCGCTAGGTATCGGTATTTTTCTGATCATTGCCATGCCCTGGTACGTGGCGCAGTATCTGAAGGAGGGTGATGCTTTTATTCAGGGGTTTTTCTTTAAACACAATATTGATCGTTTCAGTAATCCTATGGAGCAGCACGGCGGCGGTATTTTTTATTACATTCCTGTTGTGTTGCTGGCGGTGCTGCCGTTTACCACGGTATTGATAAAATCGTTGTTTAACATCAAACAACTGTGGCGAGATGAATTTACCCGTTTTACCCTGTTGTGGTTTGTTTTTGTGTTGGTGTTTTTCTCTCTCTCTGGTACCAAGCTGCCGCATTATGTGCTGTACGGGTTGACGGGTACGTTTATCATCATGGCGCTGTTTTTGAATAAGTTGGATGAGGCCGGGGCTGGCACAATAAGTTCGCAGCTGTGGCTATTTATGCCACAGCTTGTTTTGTTTGTTGTTTTGTTGCTGTTGCCGGAAATTATTGTTGGCGCATTGCCTGCAATCAAAGATATGTATCTGCGCGAAATGCTCGATGAATATGAGTCGCAGTTCTCAATAATCTACCGGTTGTTTTTTGTGGCTGCGATTATGTTTACTATTTTCTGTATGGGAGAGCGGCGTTTTTTACCCTCGGAAAAACTGCTCGCCAGTGGTGTGGTAGTTGCTTTTTCATTGTCTATATTTTTGCTGCCGGTTATCGGTGGCTTGCATCAAGGGCCGATCAAGGAAGCGGCTGACATTGCCAATCGCGATAATCTGACCGTTGTGCGTTGGCGTCTCAATACGCCCAGCTTCAGTGTGTATACACAACGTGTTACCGAAACACGCAAACCCAGATCGGGTGATATTGTATTGACCAAGAGTAAATATTTGTCACAGCTAAATAACCCGGAAATTCTGTATCGCAAGGGTGGTGTGGTAATGGCGCGGATGGAGTGATTTTTAGTCTTTACCGGGAAGAAGAGAAATGCGTTGCGGTTCGCTGATGTCTGCTATATCTACCAGATCCCATTGACCGTTGTTGCGGTATAGCCGTTTGTTTTTGTCCGGGTAATCCGCCACATCCTGTTCCAGTCGTTACCCCATTACCAGACACTGTAATATTTCATCACCGTCGTTGATAATATTGCGATGCTGCCACATCGCGAGGAAAACCGAGAAAGTCTCCGGGTTCTACCATATGGCGTTCGCCGTCGATAATGGCTGTGCCCTGGCCGGGGTTTATGCACGCCGATTTATGTTAGCCCTACTGTGTCTCCAAGGGATTTGTTAAGGCGTATAGCGTTGGAGTTGAGAAAATGGATTCTTTTTTTCCCGGGCATCGCCGCGATGTCGGAGGCTTTTAATATGCATTTTTGTTTAGCCATTTTCGGTTTGTCCTTTTGCTTAATAACGGGTTAAAAAGAAAATTGCAATCCAGGATAATGCGATAGAGAATATGTTGTCGATCTATATTATTATCACCAGACGATTACTGATCTTGTCTGGAGAAAGCTATGCCTATGTTGCATTTGTCCCATCTTTTATTACCCCTGTTTTTTGTTGCCGCCTCACTGTTGTCTGCGGTAACGATAGCCAGTGACAGGAATGATGATACACATTATGACCGTATCAGTCTGCTGGCTACGGCTTCGGATGACATCGACAACGATATTCTTGAAACGGTATTGTTCGTGCATCGTGAAGGCAGCAATCCAGCAGAATTGTCAGAAGAAGTGAACGCGGCCATTCAATGGGCCGTTAATGAAGCCAAAAAAATCAGTGGAATTACGGTGCAAACCATGGGCTACCAGACCCACCCTATTTATCAGCAACGGCGTTTATCGGCCTGGCGGGTACGGCAGAGCCTGCGTCTGGAAAGCAAAAATATTGCCAAATTGAGCCAGCTTATCGGCAAATTGCAGGAGCGTCTTGCGGTGGAGCGTGTGGGGTATCGTATCTCTGCTCAGCGCCGTAATGCAGTGGAAGAAAACCTGATTGCCGAGGCAATCGCGCTTTTCCAGCGACGCGCGAAACTGATCGCAAAGCAGATGGATCGTGATCAGTATCGAGTGGTGCAAATGAGCATTAATACGGGAGGTGCGTCAATGCAACCGATCATGCGCACAGAAATGTCGGCGATGGCTGATCCGCGTATTGCACCGGGTTTTGAAGCCGGTACACAAACGGTGACAGTTTCAGTGAATGGTACTATCGAATTACAGCTGAATTAAATCAGTGGCTGTTGCTATACTCGTGGCGATTAAGGTTCAGATGTCACTGCACGCCCTCTTTATCTCATGGCTGCGTTGAAATTCCTCGCAATAGAACGACTATTACTTGTCATTTCGCCTCGCCATGAAATAAATATGACGCACATTGACACCTGAATCTCAAATGCCACGAGTATAAAAACAGCCGTCGTGATTTTGTTAACGGGAGGTCATTGATGTCTGATTATGAACGGCGAATTATAGCGATACACAAAAACCTGGGAATTCCCAGTGATTATGCATCTCAGTCCGGTCTGGTTCTTCAGCCCGAGGACATTGATCTTGTTAACATTGATGATGATATTTTTTGCAGACCCCAGAAGTTGTCAATAAATGCCGCAGGCTCATGGGGTGTTATGAAATCTCAAGCTGAGAAAGATGGGGTGCTGCTGAATGTGGTTTCAGCATTCAGATCAGTCGATAGACAAATTGAGATAATCCAAAAGAAACGTGATCAAGGGCACGCCATGTCAGCAATACTGAAAATCAGTGCGGCTCCTGGGTATAGTGAGCATCACTCAGGGCGGGCACTGGACATAACCACACCAGACTGTCTTCCCTTAACGGAATCATTTGAATTGACGGAAGCGTTTAACTGGTTAAGTGAAAATGCCCAAACCTATTCATTCCGGTTGTCTTACCCCAGAGGAAACCGCTTTGGCGTGTTATATGAGCCGTGGCATTGGGTATATTATGCGTGATTTGACGTTAAAATGCGGATTGCCCACGGTCACAGATAGATAGATCGCTATCGCGGAGTCAGTCAGTTTCGCTTTCGTTATTTCCGTTTTATTGATTGCAAACGTTTATTTTACTGTCATCGTCGCTATGGCAGACTCTCTGGCCGTTTTCTGGGAGCTTTTCAGGCGTTTTCCATGCGTGCTGTAGGGTGGCGGGTGTGATACAATTCCGCGCTTAAAAGAGCGCTCAAGCGCTACTCATTCCTGATTCCTGACGTCGGCGCTTTGAAAGCAGATTTGATATCAAATTTGGTGCCAAAGCAGAGACCATTATTGAAGAGGTAGTGGCTACACCCATGACAGATAGCATCGAGTTCGCCAAAGAAACCCTCCCCGTTAATATCGAAGAGGAGATGAAGCAGTCTTACCTTGATTACGCCATGAGCGTCATCGTTGGCCGTGCCCTGCCGGACGTGCGCGATGGCCTCAAACCCGTACATCGCCGGGTGCTCTACGCCATGAGCGTGCTGGGTAATGACTGGAATAAACCCTACAAAAAATCCGCCCGTGTGGTGGGTGACGTCATCGGTAAATACCATCCCCATGGTGACACCGCCGTGTACGACACCATCGTGCGCATGGCCCAGCCGTTTTCGCTGCGCTATATGTTGGTGGACGGGCAGGGCAACTTCGGTTCGGTGGACGGTGATTCCGCTGCCGCCATGCGTTACACCGAGGTGCGCATGTCCAAGATCGCCCACGAATTGCTGGCCGATCTCGACAAAGAAACGGTTGATTTTACGCCCAACTACGACGAGTCCGAGCACGAACCGGCGGTATTCCCGTCGCGCCTGCCCAACCTGCTGATCAACGGCAGCTCCGGCATCGCCGTGGGCATGGCGACGAATATTCCGCCGCATAATTTGACCGAAGTGGTGAATGCGGTATTGGCGCTGATCGACGATGCGTCGCTGGATATCAGCGCGCTGATCGATATTATTCCCGGCCCGGATTTTCCCACCGAGGGCATCATCAACGGCGTGCGCGGTATTCGCGAGGCCTATCGCACCGGTCGTGGCCGCGTGCTGGTGCGTGCGCGCACCGAGATCGAAGAGCACGGCAATGGCCGTCAACGCATTGTGGTCACCGAGCTGCCGTACCAGGTCAATAAGGCGCGCTTGATCGAAAAAATCGCGCATCTGGTGCGTGACAAAAAGATCGAAGGTATCAGCGAACTGCGTGATGAATCGGACAAAGACGGCATGCGC
>JALSGT010000135.1 GCA_026982555.1 Chromatiales bacterium
CATTGTATGATTTTTATGGTTTTAGAGGCAGGAGCAAAGCTGAAAATAAAGAGACACTGGAGCAAAAAATAGTGGATTGTGTTGCGGCACCCTTGCGTGAGCGAATCATCCCCTATGTTCAGATGTATGAATTTGAAGGATTGCTTTTTTCATCACCGGAAGCCATTGAAAATATTATTCACCAGCCGGGATTGGGGGATTGGGCAAGCAATGTGCTCCAGCAATTTAAGGGCGACCCTGAAAAAATTAATGACTCACGCCAAACGGCCCCTTCAAAGAGATTGCTTGAAAAAACACGCTACCTGAAAACGGTGCATGGCCCTGAAATAGCCCAGGAAACAGGATTGCATGTTTTGCGTGAAAAATGTACAGGTTTTGACGATTGGTTGAGCCAGTTAGAAGCATTACAGGAATGAACAATAAAAATGGATTGTTTATTTCTCGATATTCTTTGCGATCCTTTGCATCCTTCGTGGTTAATAATGATATGAAAACGGATATCCTCCTGTGAAATTTGACCTCCTCAACACCGATGGCGTTGCCCGCCGTGGCCGTCTGACTTTCGACCGTGGCACGGTGGAAACCCCCGCCTTTATGCCTGTGGGCACTTACGGCACTGTAAAGGCCATGACCCCGGAAGAACTCACGGGTATGGGTGCAGAGATTATCCTCGGCAATACCTTTCACTTAATGCTGCGCCCCGGTACCGAGGTCATTCAGGCGCATGGTGATTTGCACGATTTTATGCACTGGCAGGGGCCGATTCTCACTGACTCCGGTGGTTTTCAGGTATTCAGCCTGGGGCGCGATGCACAGGGAGGTGCGAGTGCCGCGAGAGGCAGGACGCCGGGAGCGGCCAAGATCAGTGAAGAGGGGGTAACTTTCCGTTCACCGGTTAATGGCGACAAGGTGTTTTTGGGGCCGGAAGAATCCATGGCGGTGCAACGGGCGCTGGGCTCGGACATCGTGATGTGTTTTGACGAATGCACACCATATCCGGCAGATGAACAACAGGTGCGGGATTCCATGCAAATGTCGTTGCGTTGGGGACAGCGTAGCAAGGATGCCCATGCGGATAATCCCAATGCGTTGTTTGGCATCGTGCAGGGCGGCATGTTCGAGGCGTTGCGGGCAGAATCCGCCGCAGGGCTGGTGGATATCGGTTTCGATGGTTACGCCATCGGTGGTCTTTCTGTGGGTGAGCCCAAAGAAGATATGATGCGGGTGCTGGATCACACCACGCCGTTATTGCCCGCCGACAGGCCGCGTTATCTGATGGGGGTGGGCAAACCGGAAGATCTCGTCGAGGCGGTGCAGCGCGGGGTGGATATGTTTGATTGCGTGATGCCCACCCGTAATGCCCGCAATGGCCATATTTTTACCCGTGCGGGCGTATTGAAAATTCGCAACGCCTGTCACGAGCGGGATACCCGTCCGCTGGATGACGCTTGTGGTTGTTACACCTG
>JALSGT010000136.1 GCA_026982555.1 Chromatiales bacterium
TCAATGCCACGATTGAGTTTTCGTTTCTTCAGAATATCTGGCAAACCACCAGTAACTGGGTAGTCGGCTCCAGCAAGGTCAGCAGCGACCGACTGCGGCACCACTCGCTCCATGATAGTTCCGTCGGCGGCAACATGCACCAGGCTCGGCCCGTATTCATCAGAAATCCAGAAGCTGCCATCGGCAAGCCCGGTTATGGATTCGGTATCCAAACCGCTGGGATCAAAAGCCAATGGCGCACCGGTATTGTCAAATGCTTTTTCGGTATCCGTTGCAACGAGCGGATTGGTAATGCCGCTGATCACACCACTGTGACCCTTCAAGGAGATTACTTCAAGCACCGTTGCCACGAAATCGCTGGAAAGTTCAAACTTGTAAATTGCCGGTGTAAAATCGGGCAGCGGGAAAATCTTGTCGCCATTGTTACCCACACCACAAAAATCGGCAACGCCGATGACATCAAGACTATCCTTACATTTGATATTTGGGCCACGGTCAGTTAATGCGTAAAATACGTTGGCCGGATCACCCGGACGATGGTAGGCACCGCTGCCGACACCCACATCAAAACTCAAGACATTACCGCCATTAAATGCCACTTCAGACAGCGGAATGGAGATGACTGCACGGCCCTCTCCGCCCTGCCAGCGATTTACCTCCTCCTCCACACTCTCGTCTATGCAACCACTCAGACTGACGCCCATAGCCCCAAGCAATGCAAGATGAACAGCGGAACGCCTGAATACATTTACTGACATGAGATACTCCCTTTAATTTCTAACGCGAACAAAAATACCGCGTGTTAATTCATTAAAAACCAGACGGGAAAATATCGGAAACTTGTGAAACAAATATGACTGACGCATGACGATGCTGTGACATTCAACACAGCATATTCGGTCAAGGTAAAATAGATATTGAAAACTCGGGATGCACAACCCTTTGCCGAATACGCCCTAAACAGGCTCTGGCGAATCATCAAACCAGAATATCGTGTCCTTGTCGAGGAATTCGAAATACGGCATGTAGTATGTACCATCTCAGGAGAACGTGAGACTGATAAATCTGTTGAAGATATTCAACGAGGCTTGATCCTAGGCAGGTGGTATCACCAGCAAAACACAGTCGTCACAGATTATCCAGAATTGTCTGGATACAATGCGCAGGCATATTGGCGCTCTTGAGACATCAAGTGAACAGGAATGCAGATCAGCCACAGATGATTTTTTTATGCTTTCCGGGAAACATGACAATATTTTTTGGCCGCGTTATTTTCGTGTAAAATAAACAAAACAGTCTGCTATTAAAAAACCGCACTAAGCCGGTAAAATTTTCTCAGAGCAGGTTTTTTATGGCTGTCATTTATTTTTTAATACCGTTACAGAGTCATTTAAAACATTGGCTTTGGATTTAACTTGATTCCAATATAAATGCTTGTTTGAGACTCTGTATAATTCGATAATTCACTCATTGGTCCAACATGAACCTTGATAAAATTGATCGGAAAATATGTTCTCTTTCCGTAAACATACGGAAAATACAACGAAGCATTTAAAGAGTCTGTATTAAATCCATGTGCTCCGATTGTATATTCCACACTATATTCAATCTGATCAGGAATCCATTTTTTATTGCTCTCATTATTTCCTACAAATATGAACTTCAACATATCATAATCCCAAATTCTATCACCTGAATCTTTCCTTCTGCCCCAGGTAACTAATGACTCATCAGTAAAATATGCCTTCCCACTTGCATAAAAACTCAACCTGGTATTACCGGCCTTGAGACTTTTTTTGACTTCCATTAAAAAGTAATTTGAAGATCGACTGATCCCATCAATATAAGCCCTATCCCCTTCTTTCCATTTAACGTCAGCTATATAATCACCATTTGTATTTTTAAGGTCATATTCTGTAACCTGCCCATTGGATCGGTGCTCCAACCCAATATCCAACCAGCTTGCCCATTTGGCGAAGGATGGCTTATGAAGTCTCCAATGTATCCCAGGGTTATTTGTTCTATTTACAACAGGCCCGGAGGGTCTTGTTCCCATGTAAAAATCGAATTTACCTGTGTAGGTCAGAAACCATTCGCCGCGCTTATCCCACCCATTAATGCATTCAACCTTTACATTGCCCTTTTCAATCGAGCAATCTGGCCGCGTGAGCAAATACTTGAAGGAATAATTCACCTCAAGAGAATCATTGTCATCATCTGTCATTTCCCAGGCCACAGTATTTGGCTGGTAGGCAGTTAACCTACTTTTTTTCTGACAAATTCCTTTGTCGTGATTAATGCACAGGGCTAAGTCAGCATCTGAACTATCTCCAATCGCTATAGCCGGTGTACCAACAGCGATAAAAACCACGGTTATTAACCCTAAGGATATTTTCATTAGTCTATTCTTGATAAAGTGACTCAGGTAAGGGGATTTTGTTGAATTCAATACAAACTATACGCCTGCTGGTTTAATAATAGTACAAAAAGCATTTTGTACTCTTTGATTTCCAGCGCATGCCTGATGCACCAAAGCGCTGTTTGGTGAGTGTCGTGCAGAAAGCTTCGACAACACCCAGGCCGATTGGCACGCCCCCATTAATCATTTTCCAGGTGCTGCTCTCCATCACCTGACTGAAGATCACCGCCATCCATATCTGATAACACTGAACCTAAATCCCGCAGTTGACTGCGTAGAGCATGTATCCACATTTTGATAAACAGCGTGTGAGTGAGTCGCTGCGACCGGTATAGCACGTTGCCTTTTGCGTCTGGCCGCGTTGCACATCGTCGCAATACAAATTACGGTGACAGTTTACTAAATACATCTAATAAAACATACTGTGTTCATAGTGCGGCTTCCCCGACTTGTCATTCCTGGCCACCCTCATCACATTACCCAGCGCGGTAACCGGCGTGCGCAGACGTTCTTTGAATCGGGCGACTATGCTCTTTACAAAGACTTATTGAGTGAAGCGGCACAAAGAGCTAATGCCGAAATCTGGTGCTATTGCCTAATGCCCAATCATGCCCATATTATCATCGTTCCCTCGGATGAAGACGGCTTGCGCCGCACCTTTGCGAATGCGCACCGGCGTTATACCGGCTATATCAATACCCGTCTGCGGGTCACCGGTCATTTGTGGCAGGGGCGATTCGGGTCGGTGGTGCAAGCTTCGCTTGGCGCTCTAACGTCCGCAGTGAGTGGCAGGCCGTAGCGGGGTGAGGCTTGTGGCTTTTTTAGCCACAAACGAAACGCTGCGGAGGACTGTCCGACTCTACTGCGCTTGTTAGCCTCATTGCGTATACAACTTAACTTTCAGTACTTGATTTAATAACCTGAAATGCTTATCAAGTGAATACACCGCACATCGATTTTGCTTTGCATTTTGAGCAATGAGTAAATCTGGAATGCCCACCCCGTTCGCCCCTTCTTTTAAGCACTTCACTTGATATTCAATTATTTCCTCCCAACGAATCTCCAATGGAAATTTATTCACCTCACGAAGAAGCTTGATAACCTTCGTTTGTTTTTTTATTTTCAGATAAGGGATCAACTCAGCAAGAATGATATCGTTGGTAATAATCAAATTTTCATCTATCAAAAAATCGAGATCTTTTGAGTTGCCACCCCCTCTAAAATAATCAATCCATATTGAGGTATCAACTAACACTTCCATCTAGTGGCGATCTCTAAGCTCGTTTAAATCAATATCTAAATCAATTTTCCCTTTGTATTTCTTTATTCCTGAAATCTTTGATTTTCTTACTATTTCTTCCAGCGCCTTAATAATCACTGCTGTTTTTGTGCCTGTATGGGTAACCTTCATCGCTTCTTTGAGTAGATTCTCAGGCAGATCGAGGGTAGTTCTCATGTTTTTCTCCTTAAATTATGCATACGATTATAAGGCGGCATGCATAATCTTTCAAGAGACTAATCGGGACAGGGGGATGCCTCACGACACCCCTCCTCCCACATCACCTTTCTATTGCCCATATGTTATGTACTGAAAGACAAAAGAAAGGGTAACGATCGAGTAGACAGGTTCCTCTGACTGATTAACATAAGGGGTCAGAAAATAATAAAAAGACAATAAGACATCCAAGCCGAAAGTTGGAGGTCTTTCAGAAAAAAAATGACTTTTCCGGATTTTAGGTAACAGGAGAACCCTGCCCCGCCTATCTAGGCGACCAGAAAAACAGAACGAAATAATGAAAGTGATTTGGTGGGTGACTACGTGGGCATGCTTCTTTTTTGAAGCCCTTGTCGCTGAAATTCGCCAGAGACATTATTCAATCCGAACCGAGCAAGTCTATGAGCTGTGGGTATGTCGTTTCATTTTATTCAATAATGCAGATAATCCCGAACAACTTGGCGCCACTGAGGTGGTTTCATTTCTTCAATATCTTGCCGTGAACAGATAATGGTTTCGCTGTTCTATGATGCCAGGTTGCGCCTGATAGATTGTGTACGACTTCGGATTCAGGATGTTAATTTTGAATATCGAGAAATTCTGGTACGTGATGGTAAGGGGCAAAAAGACCGTAAAAAGAGTGCGGCCCAGAAAGCTGACATTTCATAAAAGGTCAATTGTCATTCTCTGCGGCACAGCTTTGCTACGCACCTTTTGATGTCGGGGCAGGATATACGCACGGTACAGGAGTTGCTGAGGCATGCGGATATTTCAACGACGATGATTTATACCCATGTCCTGAACCGGGGTGGTCATGCGGTTATTAGTCCACTTGACAGGATGTGAGAGGAGAATAATAAGAAACGGGCACATAATCACTGCCCTGTTTAGCATTCCGGCTGGGTGTTTTGCATACCACCCCGGCCATCTCCATCACCTGGCTGAAGATCACCGCCATCCAGGCCTGATAACGCTGAATGAAACCGGAGGGAACAAACCATGCCCTCTGACATCAGAGCAGACATCGTGATGAACCCGGAACAAGCAATTCACGACACCTCTGATTCACGATAATATAGCCCCCCGTTGTTTCACCGTCGAAAACCCGGTCGAATAGACAGAGCACAAGTACATCCGATACCGTCAAGGAGCCTTTACCATGAGTACAAACATCGCCCCGGTCACTACAGACAGCGAGGCCTGCGCCGCATTTCATCAGGTGCGCGAGCATTTGCAGGCACGTATTATTGGCCAGCAGGCGCTGGTCGAGCGTTTGTTGATCGCGCTGCTGGCGGATGGCCATCTGTTAGTGGAGGGCGCGCCCGGCCTGGCCAAGACCACGGCCATCAAGGAGCTGGCGGCGGTGCTGGAGGGTGATTTTCATCGTTTGCAGTTCACGCCGGATCTGCTGCCCAGTGATCTCACCGGCACTGATATTTATCGCCCGGAGACCGGTGATTTTCATTTCCAGCAGGGTCCGCTGTTTCATAATCTGATTCTCGCTGATGAGATCAACCGCGCCCCGGCCAAGGTGCAGTCGGCGCTGCTGGAGGCAATGGGCGAGAAGCAAATCACTGTGGGCCGTCACACTTATCCCCTGCCCCGCCCGTTTCTGGTCATGGCCACGCAGAATCCCATTGAGCAGGAGGGGACTTATGCCCTGCCCGAGGCACAGCTGGATCGGTTTCTGATGCATGTGTGTATCGGCTACCCTGATGTACAGGCAGAGCACGCTATTTTAAGACTGGCCCGCCAGCAGGCCGGGCGCGAGGATTCTGCTCCGGCAGCTTCCGGGGTGGCGCTGAGCAAGGCGCAGATTTTTACTGCCCGGCAAGAGGTGCTGAGCATCCATATGGCCGAACCGGTGGAGGAGTATCTGGTGCAGCTGGTGCTGGCCAGTCGTGACCCGGCACCCTATAGCGCAGCGCTGGCCCGCTGGGTCAGTTATGGTGCCAGTCCGCGCGCCACTATCGCTCTCGACCGCTGCGCCCGCGCCCATGCCTGGCTGGAAGGTCGCGATTATGTCTCACCGGCGGATGTGCAGGCGGTGGCTTTTGATGTGCTGCGCCACCGGGTGCTGATCTCGTTTGAGGCCGAGGCCGAGGGCATGAATGCCAATGATGTGATTCGTGAGTTACTCAAACTGATCCCGGTCGCCTGAGATGTGGTTTTTCCGGCGATTCCTGCCGGGCCGTCACCGGCCCGCCGCTGATACCTCAACGGATACCGCGCTGAATGCGGCCACCCGACCCAGTCTCGATGAGTTAATCGCCCTGCGCCAGCAGGCCGGTAAACTGGGGCTCAACCGCAAACAGGCAGCTCGTGCGCAATTGTCGGGCGGACATGCCTCGCGCTTTCGTGGCCGTGGTATGGACTATCAGGAGTCACGCCATTACCAGCCCGGCGACGATATCCGCAATATGGACTGGCGGGTGACTGCGCGCACGGGCCGACCGCATACCAAGGTCTATCAGGAAGAGCGCGAGCGCCCCGTGGTGCTGTGCGTGGACTTGAATCCCGGTATGTTTTTCGCCAGCCGGGGGGCGCTCAAGTCTGTGGTTGCGGCGCGCGCGGCCAGTCTTATTGCCTGGGCGGCAGCGGCTCATGGCGACCGTATTGGCGCCCTGCTGTTTAATGGAGATCACCACGAACTGCCACCGCGCGGCGGTAAGCACGGCGTGCTGCGTCTGATCCGGCAACTGGTGGCGCAAACTGATCCGCTGGAAAATCTCCAGCGGCCACCTCACCCACAGGGACTGAATACGGCACTGGGCCGCCTGCGCCGAGTCAGTCGGCCCGGCAGTCTGGTCTTTCTGCTCAGCGATTTTTACGGCATCGACGAAGAGACCGGCAAACACCTGACACGGCTGCGCCAGCATAACGAGGTGATCGCTATTCAGCTGGTTGATGCGCTGGAACTCTCTCCGCCACCGCCTGCGCGTTATGGTGTCACGGACGGCCAGCACACCGGCATTCTCGATACCCGCTCGGCCCCGGCACGAAAGGCTTATGGTGATTTCTTCAGTCAACATCATCAGGCATTGCGGGATCTGATGCGCAGCCGGGCTATTCCCCTGCTGCAATTGTCTACTGATGATGATGTGGCCAGCGTGCTGCGTGGTTATTTTGGTGGCAGGGCGGCATCGACAGTACAACATCCACCACAGGAAACCGCCGCATGAATCCAGATAACCCGTCGGCATTGCAATTGCGTGATATTCACCTGCCCGCCGAACCCGGCTGGTGGCCCCCGGCTCCTGGCTGGTGGGTGCTCGCTGTGTTGTTGCTGGTTCTGATGGTGTGGTTGACACGTTTTGCCTTGCGCCGGTACCGCCTGCACCGCCAACGTCAGCAGTTGCTTGCCATGCTCGATGCACTGACCGGGCAGCCTGACAATGCCACACCGAAAACCATCACCGAGCTTTCCATTCTGTTGCGACGGCTGGCGCTGATGCGTTTTCCCCGTCAGCAAGTCGCTGCGCTGACCGGTCGTGAGTGGCTGCGCTTTCTTGACAACTCCGGCGGTAATGGTCGATTTAGCGACGGTCCTGGTCAGGTGCTGGCCACGGGCCCCTATCAACCCACTCTGCCCGCCGATGTGGATCTGGCTGCCCTGAGCGCTTTGATGCGCGAGTGGATAAAGAAGAACATGAGTCGCTGATGTGAGTACTGATAAATGAATATTGAATTCGCCTGGCCCTGGCTGTTCGCCGCCCTGCCCTTGCCACTGCTGGCGCTGTTGCTGCCGCGTGCGCCCGGTGTTGCCCCGGCCACGCTGCACATTCCTTTTTACGCAGCTCTGCAAGACAACTTGCAAACGCACAGCGGTCCACGCTCCCGCCTGCGATTGCTGCTGGCCATATTTGCCTGGGTACTGCTGGTGCTGGCGGCAACGCGCCCGCAGCTGATCGGCGAGAGCGTACATTTGCCTGTGAGTGGCCGTAGCCTGATGCTGGCGGTGGATATCTCCGGTTCCATGCAAAACGAGGATATGCAGACCCGTGGCCTCCAGTTAAGCCGCCTGACGGCGGTGAAGGCCGTCGCCGGTGAATTCATCGAGCAGCGCAAGGGAGACCGCATCGGCCTGATTCTGTTTGGCGACGAGGCTTATCTGCAAGCACCGCTGACCCTCGACCGCAATACAGTGCGCACCCTGCTGGACGAGGCGCAAATCGGTCTGGCCGGTCAGCAAACCGCCATCGGTGATGCCATTGGTCTGGCCATTAAGCGTCTGCGCAAGGAACCGGCCAGTAACCGGGTGCTGATCCTGCTTACCGACGGGGCAAATACGGCGGGTAATGTCGATCCGCTCAAGGCCGCCGACCTGGCTGCTCGCGAAGAGGTGCGCATTTACACCATCGGCATCGGCAGTGGCGAGATGCTGATTCAAACGCCCTTCGGTATGCGCCGTGTGGCAGCTGGTGATCTCGACGAGGACAATCTCAAGGCAATCAGTGAAAAAACCGGCGGACGTTATTTCCGCGCCCACGACAGTAACCAGCTGGCAAAAATTTATGCCTTGCTGGATCGCATTGAACCCGTCTCTGAAGACAAGCAAACCTGGCGACCCATTAATGAACTCTATTTCTGGCCACTGGGCGCGGCGCTGCTGCTCAGTGTACTGATTGCTTTGGCCGCCGTGCTGCGCGGGCGCATGGCGGTGCGCCCCCGGAATGAGGTGTCCCGTGCCTGAGCAATTCCATTTTTTACAGCCCCAATGGCTGCTGGCGCTGATTCCACTGGCATTGCTGGTGTGGTTTCTGCGTCACGCAGCCACGGACAACAACCCATGGACCCGCATCATCGATGCCCGGCTGCAACCACTGTTACTGATGGGGCAAACACAGAAAACCCCCTATTTATTGTTATGGCTGCTCAGCCTGGGGTGGCTGATCGCGACAGTATCCCTGGCCGACCCGGTGTGGGAAAAACAGCCGCGACCCCTGTTTCAGACCAGCGCGGCGCGGGTCATCGTGCTCGACCTGTCCCGCTCCATGCTCAACCGTGACCTCAAACCCTCGCGGCTGGCACGGACACGTTTCAAAATCGAAGACATTCTGGCCCGTGACGAGGAAGGCCAGACCGGGCTGGTGGTGTTTGCCGGTGATGCTTTTACCGTCACCCCGCTAACCCGTGATGCTGACACTATTCGTGCCCTGCTCAAATCCCTGGACCCGGAACTGATGCCAGCGCAGGGCAGCCGCGCCGACCTCGGCCTGCAAAAGGCGGGGGAATTGCTGCAACAGGCGGGCATGACCAACGGCCAGATTCTGCTGCTGGCCGATGGTGTGAGCGGAGACAAGGCTCGCGATGTCGCTGAAGACCTGCACAGCAAAGGCTATCGCGTATCGGTGCTCGGCGTCGGTACAGAAACCCCCGAGCCGCTAACCAATGCGCAGGGGCAACTGCTGCGCACGCAAGACGGCCAGCTTATCCGGCCACCCCTTGAGAGCGGTGCGCTCAAAGCTGTGGCTGTGGCGGGTGGCGGGCACTACCGTCGTTTCAGCGGTAATGATGACATCGCAGCCCTGCTGGCCAGCGATGCCACAATGAATACCGAAAACCCCATGACCAATGAGCTGCAAGGACAGGACTGGCAATCACGCGGCCCCTGGCTGGCGGTGTTACTGCTACCGCTGGCCGCACTGGCTTTCCGCCGTGGCTGGCTGCTGAGTGTGGTATTGGTGGTGGGTGTGCTGTTGCCGCCGCAACCCGCCATGGCCGTGGGCTGGGACGATCTCTGGCAACGCCCTGACCAACAGGCCAGCAAGGCGCTGGCGGAACGGGATTACGACCGCGCCAGCCAGGTGGCCAGCGACCCGCTGCTACGCGGCAGTGCCGAGTACCGGCGTGGCAACTATGAGCGGGCACTGGAGGCCTATTCCCAGGCCCGTGGCACCATCGCCGATTACAATCGTGGCAACGCACTGGCAAAGCTCGGGCGTTACGAAGAAGCCATCACGGCCTACGAGGCGGCATTAAAATCGGCACCCGAAACAATGGATGATGCACAAGCCAACAAGGCTGCGGTGGAAGCCTTGTTGCGCCAGCAGCAACAAAGCGAACAGTCGCAAGAAGGGCAGCAGACTGAACGGGACAGCGAAGAAAATAACACAGAAGGCCAGCAAGGCGAATCCTCCGCTCAGGATCAACAAACCGGATCAGGCGGGCAACCCGAATCAGGCGAACAATCACCACAGGACACCGCCGGGCAGCAGGAACAACAGGACGAACAGGAGGAGACACCGCAAGACAACGGCGAAAATACTTTTGCTGAGGCTGCCAAAGCACTGGACGAACAACAGGCCGATGACGCAACGAAAGAACAGGAAAAAAACGCAGGCACCGCCAGTGAAAAACCGACAG
>JALSGT010000137.1 GCA_026982555.1 Chromatiales bacterium
CTGAGCGGCCAGCTGTTTTACCGCAGAGAACCCAAAAGGGAAAGGCCAATACCTTTCCCTTTTTCTATTGCGCCGGTTTTATCCGGCGTGCAAACCTTTCCATTAACTGCCTGGGGAATAACGTGCAGCAAGAATTGGATAAACTCATTGACGATGCGCAGCAGGCAATCGCTGCTGCGGCTGATCTGGTAACGTTGGATCAGGTCAGGGTGCAGTTCCTTGGTAAAAAAGGTGCCATCACAGAAAAAATGCAGGGTCTGGGTAAACTGCCTGCAGAAGAGCGTCGTGATGCCGGCAAGGTGATCAATGTTGCCAAGCAAACCGTGCAAAAAGCCATTGAAACACGCCGTCAGAATTTGGAAACTGAAGAACTTGATCGCAAACTGGCATCGGAAGCCATTGATGTCACCCTGCCCGGACGGGGACAGCAGAACGGTGGTTTGCATCCGGTGACACGCACACTGCACCGTATCGAAGCGCTTTTTACCCGTCTGGGTTTTGAAGTGGCCGAAGGACCGGAAATTGAAAACGACTATTATAATTTCGAGGCGTTGAACATTCCTGAATCGCATCCGGCGCGGGCGATGCACGACACCTTTTATTTTGATGAGCACACGGTGCTGCGTACACATACATCACCCGTGCAAGTACGAGTAATGACCGAGCGTGAGCCGCCGCTGCGGATTATTGCCCCGGGGCGGGTATACCGTTGTGATTCTGATTTAACCCACACACCCATGTTTCATCAAGTGGAAGGTCTGCTGGTGGATGATCGCGTTACCTTTGCTGACCTGAAAGGCATCATCGACGAATTCCTGCGCCACTTTTTTGAGCAGGATCTGTCGGTCCGTTTTCGTCCGTCGTATTTCCCGTTTACCGAACCGTCCGCCGAAGTGGATATTCAGTGTGTGATGTGCAGCGGCAAAGGGTGTCGTGTGTGCAGTCATACTGGCTGGCTGGAAGTGCTGGGCTGCGGCATGGTACACCCGGCAGTATTGTCTCATGTGAATGTGGATAGTGAAAAATTTACCGGTTTTGCCTTTGGTATGGGGGTGGAGCGCCTCGCAATGTTGCGTTATGGCGTCAATGATCTGCGACTGTTTTTTGAAAACGACCTGCGTTTTTTACGCCAGTTTAGTTAACGGTGAATTAAGTATTGATTACTCTGGTTCCCATGCTTCGCGTGGAATCCATATCGCCATCAAATGTTGGCACGGTATGCATCTCCACGCAGGAGTATGGCGACGAGAGTTGCTTAACTTAATGGCAGTGACGAAGAATCTGTGGGATCAAGATACTATCAATATACGTTGTAAAGGAGAGGTCAAGTGATCAATTCCGAGGATTTAGCGCTTAATTCACATTTCAAGAATAGAGTAAACAAACAATGAAATTCAGTGAACACTGGTTGCGTGAATGGGTTGACCCGAAAATTACCACAGAAGAACTTTCCGTGGTGCTGACCATGGCGGGTCTGGAAGTTGAGGCCATTGAGCCCGTGGCGGGCGAATTTACCCACACCGTTGTGGGCCAGGTAAAAAGTATTGAAGCACATCCCAATGCCAACAAATTGCAAGTGTGTAAAGTGGATGTAGGTGAAAGCAACCTGCTGCAAATCGTTTGCGGCGCACCCAATGTTGCCGTCGATATGGTAGTGCCCGTTGCCAAAGTGGGTGCAACACTGCCGGGTGGCATGAACATCAAAAAAGCCAAACTGCGCGGTGTGGAGTCCTCGGGCATGTTGTGCTCAGCAAAAGAACTGGGCATGGGTGAGGGGGTGGATGGCTTAATGGCACTGCCAGCCGATGCCCCCATTGGCAGGAATATTCGTGACTATTTCTGGTTAGATGATCAGTCAATTGAGTTGAGCCTTACGCCTAATCGAAGTGATTGTCTGGGCATTGCGGGTATTGCCCGGGAAGTGGCCACATTGTGCAAAACTGTGGTAACGGAAGACAGGGGTAATGCGCCTGAAATAACCTCGGACAAATCGTTGCCGGTGAAAGTGCTGGCTCCCGAAGATTGTCCACGTTATTTGTGTCAAGTCATTGAAGGCATTGACCCAAATGCCAGTACGCCCATGTGGATTCAGGAAGCGTTGCGACGCAGTGGCTTGCGTAGCCTGGGACCAGTGGTGGATATCACCAACTTTGTGTTGCTTGAGCTGGGCCAGCCTATGCACGCCTTTGATCTTGCCAACATTAACGGCAGCATCCAGGTGCGCCATGCCCGGCAGAATGAGTCCATGACATTGCTGGACGGACAAAAAATTGCATTGACCCCCGGTACTCTGCTGATTGCCGATGACACCACGCCGCTGGCATTGGCGGGCATCATGGGGGGAGCGGATTCTGCGGTGGGCGATACCACCACCGCCATCGTTCTGGAAAGTGCTTTTTTCAATCCGCTCAGCATCGCGGGGAAGGCGCGTAACTATGGCTTGCACACGGACTCATCCCATCGCTTTGAGCGGGGTGTGGACCCGGAGTTGCAACAGCGTGCGTTGGCCCGTGCTA
This sequence comes from Chromatiales bacterium, assembly GCA_026982555.1. GTDB lineage: Bacteria > Pseudomonadota > Gammaproteobacteria > SZUA-152 > SZUA-152 > SZUA-152. Next base: position 2,517 of record JALSGT010000137.1, read on the forward strand.
CGGCGTTGTTGTTGAAAACAGTGGGTGGTGCCGCTGGCCCGGTGATTGAAGTGATTCACGATGCACACATGCCAACACGTAATACCATTTTACTGCGAGCCGGGCGTGTTGCGCGTGTTTTGGGTCAAGCGATTTCTGCGGATGATGTGACCGATATCCTGACCCGGCTGGGTATGCGCGTAACCAGGAGCACAACAGCAGAAGGTGACAGCTGGCAGGTCACTGCACCCAGCTTCCGTTTTGATATTACTTTTGAAGAAGACCTCATCGAAGAGCTTGCGAGGGTCTACGGTTACGGTAACCTGCCCACCACGTTGCCACAGTCCGCAGCGCATATCCGCTCGATTCCGGAAAGCCGTGTTCCTCTGTCGCGTTTGCAGAATATTCTGGTGAGTCGTGGCTATCAGGAAGCCATCACCTACAGCTTTATTGACCCGGAGTTGCAACAACTGTTCGATCCCGGGCAAACCGGTATTGCGCTGACAAACCCGATTTCGGCGGACATGTCGGTAATGCGTACCCGTCACTGGCCCGGGTTGGTGCAGGCCGTATTACACAACCTGAATCGTCAGCAGACCGATGTGAAGTTCTTCGAGTCAGGTCTGAGGTTTATTCCACAAGGTGATGAAATAAAACAAGAAAATTATCTATCTGGCGTTGTCACCGGGAGCTGGGCTCCCGAGCAGTGGGCGCAAAAAACACGCCCAATCGATTTCTTTGATCTCAAAGGCGATGTCGAAAGCTTGCTGGCCACCGTCTCAAACATTGAAAATTTCACGTTTGTTGCTGAGCAGACACCCGCGCTGCATCCTGGTCAATCTGCGGCAATTTACACCGAAAGTGGTGAAAATATAGGCAGTATCGGCACCTTGCATCCCGCACTGGAGGTTAAGCTTGGTCTGTCGCAAAAGGTGTTTTTGTTCGAAATTGCGCTAAAATGTTTCGAAAATGCAGAGATCCCACAGTTTTCTGCTTTATCGAAATTCCCGTCTATTCGTCGTGACATTGCCGTGGTTGTTGATGAAAAAATACCCTTGAAGCAGCTTAAGGATGTGGTGAAAAATGCCGCTACAGACTTGCTGGACAACTTCCAGTTATTTGACGTGTATCAGGGCAAAGGTATTGATTCCGGTAGAAAAAGTGTTGCGTTTGGCTTGACCTTCCAGGAGCGCTCGCGCACACTTGAAGAGGCAGATGTCGAGGAGGCCATGGCCCCCATACTCACAGCGCTGACTGATCAGCTGGGCGCGACGTTACGACAGTAAATTACGGACAAACACTGCGATACGGACTAACAGTTTCAACCAATAGCTTCGACATAAGTGAGAAAAAAGTATGGCGCTAACCAAAGCTGAAATGGCAGACAAGCTGTATGAAGAACTGGGCCTGAATAAACGCGAAGCAAAAGAGATTGTTGAACTTTTTTTTGCAGAGATCCGTGATGCGCTTGAAAGTGGCAATCAAGTGAAATTATCAGGTTTTGGAAATTTCGACTTGCGTAGCAAAAACGAACGTCCCGGTCGGAACCCTAAAACGGGTGAGGAAATTCCTATTTCAGCCCGCCGGGTGGTGACATTTCGCCCAGGCCAAAAACTGAAAGCACGAGTTGAGGCCTATGCTGGAAGCAGCCAACAATAACGAACTCCCTCCCATACCGGGTAAACGCTATTTCACCATTGGTGAAGTGAGTGAACTGTGTGGTGTAAAACCGCACGTATTGCGTTATTGGGAGCAGGAGTTCCCACAATTAAAACCGGTGAAACGTCGTGGTAACCGTCGTTATTACCAGCGTCATGATGTCATCATGATTCGTCAAATCCGCAGCCTGTTGTACGAACATGGTTTTACCATTGGCGGCGCACGGCAAAAACTGGCGGGTGGAGAAGCAAAAGAAGATATAAATCACAGCCGTCAGATCATTCATCAGATGATCAGTGAGTTGGAAGACGTACTGGAAATCCTCAAACGTTAAT
>JALSGT010000138.1 GCA_026982555.1 Chromatiales bacterium
TTCCTTGACCTGCCCTTCAGCTTCAGCCAGCAGCTCATATTTGGCGGGCGGAATCTCCATGTCATTAATACCAAAGGATACCGATGCTTTGGTAGACTGTCGGAAGCCCATGTACATCAGCTGATCAGCAAAAATTACCGTCTTTTTCAGGCCAACCTGGCGGTAACAGGCGTTAATCACACCGGATACGGCTTTTTTGGTCATGGTTTTATTGACTAGATCAATACTCAAGCCACGCGGCATCAACTCCATCAGCAAAGCACGTCCTACCGTCGTCTCTACCACACGACGCTGCTCCACTTCCTTACCGTCATTGTCCAACGTTACGTCCAGCACACGTACTTTGACTTTGGCGTGAATCGACGCAGCGCCCGTTTCGTAGGCGCGATGCGCTTCATTGATATCAGCAAACATCATGCCTTCGCCTTTGGCATTGATACAGTCACGGGTCATATAATACAGACCCAGCACCACGTCCTGCGATGGCACAATAATCGGTTCACCATTGGCCGGTGACAACACATTATTGGATGACAGCATCAACGTGCGGGTTTCCAACTGCGCCTCAATAGACAGCGGAACATGCACAGCCATTTGGTCGCCGTCGAAGTCAGCGTTGAATGCTGTACACACCAGCGGGTGCAATTGAATGGCCTTGCCTTCAATCAACACGGGCTCAAAAGCCTGGATACCCAGACGATGCAAAGTTGGCGCGCGGTTAAGCATGATCGGATGTTCACGGATCACTTCAGCAAGGATATCCCACACCTCCGGGCCTTCTCGCTCGACCATCTTTTTGGCGGCTTTAATGGTGGTCGCCAGACCCCGTAATTCCAGTTTGCTGAAAATAAATGGCTTGAACAGCTCCAGCCCCATTTTTTTCGGCAGACCACATTGGTGCAGTTTAAGGGTTGGACCCACCACGATCACCGAACGGCCAGAGTAATCAACACGCTTACCCAGCAGGTTTTGACGGAAGCGACCCTGCTTGCCTTTGATCATGTCAGCCAGAGATTTCAGCGGGCGTTTGTTCGAACCCGTGATGGCACGACCGCGACGGCCATTATCCAGTAACGCATCCACAGACTCCTGCAACATGCGCTTTTCGTTACGCACAATAATATCCGGTGCATTCAGCTCCAGCAGGCGACGCAGACGGTTGTTACGGTTGATGGCACGACGATACAAGTCGTTCAAATCAGAGGTGGCAAAACGACCACCATCCAGCGGTACCAACGGACGTAATTCCGGTGGCAATACCGGCAATACCGTCAACACCATCCATTCCGGTTTGTTGCCGGACTCGATGAAAGCTTCAATAAGCTTCAGGCGCTTGGTGTATTTTTTGTATTTGGTTTCCGACTTGGTGGCACCGATGTCTTCGCGAATCTGCACGACTTCCGCTTTCATATCGATGGCTTTAAGTAATTCAAACACCGCTTCGGCACCCATGCGGGCATCAAACTCGTCACCATATTCTTCGATGGCTTCCAGGTATTGTTCGTCACTCAGCAACTGGAAACGCTCCAGCTCAGTCATGCCCGGATTCACCACCACAAAGGCTTCAAAATAGAGCACACGCTCAATGTCACGCAACGTCATATCCAGCAGCAAGCCGATGCGTGAAGGCAAAGACTTGAGGAACCAGATGTGAGCCACCGGGCTGGCCAGTTCAATATGTGCCATACGTTCACGACGGACTTTGGCCAACGTGACCTCAACACCGCATTTTTCACAGATCACGCCGCGATGTTTGAGGCGCTTGTATTTACCACACAGGCATTCGTAGTCTTTTACCGGACCAAAAATCTTGGCACAGAATAGACCGTCGCGCTCCGGCTTGAACGTACGATAGTTAATGGTTTCCGGCTTTTTCACTTCACCGTAGGACCAGGAACGAATTTTTGCCGGCGAGGCCAGACCGATACGGATCGCATCGAAGTCCTGAACCTGACCCTGGTTACGCAAAATTTTAAGTAGATCTTTCATGGTTTCTCCAGTTTAAAACCTGATGCCGACGATTAGCGATCTTCTTCCAGCTCGATATCAATACCGAGGGAGCGAATTTCCTTGACCAGTACATTAAAGGATTCGGGCATGCCCGCTTCCATGTGATGATTGCCATCCACAATGTTTTTATACATTTTGGTACGACCAGCCACATCATCCGATTTCACTGTCAACATTTCCTGCAAGGTATACGCTGCGCCATAAGCCTCTAACGCCCACACCTCCATTTCACCAAAGCGCTGACCACCGAACTGTGCCTTACCACCCAATGGTTGCTGGGTCACCAGACTATACGGCCCTGTGGAACGGGCATGCATTTTGTCATCCACCAGATGGTTCAGTTTAAGCATGTACATGTAACCAACCGTCACCGGGCGATCAAAATATTCGCCGGTACGGCCATCAATGAGGCGGGTCTGTCCACTCTCGGGCAAGTCAGCCAGCTTCAGCATGCGGCGAATCTCTTCTTCGTTCACACCATCAAACACCGGTGTCGCCATGGGCACACCCTTGCGCAGATTGTGGCTCATTTCGAGCACTTCATCATCGTTGAGCGATTTCAAGTCAACTTTTTCGCCTACACCACCATTGTAGATTTCATCAAGATAGCTGCGGATGTCTTTAGTCGTACCTTTATTATCCAGCATCTTGCCGAGTTTCAATCCCAAACCGCGTGCTGCCCATCCCAGATGAGTCTCCAGCACCTGCCCCACGTTCATGCGTGAAGGCACACCCAGCGGATTCAGCACCACATCAACCGGTGTACCATCATCGCGATACGGCATATCTTCTTCCGGCACGATCATGGAAATAACACCCTTGTTACCATGACGACCGGCCATCTTGTCACCCGGCTGAATGCGACGTTTCACGGCCATGTACACCTTGACCATCTTCAGTACGCCCGGCGCCAGATCATCACCTGAAGTGATTTTCTGCTTCTGCTCTTCGAACTTGGCATCCATTTCTTCGCGATGACGTGTCAACTGTGCAGAGAGCTTCTCCAATTGCGTATTGGCATCCTCATTGCGCAGGCGCACTTCGAACCACTTCCCGCGCTCGATTTCAGCGAGGTAGGCATTGGTCACCTTGGCACCGGCTTTAAGCTGGTTCGGGCCACCATCGGCAACCTTGCCGGAAAGCAGTTTTTCCGCACGCTGGTAGATATCGTCTTCCATGATGCGGTACTCGTCCTGCAAATCTTTCTTCACCGAAACGAGATCTGATTCTTCCACCTGCAAGGCGCGAGTGTCCTTATCCACGCCGTCACGGGTGAACACACGCACATCGATGACCACACCGTCCATACCCGAAGGCACACGCAGCGACGTATCTTTCACATCCGAGGCCTTTTCGCCAAAGATCGCACGCAGCAGTTTTTCTTCCGGTGTCAACTGGGTTTCACCCTTCGGTGTCACCTTACCCACCAGAATGTCGCCCGGCCTCACTTCCGCACCCACGTACACCACACCGGCTTCGTCCAGGTTGGCCAGCGCACCTTCACCCACGTTGGGGATATCGCTGGTAACTTCTTCCGAGCCCAGCTTGGTATCACGCGCCATGCAAGTGAGTTCTTCGATATGAATCGTGGTGTAACGATCCTCCTTCACCACACGCTCGGAGATGAGAATAGAATCCTCAAAGTTGTAACCATTCCAGGGCATGAAGGCCACCAGCATGTTCTGACCCAATGCCAGCTCACCCATGTCGGTGGACGGGCCATCAGCCAGCACATCACCACGCGCCACCACATCACCGGGTTTCACCAGCGGCTTTTGGTTGATGCAGGTATTCTGATTGGAACGGGTATATTTGGTCAGATTATAAATATCCACACCGGGCTCACCCGCAGCGGTTTCATCATCATTGACACGCACCACAATACGGCTGGCATCCACCATATCCACCCGGCCACCACGCGAGGCAACCACGGTGACACCCGAATCAATAGCGACACAACGCTCAATCCCCGTACCCACCAGCGGTTTATCGGCACGCAAGGTTGGCACAGCTTGACGTTGCATGTTCGAACCCATGAGTGCGCGGTTGGCATCATCGTGTTCGAGGAACGGAATCAGTGCAGCAGCGATGGAGACAATCTGTCGTGGCGACACATCAATGAAATCTACCTTATCCGGGAAGGACATCGTCGTTTCATTCAAATGACGGGCCGCCACCATGTCATCGATCAGCTTACCTTTTTTATCCAGCGTGATATTCGCCTGAGCAATCACATACTGGCCTTCTTCGATGGCAGACAGGTATTCAATGTCACCCGTCACTACACCATCGACTACTTTGCGATACGGCGTTTCCAGGAAACCGTAATCGTTGGTACGTGCATACACTGCCAGTGAGTTAATCAGACCGATATTCGGGCCTTCAGGTGTTTCGATGGGACAGACACGACCATAATGCGTTGGATGAACATCGCGCACCTCAAAACCGGCACGCTCACGGGTCAACCCCCCCGGACCCAGGGCCGAGACACGACGTTTGTGGGTGACTTCCGACAGTGGGTTGTTCTGATCCATAAACTGCGACAACTGCGAACTGCCAAAAAATTCCTTGATGGCAGCAGATACCGGCTTGGCGTTGATCAGATCCTGAGGCATCAAGCCTTCGCTTTCGGCGATGCTTAAACGTTCTTTCACTGCACGTTCCACGCGCACCAAACCAACGCGGAACTGGTTTTCTGCCATTTCACCCACAGAACGTACACGGCGGTTACCCAGATGATCGATGTCATCCACTACACCATTGCCGTTACGAATATCAATGAGCATTTTCAGTACATCAACAATGTCGTCCGGACTCAATACACCATCGCCAGTGTTTTCCGCACGGCCTAGACGGCGGTTAAACTTCATACGACCCACAGAGGACAGGTCATAACGATCAGGATTAAAAAACAGATTCTGGAACAGCGTCTCGGCAGCATCCTTGGTCGGTGGCTCACCAGGACGCATCATGCGATAGATTTCCACCTTGGCTTCGAGGTCATTGGTGGAATTATCTGCACGCAGCGTATCGGCAATGAACGGGCCACGATCCAGGTCATTGGTGTAAACCGTTTCAATACCTTTGACACCCGCTTCCAACAGTTTGGCCAGCAATTCTTCGGTAATTTCTTCGTTGGTATTGGCAATGATTTCGCCACTTTCTTTGTCCACTACAGCGCTTGCCAGGGCTTTGCCAATCAAATACTCAAACGGCACAGGCAACGTTTTGATGTCGGCCTTTTCAAGCTCTTTGATGTGACGCGCAGTGATACGACGCCCTTTTTCCGCAATAACCTTGCCTTTGATTTTGATATCATAGGCAGCGGTATCACCCCGCAGACGCTCAGGCACCAGTTTCAATTTGGCTTCTTCTTTACCCAACGTAAAGGAATCATTTTCGAAGAACATCGCCAGGATCTCTTCGTCGCTATACCCCAAAGCATGCAGGATAACCGTAGCCGGCAGTTTTCGACGGCGATCAATACGCACATGTACCAGGTCTTTGGGATCAAACTCAAAATCCAGCCAGGAACCGCGATAAGGAATCACCTGAGCATGGTAGAGCAGCTTGCCCGAAGAATGGGTTTTACCCTTGTCATGGTCAAAAAACACACCGGGCGAACGATGTAACTGGGAAACAATAACGCGCTCAGTACCGTTAATCACAAAGGTACCGTTGTCAGTCATCAGGGGAATCTCACCCATGTAGATTTCCTGCTCACGGATTTCCTTGATCGGTTTTGGATTTTTCTTGGAATCCTTATCGTAAATGATCAATTTAACCGTCACGCGCAATGGCGCGGAATAAGTCATGCCTCGCAGCTGGCATTCCTTCACATTAAACGTCGGAGTACCCAGACGATAATCAACATACTCCAAACCTGCGCTGCCGGAATAACTGACAATGGGCAGTACGCTTTTCAGAGCACCATGTAATCCATAGTCACCACGTTCTGCCAGAGGTACATCGGTCTGGAGAAATTTACGGTACGACGCCAGCTGGATTTCCAGCAGGTACGGTACCTCCATGACTTTAGGAAACTTGCCGAAATCTTTACGGATACGTTTCTTTTCAGTGAAGGAGTAAGCCATCTGCGTTCCTCTATTATGACAACCTAATGACGCACAAGCGCGCCATCAACGAATAACGCTTCTCAGCAGCGACAAAAGGCCGGTGACAAAAGTCACCAGCCAATGCCGCTGTTGAGAAGTCTGACCGGGATTTCCTGATATAAAGTACGTCCCGGGTTTCAGCACTCAACAAGCGAGTCTTATTTAAGCTCGACTTGTGCGCCAGCTTCTTCCAGCGTCTTTTTGACCTCTTCAGCTTCGGCCTTCTCAACGCCTTCTTTCACTGCAACCGGTGCGCTTTCTACCATGCCCTTGGCTTCTTTAAGCCCCAGGCCGGTGATACCACGAACGGCCTTGATCACGGAAACCTTGTTGTCACCGAAGCTGGTCATCATGACATCGAACTCGGTCTGCTCTTCAGCAGCACCCGCAGCATCACCCGCAACAGGCGCCGCAACAGCCACAGCAGCCGCTGCTGACACACCAAATTTTTCTTCCATCGCTTCAACCAGATCCACCACTTCCATGACGGTCATGTTTGAAATGCTTTCCAGAATATCGTCTTTACTCACAGCCATGATCTCAATCTCCTAATACTTTCAACTCAGCGGGCTTTTGATTGCCCGAAAATAAGTGTTTTTGTTTTCAACAATAAATCGCAAATCGTCGTAAAAAAACGCGCGCATTCCGTTTAAAACGATTACGCAGCATCTTTTTGGTCGCGAACCGCAGCTATCACACGAACCAGCTTGCTCGGCACTTCGTTCAACGTACGTGCCAGCTTCTCTACCGGTGCATTCATCACCGACATCAGCATGCTGATTGCCTGGTCCTTGGTTGGCATACTGGCCAAGCGCTTAATATCACCTGCGTCCAGTAATTGCCCGCTAATAGAAACCAGCTTCACTACCAATTTGTCATTTTCTTTTGCAAAACCAGAAATGACACGGGCAGCGGCGCCAGGGTCTTCTTGCGAGAACGCCAAAACCAACGGACCCACCATGGCATCACTCATACATTCGAAATCAGTACCTTCAAATGCGCGACGCGCCAGGGTGTTTTTTACTACGCGCAAATAGACATTTTCTTCACGGGCTTTCACACGCAAAGCCGTCATATCTTCTACTGTCAGACCAATATACTCGGCGGCAATAGCAGAATGCGCATTAGCTGCGACTTCGGCGACTTCGGCGACGACTGCCTTTTTCTGATCTAAGTTCAGAGCCACTGAAACACCTCCAGTCGTTAACACTGCTTATTAATAAAGAATGGGTTAGACGCTTGTCTTTCCCGCTTGTACTACGTGCCGGTTTTCACCAACACTCTTTAACACAGCGTGACCCAGGAAAATCTACCGGGGAAACACCATCTGCGCAGGCTGACTACCGTCATTAAGCTCAGCGAATAAAAACAACATCCGCCTCACACCTACGGTCTTTGACAGCAACGGTTTTTTCAAGACATGTGCCTCAAAAAAACCGCACCCTCAAATTCTGTTTTGTTATATCGCGGCAACCTAGATCGGCAGCGACGATTTATCCACCACAATACCCGGCCCCATGGTGCTGGATATAGTCACTTTTTTCATATACACACCCTTGGCTGAGCTGGGCTTGGCCTTCAGCAAATCTGCCAGCAGGGCTTCAAGGTTCTCACGCAGAGCTGGCACATCGAAGTTCAGCTTGCCGATGGGGCAATGAATAATACCTGCCTTGTCGATGCGATAACGCACCTGACCTGCCTTGGCGTTTTTCACTGCGGTGGCCACGTCAGGCGTCACCGTACCCACCTTGGGGTTTGGCATCAGACCGCGAGGGCCAAGTATCTGACCCAGCTGACCCACCACGCGCATGGCATCCGGGGAAGCGATAACCACATCAAAATCCATATTGCCTTTTTTCACTTCCGCAGCCAGGTCATCCATACCCACGATATCTGCACCGGCCTCTTTGGCAGCATCGGCATTAGCACCCTGAGTAAATACCGCCACACGTACGGTTTTACCGGTGCCATTCGGCAACACAGTGGCACTACGCACCGCTTGATCAGACTTACGTGCATCCACACCCAGATTGACACTCACGTCAACGGACTCGGCAAATTTTGCGGGAGGTAGATCCTTAAGCAGGGCTAACGCATCATCAATGGCATAACTTTTACCCACTTCCAGCTTTTCGCTGATTGCCTTGGCACGTTTCGATAATTTAGCCATTATTTCACCCCCTCAGTTTCCAAACCCATACTGCGAGCAGTGCCCGCAATAATGCGTACAGCAGCATCCATATCAGCAGCATTCAGGTCCGGCATCTTGGTGGTGGCAATTTCTTCCAGCTGGGCACGATTGATCTTGCCCACTTTATCGCGATTCGGTACACCGGAGCCCTTGGCAATACCTGCTGCTTTCCTCAACAACACGGAAGCCGGGGGAGTCTTGGTAATAAAGGTAAAACTACGGTCACTATAAACAGTGATCACGACAGGAATTGGCAACCCCTGTTCCATGCCCTGCGTCTGCGCATTAAACGCCTTGCAGAACTCCATGATGTTAACACCGTGCTGACCCAGTGCCGGGCCCACAGGTGGACTGGGGTTGGCCTGACCTGCCGGAACCTGCAACTTGATATAGGCTTCAATCTTCTTTGCCATACTTTACTCCTGAGTGGGTGCAAACGCCTTACGGCTCCCCTGTTTTTCAAATTTTCAATGACAGGTTTTCAGTCACCAGTCATTCATGCCTGCCGAAAACGACTACCCTTTTTCGACCTGTCCAAATTCCAGTTCAACGGGCGTAGAGCGACCGAAAATCAGTACCGACACACGCATCTTGCTTTTTTCGTAATCCACTTCTTCCACAACGCCATTAAAATCGTTGAAGGGACCGTCAATAATGCGCACCATCTCGCCCGGTTCAAACAATACTTTGGGCCGTGGTTTCTCCACACCTTCCTGTACACGTTGCAGAATGGAATCAGCTTCCTTGTCAGTAATCGGGGTTGGCCGGTCACCGGTACCACCAATAAAACCCAGCACTTTGGGCACGTCTTTTACCAGGTGCCAGGAATCATCATTCAGTTCCATTTGCACTAACACATACCCGGGGAAAAATTTGCGTTCGCTGCGGCGCTTTGTGCCCTCACGCATTTCAACAACTTCTTCCGTCGGCACCAGAACTTCACCAAAACTGTCCTGCATGCCCATACGATTAATACGCTCCATCAGAGAGCGCTGAACCTGCTTTTCAAAACCCGAATAGGCGTGTACCACGTACCACCGCATTGCCATTTATCGTCTTCCTCGTTAACCGGCCAGCATTACTCCTGGCCTGTCGCAATCAATTGGTTAAGGCACGAACCACCCAAGCCAGTATACTGTCGAGCGCCCATAACAGCAGTGACATAATAATCACCACCACCAGCACAATCAGTGTGGTCTGCGTCGTTTCTTTACGCGTCGGCCAAACCACCTTGCGCACTTCGATAATCGCATCACGCCGAAACGCCCAGGCCGTCTGGCCTAGCGCCGTCTGCAAAGCAATCATGCCGCTGATGCCTACCGCCACCAACAACGCAATAACTCGCATCCACTGCGGGTAATCCTCAAAGTAATAGAAGCCACCGATTGCCGCAGCTATCGGAAGCACCGCTACCGTCAATAAAAACTTATCCAATGTCGATTTCCCAAACTGCGTACAACAAAATTTGTTTTCAGCCTACCTGCCACCCAGCACTTTTCCACTTAAAACTTAAGCAGTATGCACAGCCATGAGCCGTAACACGCTACAGCCAGAAAGCCGCAGCAAACCATAGTGGCAGGCCAGGAGGGAATCGAACCCCCAACCTGCGGTTTTGGAGACCGCTGCTCTGCCAATTGAGCTACTGGCCTAAAAAGCGTTCACATTCCTGCACTAATATAAGATGCAACAAAGTTCACGGGCGCGCGATCATACCGTACGCCCGTGAATGAGTCATCTCTTTTTTATAACAACCCTGCTTTACTCGATAATTTTTGCGACCACACCCGCACCCACGGTACGGCCACCTTCACGAATCGCGAAGCGCAGACCTTCTTCCATGGCAATGGGGCCGATCAGTTTTACTTTCATGTTGACGT
>JALSGT010000139.1 GCA_026982555.1 Chromatiales bacterium
GATTAAGAGTCAACACTCAATTTACGTTACTCTTCAGCAATCGGGGCGTTGTCTATTACCTTGGGAAAAAGCCAAATGTTACAAGCACAGCAGACCTGCTGGAGCTGGCTATCCAGGGGTTTATCGGGATATCCAGCCAGCAACTTATTGATGTTGAAAGCTTGAGTGATATTGATCCGGCTATTTTTACGGAAGTCAGAAACTACAATTACAGTGACATCTCCATACGGTTACCGGCGGACCAGGGCTATGGTGACGATGACGATGAAAAAGAAAATGGAGAAGGGAAGGGTTAGTTGATCTTGTCATATTGTTTTAACGCTGACAGCGTGGACAATAATAACTTGCCCGCTGTGCTTGCTGAATTTGTTTGATAGTTGTTCCGCAAGCATCACACGGTTTACCGGCACGACCGTAAACCTGTAATTTTTGTTGAAAATATCCAGGTTTGCCTTCACTGCTGACAAAGTCACGCAGGGTGGTGCCACCGGCTTCAATGGCCGATGCCAGCACGGCCTTTATTGCTAAAACCAGTCGTTGATAGCGTTCCCGGCTGACCCGGCCCGCTGCTGTACCCGGCCTGATGCCGGCACGAAACAATGCTTCGCTGGCGTAAATGTTGCCCACACCCACCACGGTTTTACTGTCCATAATAAAGGGTTTAATGGCCAGCTGGCGTTTGCGTGATCGTTGAAATAGATAATCCACATTAAACACATCGTCCAGCGGTTCCGGTCCTAACGCGGCGATCAGTTTATGTGTATGGGGTGAGCGGTTGGTCCACAATACGGCACCAAAACGACGAGGATCGCGCAGACGTAAAATACAGTCACTGGAAAATACGATATCGACGTGGTCGTGTTTGCCCACGGTTTCTTTTTTATTTGCCAGCCGTAAACTGCCAGACATGCCCAGGTGAATAATGACGCTGCCTGCGGCAGTGTGTAAAAACAGATATTTTCCCCGACGGCTAACATCCAATATCGCTTGCCCTGGCAAAACACTTTTTAGTCGCGCAGGAATCGGCCAGCGTAATTGCTTGTGACGCAATACGACGGCCTGTACGGTTTTGCCAATGATATGGGGACTGATTCCCCGGCGGGTTGTTTCAACTTCGGGTAATTCAGGCATCGTTATTGCGCGGGTTCGACAGTGGCAGGCAGGGCAAACAGACGTTGACCGGCTTCCAGAGGGAGGTGATATTGGATACCCGGCTCTGTACGTTGCAAGATGATTCCGGCTGCGTTACGCAATACGGTAAATCGTAGTACCTGTTTATCAATAGAATCAATATTCTTGCTAATGGTTATGGCAATGTTTTCTTTCGCCACTGTCCCATCTTTGTCTATCGGGCTCACACGAAAGGCGCGCGCATGTCGCCATTCATCCAGCAGCATTTGAATGGCATCAGCATCACCA
>JALSGT010000140.1 GCA_026982555.1 Chromatiales bacterium
TTGTTAGTCTAAAGCTTGGGTGGAAAAAATAAGCAAAGCTAAAGGTCACGACTTTTGAGATTATACAATTCGCGGGCAGCATCAAAAATTTCTTCGCGGGCATCGTAACCCGCTTTTTTGAGTTGCACGCTGGGGGTGTGGATAAGTTTGTTGGTGAGCCGGTTGGCCATTTCGGTAATGACTTGTTCGGCATTTTTACCGGATTGCAACAGGCGTATGGCTCGTTCAAGTTCGATATCCCGCTGGCTTTGCGCATCTTCACGCATGGCGCGAATCGTGGAGACGGCATCCAGTGAGCGAAGCCAGTGCATGAAGTGTGATACTTCAGTGTCGATAATTTCTTCTGCCTGCTGTGCGGCTTCCTGGCGGGAACGCAGGCCTTCCTGAATGATGTCCTGCAGGTCATCCACGGTGTACAGGTAAACGTCATTGAGGTCGCTGACTTCGGGCTCAATGTCGCGTGGTACGGCGATATCCACCATCAGCATGGGACGGTGTTTGCGTTTTTTCAGTGCGCTTTCCACGCTGCCTTTGCCGAGGATGGGCAGGGGGCTGGCGGTGGAGGAAATAACAATATCCGCTTCGGCGAGGTGTTGAGTGATCTCCGGCAGAGAAATAGCATAAGCACCGACTTCCTGTGCCAGAGTGTGGGCGTTTTCTACAGTGCGGTTGGCGATGATCATCCGGCCAATGCCGCTTTGGTGCAGATGTCGTGCGGCCAGTTCCACGGTTTCGCCCGCGCCGATGAGCAGCGCGGTGCGTTTGTCGAAGGCATCAAAAATCTGTTTGGACAGGCTCACTGCCGCAAAGGCCACGGATACGGCGCTGGCACCAATGGCGGTGTCGGTGCGCACCTGCTTGGCCACGGAAAACGTGTGCTGAAACAGCCTGTCGAGCTGGCCACCCATGGTGCCTGCTTCGGTGGCGGTGGCGTAGGCGTCCTTGATTTGACCGAGAATTTGCGGTTCGCCCAGCACCAGTGAATCCAGCCCGCTGGCAACGCGCAACATGTGGCGCACGGCTTCCTGATCCGGGTGCAGGAAAATATAAGGCTCAATATCCCGCTTTTCGAGCTTGTGATATTCTCGAAACCAATCGACAATAATGGCGTTGTCACGCTGACCTTGAGGGGTGTGTTGACCGGAATCGCAGTACAGCTCGGTACGATTGCAGGTGGAAACAATGGCAGCCTCTTGAATTCTGGCGTTGGTGACCAGGTCTTTCAGGGCATCAATCAGCTTACCCGGAGCGAACGCAACGCGTTCCCGGATGTCTACAGGGGCGGTTTTGTGATTAATGCCAAAGGCTAGAAGTGACATGCGTGCCGATAGTACCTTGATCAAACCGTAAATTCTGAGCGAACTGGGGTGCGAATACAAGTCATGCTGAATCTGTCGGGTGCTTGATTTACCTTGGGGTGTTTATTTGCAACCCGGGTTTAAGCGCGCCAATGCTGTGGCCGACAGTCATTACAGTCGTTAAGAGATGTAGCACATGAGGCGCAAAATGCGCGAATTATCCGGGATTTTGGAGTAAAAATGGTGAGAGTAGTGCGTTTTTTATGGGTTTTTGGTGTGGTTTGGTTGACGGGCTGCGCGGTTTCCACTGATGTGGTGAAAAATTCACCAGCACCCACGACAGCATCCGTGACTAGCTTGACGGAATTGCCTGAGGGTGAGTTTTCAGCACAGGTGATGTATCGGCTGCTGGTTGCCGAAGTAGCCGGGCAGCGGGGCGAAATTGGTGTGGCGGTGAACAGTTACCTGGCGGCAGCAAGGGAATCCCGGGATGCCAGCGTGGCAGAGCGTGCGGCGCGTGTTGCTATTCTTGCCCAGGCGCTGGAACAGGCGTTGGAAGCAGCGGAATTGTGGGTCGAGCTGGCTCCGAATGATGCAAAGGCCTATGAGGTGCTGGCACCGTTGTTGCTGGTTTTTGGCCGTGCGCCGGAAACTGTGGCGCGTTATGAGCGCTATATCACCTTGTCAGCGGACGAGGCGGATCAGGGATTCATGCAAATCTCTGGGCAGCTGATGCAAGCCAAAAGCCCCGTTGCTGCGCTTTCAGTCATGGAACAATTGCTGGCTAAACATCAGGACAATCCGCATGCATGGTTGGCGCATGGTCAGCTGAGTCTGCGTCAGGGCAAATTGAAGCTGGCTATGGATTCGGTGGATAAATCCCTGGCATTGAAATCGCACTGGGCGCCGGCCGTGGTCATGCGTGCGCGGATTCTCAGTTTGCAGGGGGACAAGAAAAAGGCGCTGGTTTATCTGGAAAAAGAGCGTGAAGGTGAGTTGGGGAATGATATTTCCGTTGGCATGAGCTATGCGCGGTTGTTGACAGAAGTTGAGCAGTTGCCCCAGGCTTTTGTCGAGTTTGAACGTCTTGCCGAACAAGATCCACGCAATGCTGAGGCACAATATGCCGCAGGTGTGCTGGCATTACAGCTGGACAAACTCGACAAGGCGGAAGCCCGCTTCAAACGTGTCTTGCGCATGAGACAGCGTATGCTGGCGAGCAGTTATTATCTGGGGCGTGTTTATGAGAAAAAAAATGAGCCTGAGGTTGCGTTGAGATATTATTTTGCAGTACATCGTGGCGATTATTATTTAGGCGCGCAGTCTCGGGCAGCCAATTTGCTGGCCGAGCAAGGCAAGCTGGAGCGTGCGCGTGAGCATCTGCATTCACTGCGTGTTCGCAATGAACAGGACCAGGTGCGGCTTTATCTGATGGAGGGAGAGCTGTTGCGCAAGGCCGGGAAATACCAGGAAGCACTGGTGTTCTTTGCGGATAAACTGGAAAAACGACCTGATGATACTTCCTTGCGTTATGCGCGGGCGCTGGTTGCTGAAAGGGCCGATAAACTGGCTTTGGCTGAAGAAGACCTGCGCATTATCATCGAACGGGAGCCGGGTAATGCACAGGCGCTGAATGCGCTTGGTTATACGTTGGCTGACCGTACTGATCGTCTGGATGAGGCGCTGGATTACATCACCCGGGCGCTGGAAGTGGAGCCGAGGGATGCAGCCATCATTGATAGTATGGGGTGGGTGCAGTACCGCATGGGTAACCATGCCAGAGCCGTTGAATTGTTGCGTCAGGCATTGTCATTAGTTCATGATCCGGAAATCGCCGCGCACCTGGGTGAAGTCTTGTGGGAAATGGGCAATAAGCAGGAGGCATTGGATGTATTGGAAACGGCTCTGGAAAAACACCCCAGGCACAAAATTTTACTGGATGCCATGAAGCGTCTGGGTTTGTGATTCACTCGCTGTTACAACGTATTGCGCCGTGGTGCCTGCTGGGCGCGGTGTTTCTGTTTTCCGGTTGCGCCTCGTTGTCACCCTTTGCTCCTGAGCCCCCCTCCGGGCGTATTGCGCAATTATGGCAGCAACATGTTCAGTCTGTGAATGCACAAACTGACTGGACGTTGAGCGCACGCATTGCTGCCCACAGTGAAGATGACGGCTGGAATGGCAAGCTGCATTGGCGACAGGAAAAAGACACTTATCAAATGAGTTTCAATGCACCGTTTGGCCAGGGTGGGTTACAGCTGGATGGCGGGCCACAGTATGTCGAAATGCGTACCTCGGACGGGCAGACGATGGTTGCTACGGATGTTGAGTCTCTTCTTTATCAACAGCTTGGCTGGCGGCTGCCGTTGCACAGTCTGCGGTATTGGGTGCGTGGTATACCTGTGCCGGCAGGCGGGAAAGCCCCGCTGTTGGCTTTTGATGAAGAGGGCCGGCTTGCCCGTTTGCAACAGTCCCACTGGCAAATTGAATACTTCGCCTACCGCCAGACGGATGGGTTGATGTTACCGCGCAAGGTCTATCTGGAAAACGGTGAACTCAGTGTGCGTCTGGTGATTGATCGTTGGGAGTCAGGTGACGGCGGACAGTAACCTGGATTCCTCAGTTGAACGGCCTGTAGCGTGCGTTGAATGTTGTGGCTGACAAGGCGCGATGAAGAGTCATAGCCCGCTGTTGCGATGATACGCAACGCGGCCAGACGCAAAGGGCAGCGTGTTATACAGGTCGTAGCGACTCACTTAACCCGTGAATGCGCCAAAATCACCCAACAAGCTATTTATCAAAATGTGAATACACCCGCGAAGCAGTCAACTGCGGAATCCAGGATTAAGGCATGTCAGA
Source organism: Chromatiales bacterium (assembly GCA_026982555.1). GTDB lineage: Bacteria > Pseudomonadota > Gammaproteobacteria > SZUA-152 > SZUA-152 > SZUA-152. The sequence continues at coordinate 4,155 of JALSGT010000140.1, forward strand.
CAGTCTCGTTTTACAGCAACCCGTCTGGCCCGCGCCAGCCAAACTCAACTTGTTTTTACACATCACCGGGCAACGCCCCAACGGTTTTCATGATTTGCAAACCGTATTTCAGTTTCTGGATTTTGGTGACAAGCTGCGTTTTTGTGTGCGTGCCGACGGGCAATTGCGGCGAGTTACCGATGTGCCTGGAGTGCCGGAAGCAGAAGATTTAATGATTCGTGCCGCACGATTATTGCAGACTGAAACCGGTTGCACACAGGGCGCAGAAATTTACATCGAAAAAAAATTGCCCATGGGCGGCGGTCTGGGCGGTGGCAGTTCTGACGCCGCCACCACACTGGTTGCACTCAATGATTTGTGGCAGCTTGGTCTTAACGAAAACCGGCTTGCGACGCTGGGTTTGCAACTGGGTGCTGATGTGCCGGTGTTTGTGCGTGGCCGTGCCGCCTGGGCGGAAGGTGTGGGTGAAAAACTGGAGCCGGTGATGTTGTTGCCCGAACCCTGGTTTGTGGTGTTGGTTCCCGGAGTGCAGGTCTCCACAGCTGAATTGTTTAGTGATACACAATTGACACGCGATGCGCGACCCATCAAAATACGCGATTACCTTTCGTGGGTTAGCGCTGGGGGTGCCGGGAGTGTGAGCGGTGCCCTTTTTTGTCGGGGTGGTGAGAGCCGCGTTGGCAATGTATTCGAGCCATTGGTGCGGGCAAAGTACCCTGAGGTTGATGCCGCATTGATGGATTTGATGCGATTTTCGCCCGCACGATTGACTGGCACCGGGGGTTGTGTGTTTGCGGCATTTGAACGCGAATCACAGGCGCGTGAGGTGGCTGAACAGCTTGAAGACCGCTGGCAGACGATAGTCGCCGCAGGTTGTAATCGTTCGGTATTGTTCGGCTCAGAAAGGTTTTATAGAGAAAAATAAGTTTTTATTGGGGCGTCGCCAAGCGGTAAGGCACTGGGTTTTGATCTCAGCATGCGCAGGTTCGAATCCTGCCGCCCCAGCCAATCGATAAATGATAACCGTAAACACGGTGGTTGATTGTCAATAAATTGTTGGGTCAGAGCGGTGGGGTTTGAACCTTAAGGTTTGACCGGTTTCGCGCAACCAACGGGTAAATGACGACTGATGAAAATGCAGTTGTCAATTGTAAACAGAGCTGGTCACTTCTGGTGGAGTAAATCGTGTCTGACAGCCAAATGATGGTGTTTACGGGTAACGCTAACCCGCAGCTGGCGCAGGCCGTGGCGAGCTACCTTGATCTTTCACTGGGTAAAGCCGTGGTGGGAGAGTTCAGCGATGGCGAAACCCTGGTTGAAATCACTGAAAATGTACGTGGCCGGGATGTGTTTATTATCCAGCCTACCTGTGTGCCCACCAACAATAATCTGATGGAATTGCTGGTGATGATTGATGCCCTGCGTCGTTCATCAACACGCCGTATTACAGCGGTCATTCCGTATTTTGGTTATTCACGACAAGATCGCCGGCCGCGTTCAGCGCGTGTGCCACTGACGGCCAAACTGGTGGCAGACATGATTGTCACCGCAGGTGCTGATCGCGTGCTGACAGTGGATTTGCATGCTGACCAGGTGCAAGGTTTTTTCGATAAACCCATGGACAATATTTACGCTTCTCCCATTTTGCTGGGCGATATCTGGCGTCGGGGGTATGAGAATCTGATGGTGGTGTCGCCGGATGTCGGTGGTGTGGTGCGCGCCCGGGCATTGGCCAAGCGACTGGATGATGCGGACCTGGCTATTATCGACAAACGGCGCCCCAAGCCCAATGTGGCGAAGGTGATGAACATTATCGGTGATGTGGAAGGGCGGACCTGTGTGCTGGTGGACGACCTGGTTGATACGGCGGGTACCCTGGGGCAAGCGGCTAAAGCATTGAAAGACAAAGGTGCTACCAAGGTGGTGGCTTACTGTACACATCCGGTGTTATCCGGCCCGGCGGTGGAAAACATTATCAAATCCGAGCTGGATGAATTGGTGGTGACAGATACGATTCCGCTCAGCAAGGCCGCTGCTAAATGTGGTCGTATCCGGCAGCTGTCTATCGCTGAACTGTTGGCGGAAACCATGCGGCGCGTGAGTAATGAAGAGTCGGTAAGCTCGTTGTTCATGGATTAACGCCGGATAAAAATGTGAATTAAAGAATTGTTGTTGGAGTCATTGTTAATAATAGAGTGACTTTAACAAAGGTGCTTCATCCTGGTCGCAAGGACGAAGTGAAAAGCGAAGACCGCAAAATCATGGCGGTCTTTTTTGTCGGATGTGACTGGCGGTATTTGCCAGACACACAATTGCTGGAGATACATTATGTCTGTTGATTTTAATATTATTGCTGAAAGCCGTACGGACGTAGGGAAAGGTGCGAGCCGCCGCCTGCGCCATACGGGCAAAGTACCGGGAATTATTTATGGCTCGGGTAAAGACCCCGTGCCCTTTACTGTGGTGCATGATGACTTGATGCATCATCTGGAAAATGAAGCCTTTTATTCTCACGTTCTCACCGTGACGGTTGATGGCAAGGTCCAAAAAGCGGTACTCAAAGACTTGCAGCGTCATCCCGCTAAACGCAAAATCCTGCATGTGGATTTTTTACGCGTGAGCGACAAAGACGTTATTAATATGCAAGTGCCGATGCATTTTATCAATGAAGGTGTCAGTGTTGGTGTTAAAGCGGGTGGCTTGGTGTCGCATTTGTTGAGCACCATTGAAATCACCTGTAAAGCCAGCGATTTGCCAGAATATCTGCAAATTGATCTGACGGATCTGGATGTCGGTGCTTCGTTGCATTTGTCGGATATTGATCTGCCTAAGGGCGTACAGATTACCGCTTTGACGCATGGTGCAGACCACGATTTACCAGTGGTCAGCATTCACGCACCGAAAGGGGGTGACTCCACAGAAGAAAGTGAGGCAGCTGATACCACTGCCACAGAAGAAGGTGACGCCACCAGCGAATAAGCTTTTTTGTTTCTCTAAAGTACAGGAAAGCCGACTTTGTCGTCGCCCGTTCAGCTTATTGTCGGCCTGGGAAACCCCGGGCCGAAGTATGAGCAGACGCGACACAACGTCGGCTTTGTTTTTGTGGACGAACTGGCGCGCAGCAAAGGTGCATCGTTCAAGCTGGAAAATAAATTCCATGGCGATGTGTGCAAATTGTCACTGGCAGGCGATGACATCTGGTTGCTCAAACCCAACACCTTTATGAACTTAAGCGGCAAGTCCGTTGCTGCATTGGCGCGTTTTTATAAAATCGTACCGGAATCAATATTGGTGGTGCATGACGAACTGGATATTCCACCAGGTCAATTACGACTCAAGCAAGGTGGTGGTCATGGTGGTCATAACGGCCTGCGTGACATGATTGCGCAACTGGGCAGCAAGGAATTTATGCGCCTGCGTATCGGTATTGGCCACCCCGGGCAAAGCCGGGACGTATCAAATTATGTGCTGGGTAAAGCCTCGCGTGACGAGCAAATCGACATTGATGCGGCCATTGATGAAGCTTTGCATACTTTGCCAAAAGTGATCGAAGGCGAAATGCAAGCGGCGATGAATCATTTACATAGCCGTAAATAGTGATGGCAGCAACGGCAGGGCGGGCACATTGTTTGTGTCCACATGTTGCTTTATAACATTAGAGTAGAGATTAAAAACATGGGATTCAAATGTGGCATCGTCGGCTTACCCAATGTGGGTAAATCCACCTTGTTTAACGCGCTGACCAAAGCGGGCATTCAGGCAGCCAATTACCCTTTTTGCACCATCGAGCCCAACGTCGGCGTGGTCCCGGTCCCGGACCCGCGTCTTGATGCGCTGGCCGCGATAGTCAACCCTGAGCGCATACTGCCCACCACCATTGAATTCGTGGACATTGCCGGGCTTGTTGCCGGAGCCTCCAAAGGTGAAGGCCTGGGCAACCAGTTTCTGGCCAACATTCGCGAGACCGATGCCATCGCTCACGTAGTACGTTGTTTTGACGACGACGATGTGGTGCATGTCGCGGGTAAAATTGATCCGCTGGATGATATCGAAGTCATCAACACCGAACTGGCGCTGGCTGACCTGGATTCTGTGGACAAAGCCATCAATCGTGTTGGCCGGGTTGCCAACTCCGGTGATAAAGATGCCAGAGCCAAACTTGTGGTGCTGGAGAAAATCAAAACGGAACTGGACGAAGGCAAACCCGTACGTGCCATGGGTCTGGATGAAGACGAGCAGGCGATGTTAAGCGATATGTTTCTGCTCACCGCCAAGCCAACTCTGTATGTCGCCAATGTCGCCGAAGATGGCATGGAAAATAATCCACTGCTGGACAGGGTGCGTGAATTTGCCACCAGCGAGGGTGCAGGCGTCGTTGCCGTGTGTGCGGCTATCGAATCCGAGCTGTCCGAACTGGATGACGACGAGCGCGATGAATTTCTGCAAGAACTGGGGCTGGAAGAGCCGGGCCTCAATCGTGTGATCCGTGCTGGTTACGGTTTGTTGAGTCTGCACACCTATTTTACTGCTGGTGTCAAAGAGGTGCGTGCCTGGACCGTGGCTATCGGTGCTACTGCACCGCAGTCTGCCGCCGTGATTCACACTGACTTTGAAAAAGGCTTCATCCGTGCGGAAGTTATTGCTTATGATGATTTTATCGCCGGTAACGGTGAGCAGGGCGCCAAAGAAGCGGGCAAATGGCGGCTGGAAGGCAAGGATTACGTTACTCAGGACGGTGATGTCATGCACTTTCGCTTTAACGTCTGAGGTCGGATGAGAATCGTGTGACGGCTACGGCTGGACAAGCCTGCCGGGAAACCATACAATTCCGCCTCTTCAAAATCCGGCTTGCCGGATCATTTCTTAAAACGGCTATGTAGCTCAGCTGGTTAGAGCACATCACTCATAATGATGGGGTCCCCTGTTCGAATCAGGGCATAGCCACCATATTCCATTTTCACGACTTTTTCGGGCCCTCCAAAAACAGCCCGAAAATGCCCCGTGACCATCTCGTGACCATTCTGTGACCACTTTTTAAAATCAGTGTTTTTTTGGCTCTTCAGAGAAATTAGTGGGTAAAAATATAGCGAATTTGAAGCAAGAGAGATCGTTTTTCCGAGAATGAGGGTAGAGCATCCTGCCCCGACTCTGAGAAGATGGAAGTATCGAGCAACCATCAATCAGAGCAAAAGGAACAGGATCTTTTCCCTGAAATTTTTTTGGATAATCTTGAGGTTTGGGAGTTCATTTGCCATAATCATTGCACGACTCACCCCTCGCGGAGTTATTCAGTTAATATCCGCTTGGGGCGAAAAGACCGCCGAAAGGCGGTCTTTTCATTTCTGGGGAAAGGAACTTCTGTGAGAACGATAGTTTATATCGATGGGTACAATCTTTATTATGGCCGATTAAAACACTCAACCCATAAGTGGTTGGATGTCCACGAACTCTTCTCGGGGTATATTCTCAAAGCCCAATCTCCCGAATCTACCATTCACAAAATCAAATATTTTACCGCGGATATCAGAGCCAAAATCGCCACTCATGGGCAGGACGCGCAAAAAGCTCAGAACAGTTATCTCCGGGCCTTGGTTACCTTGTACCCAGATACCATAGAAATCATTAAGGGCTACCATTCCCTAGAACGCGGGAGACTTCTCCGTTATAAGCAGCCGCCAGATAAGACAGATAGGGTTGATGTTTGGCGGCTGGAGGAGAAGCAAACGGATGTGAACATCGCATTGCATGCATACAGGGATGTCATCCGAGGTGAGTGCGACCAGATTGTTATTGTGTCTAATGACACAGACCTTGAACCTGCGCTTCAAATGATACGTCAGGATGTCGGGTCAGCAATTAACATTGGCATTGTTATCCCAATTCCAAAGCCAACCCCTGGAAAAAAACACCGACCGTCAAATGCTGCATTGAGCAAGTATGCTGATTGGACTCGTCAATATATTTTGGATTCTGAGGTAGAATATTCTCAGTTGCCGAATCCCATACCAACAAAGAAAAAACCGATTCTGAGGCCAGATTACTGGTGAGCATGTAAGTGGTGCGCCAAGAAGTAACTGGCATAAATGATTATTGTCGATTGAAGCTGGGCCTGGTTATGGCGGATCGATATTGGCTGCTCAGGCAATCATTAATCCGAATTGCAAGAATATTTGCTATCAAATTACCCGCGATGACTATGAGTAAGACTTGAGCGAAAGGGTTGTTTTGAGTGGCGTATGTTTGTGCCAATTTTGAGACAAGAACTCGTAAAAATACGTTGCGGGCTCAGCATTCCCGAAAAAATGATCCTAATTTACAGCAAGGTATCGCCAGATAACTTATTGATATTATGTGAGAATGTGCATTAGTGCCCAATGCGGCGACATTATGCTTCTTGAGAAGCAAGTAATATGAGCTCACTTATAATGATGTCCCCTGTTCGAATCAGGGCATAGCCACCATATTCTATTTTTACGGTTTTCCACGTTGCTTAAAACAGGGCGGAAGTTTGCCGTGGTCAGAGGGTAAATTGCAATGCAGTAGTGAAAAAACCTGCTGGATTTTGCCTTTCGCCGGAATGACAACAGAGTAGTTCTGGTAGAATGCCCCGATGGATGTTTCCCACATTATTGATGAACTCAACGAGGCCCAGCGCGAGGCAGTGTGTGCCCCGCCTGAAAACGTGCTGGTGCTGGCGGGTGCGGGTAGTGGTAAAACCCGGGTGCTGGTGCATCGTATCGCCTGGCTGGTAGCAACAGAAAATCTGTCACCTTACGGTATTCTTGCTGTCACCTTCACCAACAAGGCTGCTGCGGAGATGCGTGGCCGCATTGAGGAATTGCTCAAACAGCCAGTGGGCGGTATGTGGGTGGGCACTTTTCATTCTCTGGCACATCGCTTGTTGCGCACTCACTGGAAAGATGCCGGTCTGCCGCAGACGTTTCAGATTCTCGACAGTGAAGACCAGCAACGTGCTATCAAGCGAGTGATCCGCAGTCTTGAACTGGATGATACGCAGTGGCCGCCAAAACAGGCCCAGTGGTTTATCAATGCACGTAAGGACGAGGGGCAGCGCCCCGGGCATATCGAGCATTTCGATGACCCTTACCAAAAACAGATGATCCGTATCTACCAGACTTACGAGGAAATGTGCCAGCGCTCGGGACTGGTGGATTTTGCCGAGCTGCTGTTGCGTGCGCACGAGCTGTGGTTAAAAAATCCACATCTGCTGGCGCATTACCAGAGCCGCTTTCAACACATTCTGGTGGACGAATTTCAGGACACTAACAGCATTCAGTATGCCTGGATACGTGTTCTCGCAGGCAAAACATCCCGGGTGTTTGCGGTGGGTGATGACGATCAGTCGATTTATGGCTGGCGTGGTGCGAAGATTGAAAACATTCAGCAATATACCCGCGATTTCCCCGGTACGCGTACCATAAAACTGGAACAGAATTACCGTTCTACGGCCAATATTCTTAACGCCGCCAATGCGTTGATCGCCAACAACGATGATCGTCTGGGCAAAAACCTGTGGACTGCTGACGAAGACGGTGAAGCCATCCAGCTTTATTCCGCGTTCAATGAGCGTGACGAGGCGCGTTTTATTGTCGAGCAAATTCAAAACTGGGTGGATAACGGTAATCCCTACCGGGATAACGCCATTCTTTACCGCTCCAATGCACAGTCGCGGGTGATTGAAGAAGCACTGATTCAGGCAGGTATTCCCTATCGTGTTTACGGTGGCATGCGCTTTTTTGAGCGTGCAGAAATCAAGGATGCGCTGGCTTATTTGCGACTCATTGCCAACCGGCATGACGATGCCGCTTTTGAGAGAGTTGTCAATACACCCACGCGCGGTATCGGCGACAAGACTGTCAGCGCTGCGCGTGATTACGCCCGCGAGCATAGCGTTGCCTTATGGCAGGCTGCGCAGGCCGTGGTTGAGCAAAAGCTGCTGCCTGCACGGGCCACCTCTGCGCTGGGTGCGTTTCTTGAGCTGATCACCCGGCTGGCCAGTGACACCGACGGCATGGATCTCTACGAGCAGTTAGAACACGCCCTGCATCACAGCACCCTGCTTGAGCACTATAAAAAAGACCGGGGTGAAAAGGGGCAGGCGCGGGTGGAAAACCTGGAGGAACTGGTTAATGCCGCGCGTTATTTTGAGCAGGAGGAAACGCCGGAAGACGAAGAGGAAATGGATGAGCTGTCGGCATTTTTATCCCATGCAGCATTGGAAGCAGGCGACAAACAAACTGATGGCTCGCAGGATGGTGTACAACTGATGACCCTGCATTCCGCCAAAGGTCTGGAATTTCCTCTGGTGTTTTTGGCCGGAGTGGAAGAGGGGCTGTTTCCGCATCAAATGTCGCTGGACGAGCCCGGTCGTCTCGCCGAGGAGCGTCGTCTCTGTTACGTGGGCATTACCCGTGCCCGTCAGCGTTTGTATCTGACACATGCTGAAACCCGTCGTTTGTACGGCAACGAAACCTGTCCGCATCGTTCGCGTTTTATCAGCGAGATTCCCGCTGAGTTAATGGAAGAAATCCGGCTCGGCGGCAATGTCAGTTTTGCACCTCGTCGTCCGGCGGGTTTTTCCTCCGTGCAGGCATCATCCGTGGGGGGTATGCGACTGGGTCAGCGTGTGTTGCATGCCAAGTTTGGCGATGGTGTGGTGCTTAATGTGGAGGGTCAGGGTGCGCAGGCGCGGGTGCAGGTGAACTTTGATGGCATTGGCAGCAAGTGGCTGATGATGGAATATGCGAATTTGCAGCCGGTATAATCCTGAATCAATTAACGGAATCTTTCTTCTGGTATGTCTTTAATCAATTCTTTCTTGCAGAGGAATGCGAACGCTAAATGCGAATTTAGGTTAAATCCTCGAACAATCGTTTCAGCGCGTTGGGAAGTTATGTTGTCAGTGGTACTGGCAAGTGGCGTGTTATAAACGCAGAGGTCGCAGAGACGCAAAGGATGCAGAGAAAAATACTAAAAATGTTGTGTTAAAGGCCCATTGTTTTTTTGGATGAGGGCGTTTTAGCTCTTAATTCATATTTAAATTTAGATACATAAATAAGGACAACGTCATGTTTCAAAGTAAGTTGCTGGTTTTTTTTACGCTGTTTGCCGTATTGATATTGAGTGCCTGTGGCGAATCCAATACACCTATGACAGCTGTCGCAGCGGAAAATAAAACCTACAAATGGAAACTGGTGACCACCTGGCCACCAAATTTTCCCATTTTTCAGGAAGGCGTGGAGCGTTTTGCTGAAGATGTAAAAACCCTCAGTAATGGCCGACTCAATATCAAGGTTTTTGCCGGTGGAGAACTGGTACCTGCTTTGCAGGCTTTTGATGCTGTTTCCCAGGGTACGGTGGAAATGAGCCACGGCGCAGCCTATTACTGGGCAGGGAAAATCCCGGCCGGTCAGTTTTTCACCGCCGTGCCTTTTGGTATGAATGCGCAGGGTATGAACTCGTGGCTGTACGCAGGTGGCGGGTTGGAATTGTGGCGCGAATTATACAAGCCACATAACCTGGTACCTTTTCCCATGGGTAATACCGGTGTGCAAATGGGTGGTTGGTTTAATAAAAAAATCGACGCCATTGCTGATTTGAAAGGCTTGAAAATGCGCATCCCCGGTCTTGGTGGCAAAGTGTTTGCCAAGGCGGGCGGCAACCCCGTGTTGATGGCTGGTGGCGAAATTTACACCGCACTGGATCGTGGCACCATCGACGCGACCGAATGGGTCGGACCGTTTCACGACGAACGTCTTGGCCTGTATCGTGCTGCCAAATATTATTATTACCCCGGCTGGCATGAACCCGGTCCGGTGCTGGAGCTGAATGTGAATTCCAAAGCCTGGGCCAGCCTCTCGCCGGATTTGCAAAAAACCATCGAGATTGCCGCTGCGGCAACTAACTTGTGGATGTTGGCGCAGTTCGAGGCAAAGAACCTCGAAGCCTTGGTGACACTCAAAGATAAATACAATGTGCAGGTGCTGGCCTTTCCGGATGAAGTCATTGCCGAATTGCGCAGACTGTCCAGCGTCGTGCTGGAAGAAGAGGCGGCCAAAGATCCCGATTTCAAACGCATCTATCAGGCATACAAAACGTTTGCAGATAACAATGACCGCTGGAACGAACTTTCCGAAGCGGCGTATGCAAAAGCCCGTAACCGCTGAAAAAACACCCAATAACCCAAAGGATCAACATGACCATCGCAGAAAACAAAGTAGTCACCCTGCATTACACGCTCACCGATGATGAAGGCACTATCATCGACCAATCCGACGACGGCAGTTTTTTGTACTTGCACGGTGCCAGCAATATTATTCCGGGTTTGGAAAATGCGCTGACCGGCAAGACGACAGGCGATGAACTGAAGGTGACGGTGCCACCCGAAGAGGGTTACGGTGAGCGCGATGATGCGCGCCGGGAAAATGTGCCACGGGAAATGTTTCCGGCAGATGCCGAAATTAAAGCCGGTATGCAATTTCACGCCGAAGGCCCGGAAGGTGAAATGATGACAGTGACTGTGGCCGGGGTGGAAGGTGATACTGTTATCATTGATGCTAATCATCCGCTGGCGGGTATGCAGCTTAATTTTGATGTGAAGGTGATTGAGGTTCGTGATGCTTTGGCTGAGGAAGTCGAACACGGGCATGTGCATGAGCCGAACGGGCACCCTCATTGAAACTCAGGTAATCACAATAAAACCCAAACTCTCATTTAGAAAATTGGCACATAGCACAGCCCCTTGCACGCTATAGCCAATTTTTAAATGGGGATTGGGGTAAAAACGTGCAGTTGCAGGTTGTTTTATTGGTTATCCGTGTCGCCCTGTTTGCTTACTGCTTGTCATTTCGGCGAAGGCCGGAATCCAGCGGTTTCAACGGTTTTCTGAATGCCGGTTTGTTCAGGAACAACGGGAAAGGTTGCCTGTACTAAAAACCCTGCACGGAATCCATCACATCCGGCAGCCACAGTGTGATCTGCGGGAACAGCATGACCATCAGCAGTGCCAGCAGCTGAATGCCCACAAAGGGCAGGATGCCGCGATAGATTTGTGGCATACGAATTTCCGGCGGAGCGGCGGCTTTGAGATAAAACAGCGAAAAGCCGAAGGGCGGCGTTAAAAAAGAGGTTTGCAGGTTAAGGGCTATCAACACTGCGAACCACAGCATGTCGATGCCCAGGAAAGCGGCGATAGGCGCAAGAATGGGTACCACAATGAAAGTGATTTCGATAAAGTCGAGGAAGAAGCCCAATACAAAAATGATCAGCATGCTCACCAGCAGGAACCCCCATGGGCCGCCAGGCAGACCGGTCATTAATTCCTTGACCAGATCATCTCCACCCATACCCCGGAACACCAGGCCAAAGGCAGTGGCACCAATCAAAATCATGAACACCATGGAGGTCATGCGGGTAGTGGAACGCATGGCCATGCGCAGGTTGCCGAGGTTGAGGCGTTTGCGGATAGCCGCCAACAGCAGCGCACCCAAGGCACCCACAGCGGCAGATTCCGTGGGTGATGCCACACCGAAGAAAATCGAACCCAGTACGGCGAATACCAGAAACAGCGGTGGAATCAGGCTTTTAAATACCTGTGGCCATAACGGTCCGGCATCGTTGTCCACGGGCAGAGCGGGAGCTTCACTTGGCCTGAATTTGGCACGCACCAGAATATAAACGATAAACAGGGTGATGAGCACCAGTCCTGGTGTTACTGCGGCCATAAACAGTTGGCCCACGGGCACGCCGATCACATCACCCAGCAGCACCAGAATAATACTGGGCGGAATAATCTGTCCCAGCGTGCCTGACGCCGCAATGGTGCCGGTGGCCAGTTCGGGTTTGTAACCATGGCGCAGCATCACCGGCAGGGCAATCACCGCCATGGCCACGACGGTTGCGCCCACCACACCCGTCGTGGCAGCCAGCAATGCACCCACCAGCACGATGGACACGCCCATGCCGCCGCGCACGCGGCCAAACAGGCGAGCCATGGTTTCCAGTAATTCTTCGGCGATGCCGGATTTTTCCAGCACAATACCCATAAAAACAAACAAGGGTACGGCAATGAGCGTAAAGCTGGTCATTACCCCCCAGATGCGCATGGGTAACAGGGCGAAAAAATCCAGCCCCAGGGAAATACCGCCAAACAGCAAGGCCACTGCGCCCAGGGTGAAGGCTACCGGGTAGCCGACAAGCAACAGGACGATCACCACCGCCAGCATAACCAGTGCCCAGATTTCCATTAATCCTGTGTTCCGTTGTGGTGAGATTGTTGAAGAGAGGCGTTGTTTTCATCGTTGCCCAGCAAAATTTGCAGACTGCGCAGCATGTGTGCGAAGCCTTGCAACAACAGCAGCGCAAACCCCACAGGAATGGCTGCTTTGAGCAGGAATCGATACGGCAATCCACCGGGATCAGGTGAACTTTCACCAATGCTAAAGGAGCTGATCACAAAAGGCAGAGAGCTGATAATAATCAACAGGCAAAATGGCAACAGAAAAAACAGCCCGCCGAGTAAATCCACCCAGGCACGGCGACGGCTGTCCATATAGCGACTGTGATAAAAAATATCCACTCGCACATGGCCATCGTGTTTGAAGGTGTAAGCTGCACCAAACAGGAAAATCAGCGCGAACAAGTGCCACTCCAGCTCTTGCAGACCCACGGAGCCTGCTTGAAACAGGTAACGCATGGTCACATCGAAACCAATGAGCACCGCCATGCCCAGCACCAGCCATGCAGTGGCGCGGCCACTCCATTCCGAGATGGTTTCGATACGGGAAATAAAATGATCAAGCGATGGCAAAGTGTGTTTCCGGGTAGTCAATCAGCAGAGACTCAAGAGCAGGCGTGATTCTAAAGGTCTTGCGACCGTAAACCAACCATCCTTTTTACCCGGCGCAGTGAAAATGCGCTAATTGCGGCTCCAGGCTCTAAAGAAACGTGGTTTCCTCGCCGATGGACAACATCGACTATGCTCAGACCGGTGACACCGGACAGGCTGTACCAAAACTGCGCACACACTATGGAGACCGCAATGAAACGATTGATGACTGCCACAGCACTGACTGTTGCCGCTACACTGCTTCCTTTACTGGTGCAGGCCGCCCCCTTGTATCATCCTCCGGGATCCAATCTGACTTATGGCGCGGTGAGCAATGGCCAGTCCATTATGTCGGATATCACCAATCCGGCTGCCGGTGCGGCGGTGTTGCAGCAGAATGGGAATCAGTACCGGTTCGGGATTTTGAGTTCGGTTGGTGCAGGTTATGAGTTTGGCGAGGTGGATAATCTGTATTCGCGAATTGATGCAGAGGCGCAGGCATTTCAAAATCTCCAGACGGTAACATCGGTTGCCGATATTGACGCCCGGCTGGCCAGCCTCAACGCCTTGCTGGTCGATATCGAGGCCAAGGGTTATGCCAAGGTTTTTTTCGGTGGCCACCTGCCGGTAATGCCATTGGTTATTGCGCATAAAGCTTTGGGGGGCAGTCTGGTACTGGATGTCAATGGCTCGATAGCTGCGCGGGCAACCGCGTTGAATGATCCTGTCGATTTCAATTCTGCGGCTGCCAGTGTCGGGATTGATGATCCCACTGATGATTTGACACTCACGTTTGCCGGGGCTGTTCCTAACGGGTTTTCTATCGATAATGACAGCACTGTATTGGTAAAAGCTGCTCGCACTATAGAGATTGCACTGGGTTACAGCCGTCCTCTTTTGAAGACCCGTGAGGCGACGTTGTATGGGGGGTTGAGGGGGCGCTATTATAAAGTCGATACCAGTCGTGCGGGTATTCGTTTTAGTGGGCTTGTTGATGGTACTGAACAGGCCTTCGAGGATGCGCTGGATTCCAATCTGGATTCTGACACCGGACTGGGGATGGATGTCGGTGTGTTATGGGTGAGTGAGTATTATCGCGCAGGTGCCACTCTGACTAACATTAACGAACCTGAATTCAAGTTCAGTCCCATTGATCTCAGTGGTTACAGTGATCCGGGTGGCCCCGTGTACCAAAAACTGGCAGCGAGCAATACTTATACTATGGAAAAACAACTCCAGCTGGAAGCGGCCGTGTATACGGCCAGCCGGAATTGGGTGATTTCCGGTGGGCTGGATGCCAATGCTGTGGAAGATGTGTTTGGCGATGAATATCGATGGGCCACGGTAAGTGCCGCCTATGCCACTGATACCTGGTGGTTGCCGGGCATACGTGCCGGTCTTCGTAAAAACCTGGCAGGTTCGGAAATCAACTATTACACACTGGGTACGACATTGGCGGTGGTTAATGTGGATCTGGCCTGGAGTTCGGACAAGGTCACGATTGATGGCAGCAGTGTGCCCCGTGGCGCGATGTTAAATCTGGGGCTGGAAGTCAGTTTTTAATATCGAGTATTTAATACAAAGACGCAAAGAGTGCCTGAGTTTTCGCGCCTTTGCGTTGTTGGATTTGATGCTGCGGTGATTCGGGGGCGAGGGACAGCCTGTTCGTCGTCATTAAAATTGCAGGCCCACCTGGGCCGAAATGCCTTCACCTTCGTCACCGCTGTATGCAGCGACATCTATTTGCAGTGTACTGATTAGCAGCCCGATACCGGCGGAGCCATAAGTAGCTTCATTGCCGGTCAGGTTTTGGTTGTAGCCGGCACGTAATGTCAACCATGGCCATGTTTGCCACTCCCAGCCCAGAGCGGCAATTTGTGAGGCAGAAGCAAAGCCGACAGGGTCATTTTCCAGCAGATCGATATCCAGTTCCACGACAGAGTAGCGGCTTTGGTAGGCAAAACCGGCACGCAGCTGTGGCTCAATCTTGAAGATGTCGCCACTATCGCCGTATTTGTAATTTCCGGGCACGATATTTTTTGCCACCAGTCCCATTTTCCATACACCAAACTCTTTTAATACACCGATATCGAAGATGAATTGCCCCCCGCTTTTACTGCCGCTGCGGTTGATATCAACATCAGCGGTGCGCAGTGGGTCAGCGTAACCATAACCTGAAACCAATAAAAATTTTGCGCTAAAACCCACCGTCAGGTTTTGCATCCAGCCACTCCCATGCAGTGCTTTGGCGGCAGCAACACCGTTTTCAACGACGCGCAGCCCACGTTGCGCCAATGTAGAGGCATAGCTTGGGGTAGTGAGGTTATCGCCGCCGACCATTGGCTGGGCGGTGGATGCTTCATAGACATTAAAAAATGCCGCACCACTAAGAATGCGACTGGGTATTGCCAGCACGAAAGCTGAGTTGCGGCTGCTGCGGTACAAGCTGCCATCCAGCGCATTGAGTTGTTGCTGCACCGCAGCCCGGTTGGCGGCATTATTGTTGCCGTCCAGTGTATTTGCGGCTTGTTGAAATGCGCTGAGGTTGTCTGCAACGTTGTCAGGATCACCCAGCTGGCGGCTGAGCGTTGGTGCCAACAAAAACCATTCGTGAATTTCATCCGCCGTGGCCAGCAGGGCCGGATTATTAAATACTGCAAATTGCGGTCCCGAGGCCACCCCCACACCACCCATGGCCATGGTGCGGGCATCAAACACACCAAAAGGCACGGCAGTGGCTGCTTGTGCATATAGTATCAAGAGCAATACAAATGGCCAGCCGGGGCGCAGTTTTCTGTTGTTTTTACGGGTAAACATCTTCACAGTCATTTTTTGCATCGTACTACTCCAAAAAATCCAATACCGTATCCAGCCCACCAAATTGTATTGATACATCGGCTTGTGCGCGCACTGCTGGTTTCGCATGGTAGGCTACCCCCAGTCCGGCAATGCCCAGCATTTGCAAATCATTGGCACCGTCACCCATAGCGATAACCTGCTGGCAGGTTATGCCGAGTTGTTCGCACAGTTGTTGCAGATATTCTGCCTTGGCTTCTGCACCGACAATGACCCCGTTTACCGTGCCGTTGAGTTTCCCTTTTTCCTGGGTCAGTACGTTAGCCAGGGTGAAGTCCAGACCCAGGCGTTGCTTGAGACGCTCGGTGAAAAAGGTAAAGCCACCGGAAACCAGCGCTGTTTTGATCTGACGTCGCTTGAGTCGATGAATCAATGCTTCAGCCCCGGGGTTTAATTGTAGTCGTTCGTCATACACATGTTGCAGGGCGGAGGTATCCAGTCCTTCCAGCAGAGCGACGCGCTGTTTCAACGAGGCAGCAAAGTCCAGCTCACCGCGCATGGCGGCCTCGGTAATGGCACTGACCTGGGGTTTCACGCCGATAAAGTCAGCGATTTCATCGACGCACTCGATGTTGATGAGGGTGGAGTCCATGTCGCTGATGAGCAGGCCCACAGCGGCTGCGTCGAAATTTTCGGGCAGGGTATTGATATCCAGTTGACAGGCTTCACGCAACGTATCCAGCGTTTCGGGCGCGAGTGTTTCGTGTTGCACGCGAAAATGCCGGGTGTAAACGCCGGGCTCGCTACCCAGTGTCTGGGTGATGTGCCGGGTTTGTTGTGTTGTGAGGGTATTGCTATGAATAATGGTTGTAGGCATGGACGTTAACAGGTGGTGAGTTTAGTGGCGGATAGTGTAACCGCAGTGCGTTGGCAAGCCTACTTCTATTAGGGGCGCTAACCACATTCACTGAGCAGGCGGTCGATCATGCCCAGAGCCTGTGATTCATAGCCGCCGCCAAACAGATTGAAATGGTTGAGGATATGGTACAGATTGTAGAGCGTTTTGCGTGAGGCATAGCCTGTATCCAGGGGCCAGGCGGCATTGTAGGCGGCATAAAAGGTCGGTGAAAACCCTCCAAACAGTTCGGTCATGGCCAGATCGGTTTCACGGTCACCGTAATAGACGGCAGGATCAAAAATCACTGGTTGGCCTTGCGTATCAAAAGCCGCATTGCCAGACCACAAATCACCGTGTAACAGAGATGGCACGGGTTGATAATGGGTGAAAAAAGCGGTCAGTGCCGTTTGCAACCGTTCACCGCGGTTCAGTAATGCGCGTTTTGCCCCGTTTTGGCCAGCCAGTTCCAGCTGTGTTCCCAGTCGTTGTTCGGCCCAAAACGTCGCCCAGTTATTGGTTTCGTGGTTGAGTTGTGGTGTGCTGCCGATGGTATTGTGTCGATGCCAGCCAAATTGTGGGCGCTGGGTCTGGTGCATCGCTGCCAGTCCGCTACCCTGCTGTGTATCGTCCCCTGTGCTTTGAAGTGTGATGTGTTCCATGACCAGATAGGCATCTTCTCCTGCAATGCCACTACAAATGGGGGATGGTACCCGCAGGCTGTGGCTGTCGATCAGGGCGTATAAGCCTTCTGCTTCGGCCTCGAACATGGAGAGATTATCAGCGGTATTGGTTTTGATGAAAAAGGTTTGCTGGTTTCCGTTTTGGTGTCCGGTAAGCGTGTAGGCCGCGTTGATGCAGCCGCCGCCCACAGGGCGTGCAGTGTCAGTGGCCAGAATTGTTCCCGATGCAATGTGTACCTGTCGTGAAATGGATGGCCAGTCGAGCATAATTTTTCCCCCTGGATATTCTTGTTTCGCCGTTGACTGCTTCGAGGATGTATTAACATATTTGATAAACAGCTTGTTGGGTGATTTTGGTGCATTCACGGGTTGAGTGAGTCGCTATGACTCCTCATCGCGCCTTGCCAGCCACAAAACTCAACGCACTCTACAGGCCGCTCAACTGCGGAGTCCAGGATAAGCGGTATTGTCTGATTGGCGCTTGCTTTCTTCTTGTTTTTGAAGGGTTGATTAAAAAACAATCAATCATTTAAAGTGTCAGCATACTCTGATGCTCCGGTTGGCGAGTTAACTTAAGGTGATTTCTAGTTTTTTTGCGCTAAGCACTTGCCGCAAATGACGGATGTTCATTTATCCACAAAGCCTGTGGATAACTTTGTGTATAAGCTGAGGGAAGCGGCCTGCTGACCTCGGTTTTGTTACAGATTTATTAAATTGGTCAAAAAATAGACGGACTATTTTTTCTATTAAAACCAGTAAGTTATAGTTTGATGTTGGTCTGTCCGTCAAAAAACGGTTCAAGTCGGTCAATATGTGAACAATGTGAAACATATTGTGTATAACGTTCCACGCGGGTACATCATCAAGGCGGCTTTGCCGGTGCTGCGAGTGTTGAGGCGCCTAAAAATGTGGCACAAAAAAGCCAGCACGATGTGCTGGCCTTTTGTGCTGCTGATAAACGCCGAAACTTAGAGGGTCATGATGAAATCGACCAGTTTTTCGATGTTTTCGTCAGATACACGAGGTGAGTAAGGAGGCATGGGAGCGCCACCCGTGATTTTGGTCCAGTTACCTTTGCCACCTTTTTTCACTTTGGCGATCATACGATCTTTAGCGCCAGCGTCACCTTTGTATTTGGCTGCCACATCTTTCCAGGATGGGCCAACGATTTTCTTGTCAACACCGTGGCAAGCCAGGCAGCCGCTTTTTTTGGCCAGGGCCAGGTCAGCCGTTGCTTGGCCGGAAATTAGTAGGGCAGCAGCAGCTGCAGGAACGATCAACCATTTTGCTTTCATGTAGGACTTCCTCTTGATTTTTGTATCCAATATTTAGGTAAAACTCACGAAAGAATTTGCAAACGAAACACTTCTCAAACGCTAAGTTTCGCGTGATGACAAGATTTCGCTCCCCCTTTCTCTCTTTTTTCAGAGCAATGTGCGAGGCACATGTTGTCGCCAGCCGCAGTCTTCCTCATTTCAGGTATGCAGCCGCTATTTTTGAACGCTGCTGTAACCTTGGGCGGTTTTTATGCCATTGGCATGGCCTGCTGTCAAGTTCAGCGTAGGTTCAGGAAGTCTGTGATTAATAAAATCCGGAGTGAAAATGCGTGTGTTCCGTGAATTGTTTCCAGGGAAGCCTTACCATTTTTTGATGACCCAGGCGGGGATTAACAGGGCCGGGTCGGTGTCATTTTTACGGGTCTCCAGGTTGCCGTCACCATCGCTGTCTACCAGATAATAAGGCGCGCCGTGTTTGGGGGAGACGCGGATCGCATAAAGTTGGCCGTTGACTCGTAGTTCTTCAACGATGTCGCCTTTGGCGTCCTGAATGGTGACTTCACCGGAAGATTCCGGTTCTTCGGCCAGCGCAATGCCGGTAAAAAATAATAGCGGCACGATGACCAGATGAATGGCAAAAGAAAAAATCAGTTTTGAAAAACGCATAAGGCTTGTCTCTTTTACGAGGAGGGCAGGTTTACATTATCCGCGTCAAAAATCCTGATTCAAGAAAGCGGTTAAAAACATCAATGGTGCCGCGGGACAAAACAACCGATAATCGCCCACAGCTTTATCACCATTCTATTCTAATCAAGACACGCTCGCACTATGAAAGCAAATAAACAACTGATTCTCGTCGATGGCTCGTCGTATTTGTATCGCGCCTTCCACGCCATGCCCTCGTTGAGCAATTCCCAGGGTCAACCCACAGGTGCGGTGTATGGTGTTGTCAATATGCTGCGCCGCCTGCTGAAAGATTTTCAGCCGGAATACATGGCGATGGTGTTTGATGCCAAAGGCAAGACCTTCCGTGATGATCTTTACGCCGAATATAAGGCCAACCGCCCTCCCATGCCGGACGAATTGCGTGAGCAAATTGCCCCGTTGCACGCCATTGTTGAAGCAATGGGATTGCCGATGTTGATTGTGGAAGGGGTGGAGGCAGACGATGTGATTGGCACTCTTGCCAGGCAAGCCACGGAGATGGGGATGGATTGTCTGGTATCCACGGGTGACAAGGATATGGCGCAGCTGGTCAATCAGCACGTTACGCTGATGAACACGATGGATAATTCCACGCTGGACCCGCAAGGTGTGGTGGATAAGTTTGGTATTCCACCAGAGCGCATTGTGGACTACCTCACGTTGATGGGGGACAGTGTGGACAATATTCCTGGTGTGCCCAAGGTCGGCCCCAAGACTGCGGTGAAGTGGCTGACCCAGTACGGCACATTGGATGAAATCATTGCCAGGGCGGGTGAAATTACCGGCAAGGTGGGGGAGAACCTGCGTGATGTGCTGGATCAGTTACCGTTGTCCCGCCAGTTAGCCACCATTAAATGTGACGTACCGCTGGATGCCGGACCGACTGAACTCAAAGTGCAGGCGGCAGATACGGAGCGCCTGACACAATTATTTGCTGAGATGGAATTTAAAACCTGGTTGTCTGAGCTGTTGCCCGGTAAATCCGCGCAAAATGTGGATAATCATTCTGCACAGACAACGGGAGAAGAACAGGCGCCAGCAGCCGATGTGCATTACGACATTGTGCTGGATGAGTCAGTTTTTGACGCCTGGCTGAAAAAGCTCCAACAGGCTGAATTGTTTGCCTTCGATACGGAGACCACCAGCCTTGATTACATGCAGGCAAAAATTGTCGGCGTGTCATTTGCGGTAAAAGCAGGGGAGGCGGCCTACGTGCCAGTGGCGCACCAGATTACCCTGGAGGATACCGATGCCAGTACACAGTTGAGTCGTGACGTTGTGCTGGAGAAATTACGTCCGTTGCTGGAAGATGCGGACAAGGCCAAGGTAGGGCAAAACCTCAAGTATGACATGAGCGTGCTGGCCAATCATGGTATTACCCTGCGTGGTGTGGCGTTTGATACCATGCTGGAGTCCTACGTGCTGGACAGTACGGCAACACGCCACGATATGGATTCACTGGCGCTTAAATATCTCAACCGCAACACCATTCACTTTGAAGATGTGGCTGGCAAGGGCGCCAAACAAATCACTTTTGATCAGGTGCCCGTCAGTGTTGCTGGTCCCTATGCCGCAGAAGATGCGGATGTGACGTTACAATTGCACCAGACATTGTGGCCTCAACTGGAAAAGGAACCCCGGCTCGTCGAATTGTTTAGGGATATTGAATTGCCCTTGTTGACTGTGCTCTCACATATTGAGCGTAACGGCGTATTGATTGATGCCAATATGCTGGCCAAACAAAGTGAAGAGCTTGCGCAGCGTATGCTGGAGATTCAAAACGAATCTTATGAGGTGGCAGGTGAAGAATTTAATCTTGCCTCACCCAAACAGATTCAAAAAATTCTTTTTGAAAAACTGGGGCTGCCGGTACGGAAAAAAACCCCAAAAGGTGCGCCATCCACCGCTGAAGAAGTGTTGGTGGAATTGGCTCATGACTTTCCGTTGCCCAAATTGATTCTTGAATACCGGGGCATGAGTAAACTGAAGTCCACATATACCGATAAACTGCCGCAGCGTATCGACCCTGGCACAAAGCGGGTACATACCTCGTATCATCAGGCCGTGGCCAGCACCGGACGGTTGTCATCATCCGAGCCTAATCTGCAAAATATTCCGGTTCGCAGTGCCGAGGGCCGACGCATTCGCCAGGCTTTTATCGCACCAGCCGGTTTCAGCGTGCTGGCAGCTGATTATTCGCAGATAGAGTTGCGCATCATGGCGCATCTTTCTGGTGATGAAGGTTTACTTAAGGCTTTTGCTGCGGGCGAAGATATTCATCGTGCCACTGCTGCCGAGGTGTTTGCTGTACCGTTGAATGAGGTGGATAACGAACAGCGGCGTAGTGCCAAGGCCATTAACTTCGGATTGATTTATGGCATGTCAGCCTTCGGCCTGGCGCGACAACTGGGCATTACGCGCGGTGATGCCCAGGAATATGTTGACCTTTATTTTAAACGTTATCCCGGCGTGAAAAAATTTATGGACGATACTCGTGAACAGGCCCATGAGCAGGGCTATGTGGAGACGGTGCTTGGTCGTCGTTTGTATCTGCCGGATATTAATCACCGTAACGGCCAGCGTCGTCAATATGCCGAACGCACCGCCATTAATGCACCTATGCAGGGTACAGCCGCGGACATTATTAAACGCGCGATGATTGTGATGGATCGCTGGATTGAGTCTGCTGAACTGGATATCAAGTTGATTATGCAGGTACACGATGAATTAGTGTTTGAAATTCGGGATGAACACATTGCGGTTGCAAAAATTGAAATCAATCAGTTAATGACCGGGGTGGCTGAACTCAAGGTGCCGTTAGTGGTGGATATAGGCACAGGCAGTAATTGGGATGAAGCGCATTAAAAAGGGGGTTAACGTTTTCCTGCAATATGAATTTTAGGTTAAAAATTCTCGGTGATTTTTAACGCAGGTGTTTTTGGTGCTTAATCCACACGATGTGTCAAACAAAATATTTTTGTGAGGGGCTGCAACTTTTTATGATCCTGCCCGTCTTAGTGTATGAACAGGCGCGATGCCTGCTCCCCGCTTCCCTCCCTAGCGGGTCTAAGCCTGGCGTCCCCAACGTCGGGTGCTTTTAGCCCCGGAGGCTGTCCCGATAATCGGGTGCCACCGGGGATTTTTTATTATCATTTTTTATCATCAAAGTCCAGCCAGCGATCCAGCACAGCGTAGGTTTCGGTCAACCCCGTGCCTTTGAGTGCGGAAAATAATTGTGTGCTGCACAAATCGTCAGGTGCATGTGCTTTGAGCTCCCGCTGTACCTGCATCAGGGTATTTTGGGCTGCGCCGCGTTTAAGTTTGTCTGCCTTGGTCAGCAGCACATGTACCGGCATGCCCACCTGCCAGCACCAATCCAGTAATTGTTGATCCACCTCTTTGAGTGGATGACGCACATCCATGAGCAAAATCAGTCCGCGCAACGATTGGCGTTCGGAAAGATAGGCTTCCATGGTTTGCTGCCAGCGGCGTTTGATTTGTTCGGCCACTTTGGCGTAACCGTAACCGGGTAAATCCACCAGATGGCGCTGTCCGTCCAGTTGAAAAAGGTTGATCAGTTGGGTGCGCCCGGGGGTTTTGCTGGTGCGGGCTAGCGATTTTTGTTCGCATAAACGATTGATTGCACTGGATTTTCCGGCATTTGAGCGGCCAGCGAAAGCAACCTCTGGACCACAGTTCTGTGGCAATTGATTGAGCCGGGCAGCGCTGATGATGAAGCTGGCAGCGCGGTAACGGATCGATGGATTCGGTTTTTGAAAGTCAGAAGAGGCCACGGTGTGTTTGTCCAATTTAGAGAATGTATCGCCAAGTATCTAAAACCTATTGGCATTTTTGTGCCAGCTGCAATAGTCTAGACTGCTGGTATGTCAGGCACGGAACGCTGGAACGGGACTTTATCAAACGCAAACTCGTATGGGAACGCTGATGGCCACAAGTACAACCAATACAATTTTAATCACACAAGTGAGGCACACGACCACTAAAAGGCGTGTATTTACACTGATGACCAGTCTGGCGATGAGTATTGTTATCGTGCCGATGGGAATAGGCAGCGCATATGCGGCCGGCAGCGTTAAGGAGGGGAGCGCCAAAGCGCGGGCCTGTCAGGTCTGTCATGGCAAGGGTGGGAAAAGCACCAAAGAAGCCTATCCTATTCTGGCCGGTCAACATGCGGCTTATCTTCGCAAGCAATTACGGGCTTTTCGGACGGGTACCCGTAAAGACCCTATTATGAATGGCATGGCCGTCGAACTCAGTGATCAGGATATCGAAGATCTGGCTGCTTTTTTTAGTAGCGTCGAGTAATCCGCCGGTCGGGTCTTACCACTGGTGTGCCGGGTATAACAGGCTACACTTAGGCTTTTTGGGGAAGCCCTCCTAACTTTCGGGGACCTGTAATATGATGTCGAGACGCCTTGTTTTTTGTCTGTTGATCAGTATACCGATATGTACTTATTCTTCAGAGGATTCGCATCAACGGCCCGGGGGTAATGTCAGCGAGGGACAGGTTAAATCGGCCGCCTGCCAGGGTTGTCACGGCCTGGACGGTAACAGTTTCAGCCCGGACTGGCCGAATCTTGCCAGCCAGAATGCCCGTTATCTGTCCAGGCAGATTCGCGATTTTCAGTCGGGAGCCCGCCAGGACCCCTCCATGCAGAGCATGGTGACGGGACTGGCTGAGCAGGACATCATGGATATTGCCGCCTATTTTGCGACACAAAAGGTGAGGGCTGATGCCACATCAAATTCTGCGGCAGGCAAAAGGCTTTATATGGGTGGCAATCGTTACACGCATCTGCCGGCCTGTGCCGGTTGTCATGGACCCAATGGCGCAGGTAATGGACCAGGGGGGATTCCGGGCCTTGCAGGTCAAAAGCCGGGTTATATGATCAAGACCCTGCGGGATTTTAAAACCGGTGCGCGCAACAACGACCGCAACGAGATCATGCAGGACATCGCCGCAAAAATGACAGAGAAAGAAATGGCGGCCGTGGCGCAGTTTCTCGCCGGTATGGGTGCCGGGACACCCGATGCCGATGAGTAGATTTTATTTACGCGGATTATTTTCGGCCTGGGGCATAAAAATAACTGTTAAAAGTGGATACGTCCTGACTTACCTGGCGGAACAGGTGATCGAGGCTGACAATGGCGTGCTCCAGCAGGTTCACGGCGATGTACGGATGCTCTACACGTAGCCGTTTGTACATGGCCCGGCTCAGCTTCAGCAGGCGGGTACCATTCGTCAGCGCTTTTGCCCGTACCGAACGCGGATTACGGTCAAAAAAGGACATTTCGCCCATTAATTCGCCGGACTTGATATGCCCCACCTGACTTTCGGCCTTGTCACCCGCATACAGCGCCGTTTCACCCGCGATAA
Organism: Chromatiales bacterium; assembly: GCA_026982555.1. Lineage (GTDB taxonomy): Bacteria > Pseudomonadota > Gammaproteobacteria > SZUA-152 > SZUA-152 > SZUA-152. The sequence goes on from JALSGT010000140.1 coordinate 28,756, forward strand.
CGAAATACAATGCCTCACCCACGTCGCCAATCTCGGCGATGACATCACCTTTGTTGAAGGTGACCAGCTCCGTGTAATCAATCAGTGTGGTGACTTCCTTGATGGTCAGTGATTCACACAGGTACTGCTGATTTAAAAATTGCGTTAGATCGATCTTTTCGGAGACCATGGGGTCATACTCCTTGCTTGAGGTCGGTTGTGTTGAGTGATCAAAATTAAGCCGGTTTGTTCAGGCTCATAAAAACAAGGCCATAGCATAAACCCTAAACGATAATCTGCGCCAGTGAAGAGCCGATCTGTTTTATTGCGTTCATTCAACGATTTGGATAGGCTCACGCACAGCCATATTGCGGTTCGCAGGCAATACCCAATAATAAATGACGAGGTTAATCCCCATGAAAAAATTCACCCCCCTGTTTGCCACCTTTGCCATGGTTGTTGCACTGGGTTTCACCAGCACTGGCAATGTGATGGCAGCCAAAGATTATGAAACGATCAATCCACCCCAGCCAACCACCAGTGGTGACAAAATTGAGGTGGTGGAATTGTTCTGGTACGGCTGCCCTCATTGTTTCACGTTAGAACCTTATGTGGAGCGCTGGCTGAAACGCAAACCTGAAAACGTCAAATTTGTGCGCATGCCCGGCATGTTCCGCCCCAGTTGGGAAATTCATGGCCGTGCCTACTACACGGCGGAAGTTCTCGGTGTGGTAGACAAGGTGCATAAGCCCATGTTTGAAGCCATTCACGAGCAAAAGCGCAGTCTGAGTGATGAAGCTTCTATTATGGCCCTGTTCAAGGAAAATGGCGTGAGCGAGAAGGATTTCAAACGGGTATTCCGTTCCTTTGCGGTGGAAACCAAACTGCGTCGTGCCAAAGACATGGGACAGCGTTACGGTGTTCGTGGCGTACCGGCCCTCATCGTTAACGGTAAATACCGCACCGGTGCGACGAAATCCGGTGGTAATGCCAAAGTCTTCAAAGTGGTGAACGAACTGGTCAAAATGGAAAGCAAATGATCCTGTACCGGGCCGGGTGCGGTCGCATTACAGTGACTGCACCGCCTTGTCTGGAGCATATTGAGCCATGAAAGCCGCTGAACTCTTCGTCCGTTGTCTGGAAAACGAAGGTGTTGAATACATCTTTGGCATTCCCGGCGAGGAAAATCTCGACGTGATGGATGCTCTGCTGGATTCCAATATCCAGTTCATCACCACACGTCACGAACAGGGTGCGGCCTTCATGGCTGACGTTTACGGTCGCCTCACCGGGCGTGCCGGAGTATGCATGGCCACTCTGGGTCCAGGTGCGACGAATCTGATTACGGGTGTTGCCGATGCCAATATGGACCATGCGCCGTTGGTTGCCATCGCTGGTCAGGCCGATACCCACCGCCTGCACAAGGAATCTCATCAGGTGCTGGATTTGGAGCAACTGTTCCGCAGTTTCACCAAATACAGCTCACGCATTCTTGCGCCGGATATCATCACCGAGGTGACACGCAAGGCCTTCAAGGTGGCGCAAACGGAAAAAACCGGTGCCTGTTTTATAGAGTTTCCCGAAAACATCGCGTCGATGCACATCGACGACACGCCGTTGCGCGTCAAGCATGCCAGCATGCCCGAGCCTCCGGCGAATCGCGTGGCGTACGCTGCTGAGGTAATTTCCAATGCCCGCGAGCCCATTATCCTTGCCGGTAATGGTGTGGTGCGTGCTGGAGCCTGGCAGCAATTGGCGGATTTTGCGCAACGAATGAATATCCCGGTGACCAACACCTTTATGGCCAAAGGTGTGTTGCCATTTCGGCATGCCATGGCATTGGGCAGTGCGGGGCTGCAATCACAGGATTACGTCAATTTCGGGTTTGAGCAGGCCGACGCGATTATTTGCGTGGGTTACGATCTGGTGGAATACCACCCACGTCTATGGCACCCCACCCGTGACCGCACTATTGTACACATCGACAGTTCACCCGCAGAGGTGGATGCGCATTATCCTGTTTGTGTCGGTGTGGTAGGGGATATCAAACATTCGCTGGACCGCATCGCCGAACAGGCCACACCGCATGAAGGCCACAAACTGCGGCCGCTGCGCGAGGCGTTGATCAAGGAAATGAACCAGCACGGTGATGATGAAAGTTTTCCGCTCAAGCCGCAAAAAATTATCTGGGATTTACGCACCGCCCTGGGTCTGGAGGACACGGTCATCTGTGACGTGGGCGCACACAAAATGTGGATGGCACGCATGTTTCGCTGTGAGCACCCCAATACCTGCCTGATCTCCAACGGCTTTGCCAGCATGGGTATTGCTGTGCCCGGTGCGCTGGCCGCACGTCTGGCCCAACCACAGCGCAATGTGGTGGCCGTGACCGGCGACGGTGGTTTTTTGATGAATGTTCAAGAAATCGAGACTGCCGTCCGCTTAAAAATAGCCATGGTGGTGTTAGTCTGGAATGACTCAGGTTACGGCCTCATTGAATGGAAACAAATGAATCAGTTTGGACGACCCTCCAATGTGGCATTTGGCAACCCGGATTTTGTGCAACTGGCCGAGTCCTTTGGTGCAAAGGGTTATCGCATTGAGGCGGCTGAACAATTACTGCCGACACTGGAGCGGGCATTGGCAGACGATGCCGTCAGTATTATTGACTGCCCGGTGGATTATCGCGAAAACCTGCGTCTTACCGAAACTCTGGGTGAGATGATTATTCATCTGTGAATTGACCATTAATACCTAATAATTAAATCTAACAGCCATAATCAAGACAGCAGCCTCAACTGACGACATACAATATATGCAGACCGTACCTATTCCTGATCCTTTTGAAACCGCCAGCTCAGGTACCCGGTTGAAGCTGCTGAGTTACAATATTCAAGTGGGCATCGCGGCCAAACGTTATCGGGATTACGTAACCGACAGCTGGAAACATGTGTTACCCCATGCACAAATTTACGACAATCTTGGCCGTATCGCACGCGCCATCAGTGATTTTGACATCGTGGCCTTACAGGAAGTGGACGCCGGCAGTTTGCGGTCCAGCTTTATCAATCAGACTGAATACCTTGCCAGCCGGGCCGACTTTCCCTTCTGGCATCATCAAACCAACCGTAACCTCGGCAAAATTGCCGCCCACAGCAATGGTTTGTTGAGCCGTTACCGGCCCACGCAGATACACGAACACAAACTCCCAGGGTTACTGCCCGGTCGAGGCGTGATGGTGGTGCGCTACGGCCATCAGGACAACCCGCTGGTGTTACTCATTATGCACATGGCTCTGGGTAAGCGTGCCCGGCAGCGGCAGTTTGAGTACGTCACACGTATCGTCAATCAATACCAGCATGTCGTTGTCATGGGTGATCTCAACTGTCAGCCGGACAGTAACGAAATGCAGTTTCTGATTTCCGCCACAGATTTGTGTGAACCCTGTCACGGCCTGAAAACCTTCCCCAGCTGGCGGCCTGCACGCACCCTTGACCACATTCTTACCTCCTCAAGCCTGCAAGTGCATGACGTGCATGTCATGCAACACCTGTTTTCTGACCATTTGCCCATCGCCATGGAAATCAGCTTGCCAGACAAATTCCACATAGCCGCCTGAAGAAAAGTGCCTATGGATGAAGAAAACTGGAAACAAAAATATCTCGCGAGCCTGGATAATCTTGAAAAACAGGAAAACAAATGGCAGGCCAGTGAAGCCTTGCTCAAGCAGGGACTCACCCGCGTCGCCCTGGCCGCACAAGGGCTGAATGCTTCACTGGATGACGACCTCGCATTGTTGCGTAAAATCCTGCGCAAAGACATCGATTTGCAACAGCTCGAAAATGTGGTTAGCGACCTGACTCAGTCTGTCAAACAGTTGGATGAACAGCGGGGTGACAAAAATATTGCTCACAGCCCGCAAGCGCTGCTGACTCATTGGCTGGACAGCTTATCGTTTCCCGCCCCGTTCAATGCGCGCATCAACGTCCTGCGCCAGAAGATTGATGCCACGCACAACCTCGCCGACATAGAGGCACCCCTGCGCGAACTGTCGGAACTGTTCAACGAAGCGCTGCAACATGACAGTGCCGTTTCGCAACACGTTTCGCAAAACAATAAAGAACAACAGAGCGGCGGTTTTTTCAGCCGCTTGTTCGGTGGTGACACCCGTAACGTAATCCGTGAACAGGTACAAATTCACAGTGCAACGGACAAGCCTGCCGCACCTCAAATCAACGAATTTTGCATTCAGTTGCTGGACACACTCAGTCTGCCCGCGGAACTCACCGATCAAGTGGAAAACCTCAAAGACCGATTCGGCGAAGGCCTTTCCGACCGCTCGGTTGCACCTGCACTGACCGCCATTGCCAATCTCATTTCTGCTATGCGCCGACAAATGGAAGAGGAAAACAAAGAGCTACAGACTTTTTTGCACCAGCTTGGCGACAACCTCAAAGAGATAGACCAAAATCTTTCCGGAGCACAAAACTCGCACAAAGCATCCATGGACAGCGGTCGTGAATTTGATGCCGTAGTACATGCACACGTACAGGATATTCAAAGTAAGGTAGAAGCTGCACCGGAATCCAGCCAGCTCAAACAACAGATTCAGGGTCGGCTCGACGCCATTCGTAAACATCTTGAGCAATATCGTGAAACAGAAGAAACACGCCAACAGCAATTGGAGGTTCAGCTGGCGCACCTCAACAGCCGTGTACACGGCATGGAAAATGAAGGTGAAAAGTTACGTCAGCGCTTGCAGGAAAAACACGAACAAGCCGTACGTGATCCGCTCACCGGTCTGCATAATCGTCTTGCTTATGACGAAAGAGTCATGCAGGAATTCGCCCGCTGGAAACGCTATGGGCAACCCATGGTACTGATGATGATCGACGTTGATCATTTCAAACATGTCAACGACACTTACGGCCACAAAGCCGGCGATAAAGCATTGGTATTAATTGCCGACCAATTGCGTAACCATTTGCGCGAAAGTGATTTTCTCGCCCGCTTTGGAGGCGAAGAATTTGTCGTGCTGATGCCGGAAACTGATATTGAGTCCGCCGTGGTTGCCGCCGAAAAATTACGTGCTGCTGTTGAGAAATGCCAATTCCATTATCAAAACACACAAGTCAGCATCACCTTTTCTGCCGGGCTTGCCCAGCTGCGCAAAAACGACAATCCCGAAAGCCTGTTTCAGCGTGCTGACGACGCCATGTATCGCGCCAAAGAAGCCGGGCGCAATCAATGCCTGATTGAAACATCTTCCTGACGATGATTAACATGGCACACAAATCCACACCCGATGCCAGCCCCCGCAGCGAGAAAAAGATACGTATCGACAAATGGCTGTGGGCTGCACGTTTTTACAAAACCCGATCACTTGCCAGTGAAGCGATTAAAGGCGGCAAAGTCAGCGTTAACAGCCATCGAGCCAAACCCAGTCGGGAAGTGGCACTGGGTGACACACTCGTTCTTCGGCAGGGTTTTGACGAAAAAACCGTTATTGTACAGGCACTTTCTGATAAGCGTGGTCCAGCCGTTGTCGCACAACAGCTTTACAGGGAGACGGAAGACAGCATTCAGAAACGCGAAAAAGAAAAAGAACTGCGCAAGCTCGCTGCGGTTCAGCGACCACATGGGGAGGGGCGGCCAACCAAACGTTCTCGGCGGCAGATACATCGGTTTACACGGCCGGAATAGCCCTAAAAGGGCTCTGACCTAGGCTGTCGAAATTAGGCGTTTTTGGTCATTAAGCAGCAACCCGGTTTTTGGATGAAGCAATCCTTGGAAGTGGGACTTTAGTCCCGCAATACGGCGGGACTAAAGTCCCACTTCCAAGTTGTCAGAGTATCCATAAACTGAAGGAACAAAACGTTCGAAAATCAGTGGATTTCGACAGCCTAGCTCTGACCCCTTTTAAAATCAGGGAGGAGCATGGGGTGAGACTATTTTATAGAGACCCCCGCATTTTTTCTGATGGCGCTGATTTTTGGGTCATCCGGTGTGAGCCGGATTTTTTTGGCCGCTCCGCTGTTGCCTGCAAGGTAGGGTGCGGCTGCGGCTGCCATGATGGGTATGGTGGTGCGCAGGTCGTTGGAGTCGGTAGTGATGTTCATCAGGGTTTTCCAGAGAATTTTTCCGGCCGGTTTGATTTTGTAGGCCTCCAGCGCGGCGCTGCTGGTGTATACGGTGTAGCTGCGACTTTCTAGGATGGTTCCAGCGTAGATTGTTTGCAGGGGGACGTAGACGGTGCTGCGTGTGGTGGTGGTTGCACCGGCTTCATTGGTTCGGGTTCGGGTGATGTTGATGGTGTTGCCACCGATGGTTTCGTAGATAGGACGGACGAAGGTGTTGACGCCGGTGCGGCCTTCAGAAATGGCATAGCGAAAGAAAATTTCCATGTCGGCATCTTTGCGGGAGTCTACGCGCTGATAACCCTTTTCTGCCAGTATCGGGATAAAGTAAGCGCTGAATTCGCGGAAAAAGAGGTCGTCTTCCTGTCCTTCGGTGTTACCGTTGACCAGTACGTAGCGTTTGTTGTTTGTGTTGGCTGCGGGATCGGCAATGGCGCTGACTTGCACCACAAATGACGAGGTGCAGCTGGTCAGCAGTACAGCTGCCAGCAGGATAATAATCACGGTGAATAAACGTTTTGTATGCATGGTCGCCTCGTTGTGGAGTGAAGCCGAATTAAACCAGCCTGTGTTTGTTCGAGTATAGGGCTTGCGCCAGGTTCAACCCAATTTCATCGAAATCAGTTTTTCCTATATACAATAAGCTGCTACGCGATTGATGCGTTTATTTTTGGCAGAGGCCCGATGTGTAGTCGCGCCCGTTCATTCTGTTTTTTCCTTAACCTCTTTTTCTTTCCTCTGCTTCCTCTGCGTTATTCAAACAACAATTTAATTTCATCAACAAGATTGCCCAACAGGCCGCCGGGTTCGATGGGGGAAAGTGCGACCAGTTTACGTTTGGCATATTGTTCATCACCGAGACGGATATTGACGGAACCAAAGGCTTGACCCTGTTTGATGGGAGCGGTGATGCGTGCATCAAGATCCATGTCGGCCTTCAGCTTTTTATACTGGCCTTTGGGGATGGTCAGGTAGAGGTCTTCATTCAGGCCCAGTGATAACTCTTCCTGCGCACCCTTCCACACACGGGCGGTGGCGAGCGTTTCATTGGCTTTGTAGAGACGATGGGTTTCAAAAAAGCGGAAGCCATAGGTGAGCAGTTTCTGACTTTCGCTGGAGCGGGTTTCATCGTTGCGCGTGCCCAGCACCACAGAGATGAGACGCATGCCATCACGTTTGGCGGAAGCCACCAGGCAGTAACCTGCCGATTCGGTATGGCCGGTTTTGATGCCGTCTACATATTTGTTGCGCCATAACAGACGATTGCGGTTGTATTGTTTGATGTCGTTGTAAACAAATTCTTTTTGTGCGTACCAGTCGTAGTATTTGGGGTAGTCACGAATCATTGCAATGGCCAGTTTGGCGAGATCACGCGGTGTGGTGTAGTGGTCTTTGTGCGGCAGGCCGGTGCTGTTGATGAAGTGGCTGTCGAGCATGCCCAGTTCGGCGGCGTGCTGGTTCATCAGGGAGACAAAGGCGTCTTCGCTGCCTGCCACATGTTCAGCCAAAGCCACAGTGGCATCGTTGCCGGACTGGATAATAATGCCTTTGAGCAGGTCTTCCACGGATACTTTTTTACCCACTTCGATGAACATGCGTGAGCCTTCCATGCGCCAGGCTTTTTCGCTGACGAGGACTTCGTCGTCGAGGCTGATGTTGCCTTTGGCCAGTTCGTGGTCGATGACGTAGGCGGAGAGCATTTTGGTCAGACTGGCGGGCTCCATGCGTTGGTCAGATTTTTTTTCTGCCAGTACGCGACCGCTGTTGAAGTCGATGAGCAGATACCCCTTGGCTTTTATTTTAGGGGTGGCGGGAATCAGTGTTGCTGCTTGCGCAGAGGCCAAAAACAACATGAGTAAGATGGCGATAAAAAAGGGTAATAAACGGTGCATGACAGTACTCATGGTGGTGTGCTCAATGGATGATGTGGTTAATGTTGTTGAAATCAGTGTACGACACGGGGTGTAGAGAATAACGATTTTTTACCTTAGGTAATGGAACACAATAACGTATACAATTTCCATTCCTTATTCCACAACGATATGCGGTGAGTCTATGCCCAGCGGCGATAGCTGTGAGCGTAGTTTCAGTGCATCTGCTTCAGATTGCAATGGCCCAATGCGCACACGGTAAACATTGTAGTTGTTGGTGGCTTTGCGATTGATGGATATGTTTTGCTGAGTGGCACTCACCAGACGATTGAGCAATTGTGAGGCGTTGTCGTGGTTGGTAAAGGCTCCCACTTGCAGGTAAAGCTGGCCAGGGTTGTTGGTGGCGACGGTAACCGGTTGAGGCGTGACAGAGCGTGACAGCGTGACGGGCGTGGTGCTGGCCTGTGATGTTTTTGTGGACGCGCCGGGGTCGATGACACGGATTTTTACCCGGCCGGTGCCTTTGGTGGTGATGCCCAGTTTTTTGGCGGCGACATACGACAGGTCAATAATGCGTCCGCTGACAAAGGGGCCGCGGTCGTTGACGCGCACAATAATTTTGCGCTGATTGTCAAGGTTATGCACTTCAACATAACTGGGAATAGGGATTGTTTTGTGTGCGGCGGTCATTGCGTACATGTCGTAAGGTTCGCCACTGGAGGTGCGATGGCCGTGAAATTTTGTGCCGTACCAGGAGGCGTCGCCTGTTTGTACAAAACCACGGGCGGACTGGCGCACTGTGTAACGTTTGCCTTGTACTACGTAGGATTTGGGATTGCCGTATTTACTGCGTGGTTCGATTTTGGGCACGGCGTCGGGGATACGGGTATGGTCCACATCTTTTACGGGTGCGCTGTCTTGCGCGATGGCATAACGACTTTGTGGCAGTGAACCACAGGCGCTGAGTAGCAGGCTGCTGGCTAAAAGCAAAAGAACTGATTGAGCCGTGCGGCTGTGTGGAAAAGATACGCGCATGATGATCAGCTGTTTATGTTTTTGCCTGAATCTGTTTTTGCGGATTCAGCTGCCCGTTTTGACATGATGGCCTGTCCTAACTGATAAACTGCCATGGCGTACAGCGGGCTGTGATTGTATCGGGTAATGACATAAAAATTATCCAGGGCGATCCAGTGCTCGCGACCGGCGAGGGTTTTCAGTTCGAGGAGTGCGCCCATGGCATTAGGGTCGAGTTTACTTTTTGCGGTGGCACCGCGTTTGCGCAGTTCGGTGATGGTACTGTGTGGCTTGTAGCCTTTTTTGACCAGTACCTGAATGTGGTTGCTGCCAACGACGGCGGGTACGACCACTTTGCCTCCGGGCTGCCATTTATGGCGTTTGAAATAATTGGCGACGCTGCCGATGGCGTCAACCGTGTTGTTCCACAGGTCACGTTTGCCATCGCCGTCAAAGTCGATAGCGTAGTGACGGTAACTGCTGGAGATAAACTGGGGCTTGCCCATGGCTCCTGCGTAAGAGCCTTTGATGGTGAGTGGCTCAATGTTTTCTTCGCGCGTTAACAATAAATATTGTTCCAGTTCACTGCGGAAAAATTTACTGCGCTTGGGGTATTGGAAGGCGAGTGTGGATAGTGAGTCCATTACCCGGTAGCTGCCTTTGTGTCGTCCGTAGCGGGTTTCGACGCCGATGATGGCGACGATGATTTCTGGTGGCACGCCGTATTCTTTTTCTGCCCGTTCCAGAGTTTCCCGGTTTTCATTCCAGAAGGTGACGCCTTCGTTGATGCGGGTCTGGGTGACAAAGATGGGGCGATATTGGTGCCAGGATTTGCTTTCTGCCGGACGGGTAATGGCATCGACGATTTTTTCCCGGAGTTCCACCTGTTTGAACAGTGTGGTGAGTTTGTTGGCATCAAAATCGTGTTTTTCCACCATTTCGCCAATGAACTGCTGCACGTCGGCACGGGCGGCGACATCCTGTTCATCTATCGGTGTTGTGGCCATCACTGGCAGTGTTAGCAGGCCAAGAGCCGCGCAAGCGAGTTTGCAGCGAATAGGCGCAGTATGGAACAGGGATATGTGCAGTTTGGACATAAAAAGTCTCTTGGCCCTTATCGGGGCAGTAATTTACGATGTGTGTGTATGGACATGAGGATACCGAAACCAGCCATCAGGGTCACCATGGATGTGCCACCATAACTGATTAGTGGCAATGGCACACCGACGACGGGCAACAGACCGGTCACCATGCCGATGTTAACAAAGATATAAATGAAGAAGGTCATCACCAGTCCGCCGCCCAGCAGGCGGGTATAGGTATCCTGTGCCTGACTGGCAATAAGCAGACCGCGCATGATGATCAACAGGTACACGGCGAGCAGGGCGAGGATACCAAACAGGCCAAACTCTTCTGCATAGGCGGCGAAGATAAAATCGGTGGAGCGCTCGGGCAAAAAATTCAGCTGTGACTGGGTACCATTGAGCCAGCCTTTGCCATACAGCCCGCCGGAGCCAATGGCGATTTTGGATTGAATAATGTGATAACCGGCCCCCAGTGGTGATTGTTCCGGGTTGAGAAAAGTGAGTACCCGCTGGCGCTGGTAGTCTCGCATGAAATGCCACAGCACCGGGGCGCTGGCCGCCAGCGCAGCAGCAGAGATAAATATCAGCCGCCAGGAAATACCCGCAAACAACAATACAAAAATACCGGCACCCGCGATGAGCAGGGCGGTACCCAGGTCCGGCTGTTTGGCGATGAGCAGGGTGGGAATCGCGATAACCAGGCAGGCCATTAACAGGCGTTTCGAGGTGGGCGGCAACGGGTGGTCACTGAGATACCAGGCCACCATCATGGGCACGGAGAGTTTCATCATTTCTGATGGTTGAAAACGAAACAGGCCGAGGTCCAGCCAGCGTTGTGCCCCTTTGCCTGTTTCACCAAAAAACAGTACGGCCAGCAGCAGGCCAATGCCCAGCCCGAAAAACCAGGGTGTCCAGCGTTTCAGTGTGGCAGGGGTGATTTGTGCCAGCGCCAGCATAATGCTGAAGGCTACGCTCAGGCGCACGACCTGACGCCAGACGATGTCGATGTTTTGCCCGCTGGCGCTGTACAACACAAACAGGCTGACCACGGAGAGGACGAGCAGACAAATCAGCAGCGGGGCATCCAGATGCAGCGTTTCGGCCAGGGTGCGGCGATTGGTGCGCAATGCCTCGGCGCGGGCCTCAAACAGACTCACGGTTTTTGTTCCTTTTGCGCTGGGCTTTCTAACATCTGGTGCAGATAATAGTCCATGACCTTGCGCGCAATCGGTGCGGCTACAGCTCCGCCACTGCCACCGTTTTCTACCACCACAGCCACCGCAATACGTGAATTTTCCACTGGGGCAAAACCCACAAACAGGGCGTGATCACGTAGCTTTTTGGCGATTTCCTCTTCCACATATTCTTCATCCTGTTTGATGCCAAATACCTGTGCGGTGCCGGTTTTGCCCGCAATTTTGTATTTTGCGCCCTGACCAATGCGCCGCGCCGTGCCTTTGGGGCTGTGTACCACCTTGGTCATGGCGCGGATGATGTAGTCCCAATTGGCCCGGTCAAGTACGGGTACCGTAATATTGGGTACGGCGGGCCGGCCGATAATTTCCCGGCTATCCGGGTCTTCGGTGGCTGCCAGCAGGCGTGGGCGCAGCTGGTGGCCGTAGCGGGACAGCGTGGCCGTGGCTTCTGCCAGATGCAACGGTGTGGCCAGAAAAAAGCCCTGGCCGATGCCGGTGATCAGGGTTTCGCCGGGGTACCAGATAGTGCGTTTAACCTGCCGTTTCCAGTGGCGTGAGGGTACCAGCCCTGTTAATTCACCGCTGGTGTCGATGCCAGTGAGATCATTGAAGCCGAAGGGCTCAAGGAACTGGGAAATCCGGTCAATACCCAGTGTCAGCGCCAGGTCGTAAAAATACACGTCGCAGGATTCGACGATGGCTTGCGTGAGATCCATATGCCCATGGCCGGTTTTTTTCCAGTCCCGGTATTTGCGCTCGTCGCCATCGAGCATGTACCAGCCCTGACAATAAGTGGAAACATTGGGGTCAATGAGGCCGTATTCCAGTCCTGCCAGGCCGACGAAAGGTTTGACGGTGGAGCCTGGCGGATAACGCCCGCGCAGGACACGGTTAAACATGGGCTGGTCCGGGGAGTCCTGTAGTGCGCGGTAAGTTTTGCTGTCGATGCCACCCACAAACAGGTTGGGGTCAAAAGTCGGCATGCTGACCAGTGCCAGTACGCTGCCGTCGCTGGGATCGATGGCAGCCAGCGCACCGTTGTTGTCGCCAAAAGCAGCTTCAGCGATACGCTGTAATTCAATGTCCAGATTCAGATACAAATTGAGGCCGGGTATGGGGGGGGTGCGTTCCAGTACCCGCAGGGTACGGCCCTGGGCATTGGTTTCCACCCGTTCGACACCCACTTCACCATGCAGCAGGTCTTCGTAGAATTTTTCGATGCCGGTTTTGCCGATAAAATCCGTGCCTTCGTAGTTAGTGTTGTCGATACGGTGCAATTCCTGCTCACTGATGCGCCCCACATAACCCAGTGCGTGTACGCCACGGCCATTAAAGGGGTAGTGACGATAGAGATGGGCGACCGTATCGACACCGGGGAAACGATGCCGGTTGACAGCGAAGCGCGCCACTTCAATATCGGAAAGACGAGTGCGCAGAGGGACGGGTTTGTGGCGTTGAGTACGTTTCAGCCGCTTTTTGAAGCGGACGATGTTTTCGTCACTGATGTCGATGAGCTGACGCAATTCGGCAATGGTGCTATCCAGGTCGGTGACCCGTTCACGGGTGATTTCCAATTGATAGCTGGGCAGGTTTTCCGCCAGCAGCGCGCCGTTACGGTCGTAAATCAGCCCGCGAGTGGGAGGTACAGCACGGATATGTACGCGGTTTTTGTCAGAGAGCACGGAGTAAGTGTCGTGTTGCAGTACCTGTAAATCAAACAGGCGTACCAACAAAAGAATCATCAAGGCGACGGCCAGGAACAAGGCAATAACGGCCCGGTTGGTAAACAGGCGGGTTTCGCGAAAGTGATCCTTGAGTGTGGAATGTGAAGCCATGGGGCAATGTAATATTCAGCAGGGGTCCGGGTTGTGTCGTTTGTTATCGTTGCGAGTTCAGCGGACACGATAAGTTCGGCGCAGGCCACGCAAGACGATAAACAAGAGTGGCCATACCAGCATGCTGGTGAGAGCAGGCAGCCAGTAGGCCCAGGTGTCGGCGGACTGTCCTGTGGCTCCCTTGATCCAGAACACCAGCATCAGATGCAGCGCAATCAGCAACAACACGCTGACAGCCTGCTGCCACAGGGGAAACAGGCGGATGCGCTGGTGCAGGCGTAATGCTAAATAGGCAACCACGGCCAGCGCCAGCGCATTTTGTCCCAGCAAGGCACCGTGGGCCACGTCCAGCATCAGTCCCGCCAGCCAGCCGATGCCGACGCCGACACGCTCGGGCAGGGCAATGCACCAGTAGATCAGCACCAGAGCCACCCAGTCCGGGCGCAGGGTTTGCGCCCAGTCAGGCAGGGGCAGCATTTGCAACAGCAAGGCGGCAATGAACGTGAGCAGCAAAATAAGTCCGCCGTGATGCCGGGCTATGTTCGCGGACATGGGCTTGTACTCAAGGTTGTGCCGCTCCGGTGGCTGCTTGTGGTGTTGTGGCCTGCTCGTCCTTATGTTGAGTGGTGGGCCAGATCAACAGGACTTCGCGAGCCTGTTCCAGTCGCGCAGTGGGCATGGCAGAAATGATCGCATAGGGCAGGGTGGGGTCTTTGACAATCCTGGTCACCACTGCCACGGGATAACCGGCTGGAAAGCGTCCGCCAAGTCCGGAAGTGGTGAGCAAATCGCCTTCGACAATATCGGCACTGATGGGCAGATAAGGAATGTCCAGCTTGTCGGGCGCGCCGGTCCCCAGGGCGATGGCCCGCAGACCATTGCGATTCACCTGGACGGGAATAGCGTGATTGGCATCGGTGATCAACATGGCGGTGCTGGAAAACGGTCCAAGGTGGACGATTTGTCCCATGGCTCCCTCAGCGTCCATTAGCGGTTGGCCGAGATAAACGTCATTGCGGCTGCCTTTATTAATGACAATTTGCCGGGTGAACGGCTCAAGGTTCACCGCCAGCAATTCGCCGATAAGTACTCGCTCACTGATTTTTTTGGAGGATTGCAATAATTCACGCAGGCGCTGGTTTTCCGCTTTCAATGATTGAAGCTTTTGCAGACGCGCCTTGAACAAGGTCTGCTGAAGTTTGAGCCGGTTATTTTCTTCCAGCAGGGTTTCCCTGCTGGAAAAACTGTCACCCACCCAGTGGCTTGCCGCTACGGGCAGGTTGATGACATATTGCAGCGGATAAATCAGCAGAGAGAGTCCGGAGCGAATGCCTTCAAGATGATTCTGGCGATGATCCAGCGCCATCATCAGTAAAGAGAAGATGACCAGCACCACCAGACGGGTGGTGATCGATGGCCCCTGTATGAATAGCGGTTTTATCTTGGGAACCTCAGCTTAGGAATAGAACACAATAACTCATACAAGTGGCACCTCTGCTTCAGCCCGTTTTGCCCGTTCTTCAATTAATCGCAAAAGCCTAAAACAAGAACGACTATTCCTGCATTTTTGCTCAATCAGAGCGAACAGCAACGGTAGGTGCTTTAAGCGGATGCGAACTGGATCAGAGCGCCACTTATTATAGATTATTTAAATTTCCATTCCTTAAGTCTGCACAAAAAATAATTGAAATGTATTACCCGCAGTTTACACCTGGGGCGGATACGGCTGTTCGATAGTTTTTATCCCGTCGTTTTTTATTCCGTCGTGAAAACGTCGGTACCCGTTTCATCAATCATTTCCAACGCCCGGCCACCGCCACGCGCCACGCAGGTAAGCGGGTCTTCAGCGATGATCACTGGCAGACCGGTTTCTTCCATTAGCAGCCGGTCTATGTCTTTGAGCAGCGCCCCTCCCCCTGTGAGCACCAGGCCGCGTTCGGCCACATCCGCACCCAGTTCCGGCGGCGTTTGTTCCAGTGCCGTTTTCACCGCGCTGACGATACCTGATAAAGGTTCTTGCAGTGCTTCAAGGATTTCATTGCTGTTCAGTGTGAAGCTGCGAGGAATTCCTTCAGCCAGATTGCGCCCGCGCACCTCGGTTTCGCGCACTTCGTCACCTGGATAGGCATTGCCGATTTCCTCTTTGATGCGTTCAGCGGTGGATTCGCCGATCAGCGTGCCATAATTGCGGCGCACATAATTGATAATGGCTTCGTCGAAACGGTCGCCGCCAATGCGCAC
The DNA here is from genome assembly GCA_026982555.1 of Chromatiales bacterium. Lineage (GTDB taxonomy): Bacteria > Pseudomonadota > Gammaproteobacteria > SZUA-152 > SZUA-152 > SZUA-152. The sequence continues at coordinate 44,114 of JALSGT010000140.1, forward strand.
CGAGGCGGAATAAACAATGCCGGTGAGTGAGATGACTGCCACTTCGGTGGTGCCACCGCCGATGTCCAGTACCATGGAGCCGCTGGCCTCGCTGACCGGCAAACCGGCACCAATGGCCGCCGCCATGGGTTCTTCGATGAGATACACCTCACGCGCACCGGCCCCGGCAGCAGATTCACGAATCGCCCGGCGCTCCACCTGTGTTGAACCACAAGGCACACACACCAGCACGCGCGGGCTGGGGTGAAAAAATTTGAATTTATCCGTGTGTACCTTGTGAATAAAATGCTGGAGCATTTTCTCAGTAACGGTAAAATCAGCGATCACCCCGTCCTTCAGTGGCCGGATGGCCTGGATGTTACCCGGCGTGCGCCCCAGCATACGTTTGGCCTCGGCACCGACGGCCGCAATATTTTTCGGGTTGCCCGTACCGCGTTCCATGCGAATGGCCACCACGGAAG
>JALSGT010000141.1 GCA_026982555.1 Chromatiales bacterium
AATAATCCTACATTCAAGGCTGGCAAAGCATTGAAAGATGCCGTAAACTAGTCGGCTTTCCTGGGGTGCTTAGCTCAGTTGGGAGAGCGTCGCCTTTACACGGCGAATGTCGGGGGTTCAAGTCCCTCAGCACCCACCATTAGCTCATATTGAACGATATGCTTGAGTTGAGTGATTGGGTTAAAGCCAGGTTTTTGTTGGGGAGTGGTAGTTCAGTTGGTTAGAATACCGGCCTGTCACGCCGGGGGTCGCGGGTTCGAGTCCCGTCCACTCCGCCACTATTAGTATTTAAGGCGTTCCTATCTGATGTGGGAGCGCCTTTTTACTTTCTGCTGTTGAGCTCTTGAAGCGACTGATAAGATAACCATATCCGGAATATACCGGAACCTTAAGTGGAAATATTCAGTCGAAACAACGGTCAGATAAAATATATTTTTACACTAAATACATATTCAGAATTAACCACGAAGAAAAAATATGCTGAGTTTTATTCGAGATCGTGCCCAGGGTTGGATCGCCTGGGTAATAGTAGGTTTGCTAATAATCCCTTTTGCGCTTTGGGGTGTTAACGAATACGTTGGCGGTGGTGACAAGCTGGTGGCGGCCACTGTTAATGGCACCGACATCGGGCAACGTGAATTTCAGCAGGCTTTTTATGATCAACGGGGTCGTATGCAGCAAATGCTGGGTGGCCAGTATGATGCGCAGCTTTTTGACCCACAGATAAAACAGCGGGTTATTAATGAACTGGTTGATCGTGAGTTGTTATTGCAAAATGCGGAAGAGATGGGTTTTCGGGTCAGTGATCAAACAGTGGTGGCGGCGATTCAGAGTATTGAGGCCTTTCGTGAAGGTGGTGCCTTTTCTGTCAGTCTGTATCAGCAACAGTTACAAACCCAGGGGCAATCACCCACTGCATTTGAACGTTATGTAAAACGCATTATGACTGCCGGACAATTGCCTGATGGTCTGGCAAGCTCGGCGTTTGTAACGGATGCGGAATTGGACGCAGTGATCAGACTGGAGAAACAGCAACGCGATTTTCAGTATTTTGTTTTGAGTACGTCACAATTTCGGGATGAATCGCTGGCTGATGACGCAGCAATCAAGAGTTATTATGAGCAACATGCGGACCGGTTTTTGACACCGGAGAAAGTGCGTGTTGAATATGTGGAATTGTCTGTTGCCGCATTAAAGAGTGACGAAGAGCCCAGCGAAGAAGAGTTACATGAATTTTATGAAACCAATCAGAATCAATTCAGTGTGGCGGAAGAACGTCAGGCCAGCCATATCCTGATTCAGTTGGAAGAAGGTGCCGATGAAGCGGCCATTGCGGCAGCACGCGAAAAAGCGGAAAGCCTGGTGACAAGACTGAATGCGGGTGAATCTTTTGAAAAACTGGCCAAAGAAAACTCGGATGACCCCGGCTCCGCCGAAACGGGAGGGGATCTGGGCTATTTTGGACGCGATATTATGGAGCCTGATTTTGAGGAAGTTGCTTTTTCTCTCAAGTTGAATGAAGTTAGCGAACCGGTATTGACCTCGTTTGGTTATCACATCATCAAAGTGACCGGGATTCGTGAGCGAGAGGTGAAACCTTTTGCCGACGTGCGTGATGACATTCTTGCGCAATTTCAAAACGATGCCGCAGAACGTGAATATTTTGAGCTGGCTGAAAAATTAACGAATCTGGCTTATGAAATGCCGGATTCTCTCAGTGAAACAGCAGACGAACTGGGGCTTGAACTCAAGCAAAGTCCATTTTTCGAAAGACATGGTGGTACCGGTGTATTTGCCAATCCGCGTATTGTGGCCGCAGCTTACAGCGACGACGTATTGAAACAGGGTTTTAACAGTGAGCCTCTCGACGTTGATGAAAATCATGTGTTGGTGTTGCGTTTGCTGGAGCATCAAAAAGCGGACCGGCGTCCACTGAGTGATGTGACATCGCAAGTTAAACAATCGTTGATTCAGGAAAAGGCCCGTGAGGCAGCGAAGGCTGCCGGAGAAAAGGCCTTGCAGCAACTGGAGGCGGGAGAGTCTGCTGAAACTGTCAGCAAGGCATTGTCAGTAGACTGGAAGGATGCTGATGCGGTTATGCGTGATACAAAAGACCATGATACCCAGATTATCAAACAGGTCTTTCGTTTAACGCATCCGTCGTCACCCGATAGTCCACGTTATAGCGGCGTGGTATTGAACTCAGGAGATTACGCTGTGATTCGCTTGAATAAAGTGGTTGATGGTGATCCGACCACAATGGATGTTGCTGAACGTGAAACGTTAAAACGCCGCTTAGCTGGTGAGCAGGGTGCCAATGCGCAATTGCATCTTATCTCGCGGCTTAAAGCTGATGCTAAAGTTATTGTGCAGAACGATGATTTGTAGTCATTGTCAGTAGTTGTGGTTAAAAGGGTGTTAACAATATTATCAAACTGCTTGTTTGTTATAACTTTTTGAAATATTGGGGAAGTTAACAAATGAAAATAATTAGATTTACCCCGTTATTTTTTGTTTGACGTTATTTTCTTGCGCGACCCAGTCTGTAAATAGAGTCGATTTTGAAAATTCTCTTTCATACGATTTTCGACTTGATATCGATAAAATTAAGAAGTCGGGAGACTTTTTAGTGATTTCGGGGAAAAATAAAGAAAAAATTGTAATTTCTGAAAACCACCTGGATGAGATTCTAAATCAGATTAAGCCATCGATAACAAGTTTAGAGTTTTTTTGATCAGGTTTACGATGAATCTATTAATAAACCCAAAGTGTCATCACAGGTAATTGATTTTAAAAATGGTTTTTTGGACCAGGAAGTAAAAAATAAACTTAAAAGAAATAAGAAAAACAGTGTGGTCTACCTTTGGGAGTTTCCAGGCAACAAATTTAAAATCATTGAGTTTGCAAATGGTAAAAATTATTTTTTAAGTATTTATGTAGAAAATTACGGTAAAAGTAACTTTTTGGCAGAATAAGCGAGGTTTTTTATGTCAAGTCTATCTGAAGATGATCAAAACGATATAACAAGAGTGCTTGTTAAGTTGTATGGTGATCAAGCAAAGAGTGGGCCTGTAAACGACAGGGTGTACTAGGCGTGCATTTTTTGGCCAAAATGCTAAATTTTCGCTTTTAGTTGTCTCATAATCCCGGTAAACAGCCGTTAAATTTTTTCCATCCCTGGAATGCTATTGCTGTTTTCTTCAGTTTGATTGCGCCATGCCAGTGATGTTGTAACCGCCGTCCACATAAGTAATCTCACCGGTAATCCCGGAAGCCAGGTCGGAGCAAAGGAAGGCTGCTGCATTGCCGACCTCTTCGATACTGACATTGCGTCGCAGTGGTGTGTTTTGTGCGCTGTAGTTCAGCATGGATTTGAAGTTTTTGATGCCTGCTGCCGCGAGTGTACGAATAGGTCCGGCGGAGATGGCGTTAACGCGGATATTCTCTGGTCCTAAGTTGGCGGCCATGTAACGCACGTTGGCTTCCAGGCTGGCCTTGGCCAGGCCCATCACATTGTAGTTGGGCAGTACCCGCTCGGCACCCAGATAACTCAGTGTCAACAGCGCGGCATTACGTCCCTGCATCATGTTGCGCGCGCCTTTCGCCAGTGCGGCAAAGCTATAGGAGCTGATTTCGTGCGCGGTGTTGAAGCCTTCGCGGGTCACGCTGTCAAGGTATTCGCCTTCCAGCTCTTCACGCGGGGCATAGGCTACTGAGTGAATCAGAATATCCAGGTGATCCCAGAAATCATCCAGTTTTTCAAAGACTGTGGTGATCTCTTCATCGCTGGCGACATCGCACGGCAGCACAATGTCTGAACCGCATTCAGCGGCGAGTTTTTCCACCCGACCTTGTAGTTTTTCGTTTTGGTAAGTGAAGGCCAGTTCGGCGCCTTCGCGGTGCATCGCCTGGGCAATGCCCCAGGCGATGGAACGATTACTGGCGCAGCCGACGATCAGCGCGCGTTTGCCATTTAAGAATCCCATGGTGGATATCCTTTTTTGATTGGTGTCTGTTATGTGGGGCAGGGCCGCAACAGGTTTGTGTGAATACCCTGCCTTAAGTTGTCGTATTATACGCAATGGTGCTCCAAAAGTGGTACGTTTTGTCCGTCCATGAGTGATTGGGTCTGCGGCCAGGTGATGGATGTTTATGCGGTGTGTTTTCAATCGGTGAGGAGAAGGGTTTGATATCCAGGTTGCGAAGAGTCGGATGGTTTATCGGGGCCACAATAAAATGACGAATCCCTTGCTGAAAATAGACTCTTTGCAAACCAGCTTTGTCACTGTGGATGGCATGGTGCATGCGGTGGATGGTATTAGTCTGGAAATACAACGGGGGCAAACGTTTGCGCTGCTGGGTGAATCCGGCTGTGGAAAATCCATGACAGCATTGTCTACCATGCGCTTGCTGCCTGAGCCCGCTGGGCGTATTACCCAGGGCAGTATTTGTCTCAATGGGGATGATTTATTGCAATTGTCGGAAATGGCCATGCGTAATGTGCGCGGCAAACGCATTGCGATGATATTTCAGGAGCCCATGAGCAGTCTGAACCCGGTGCTGACTATCGGCTCGCAAATCGCCGAAAGTATATGCGGGCAAAATAATGCACAGGCGGTACGCGCTCGTGTGTTGGCGCTGCTGGATGCTGTGGGTATTCCCGATCCTGCGCAACGTTACCATGAGTACCCGCATCAACTGTCAGGTGGCATGAAGCAGCGGGTGATGATTGCTGTCGCGCTTGCGGGTGAGCCGGACTTGTTGATTGCTGATGAGCCTACTACGGCGCTGGACGTGACGATTCAGGCACAAGTGCTGAGTCTTATGCGCCAATTGCAAAAAGATACGGGTATGGCCATTCTGCTGATTACGCATGATCTTGGTGTCGTGTCAGAAATGGCAGACCGTGTGGCAGTGATGTATGCCGGACAAATTGTGGAAGAAGCGGATCGCGCTGCATTTTTTACCAACCCTCAACACCCTTATTCAAAAAAACTGTTTGCCTCCCTGCCTGACATAAAAAAACGTGGGCAACGCTTGGAGATAATACCGGGGAGTGTACCCTCGTTGGCTACCGGGTTTAGCGGGTGTCGCTTTGTGGATCGTTGTGACGACGCAATTGATGTCTGTCATGTCCAGTCACCCGGGTGGGTCACAACGGCATCATCGGGTGGTGTGCGTTGTTTTAAATTTGAGATGACCTATCAACAGCAGTTTTCAATAGCGGATAAAAAAGAAACAGCGCCGGGCCGTGGTGCTGAACAATCAGTAAAAAGTAATAAGACATTGTTGGCGGTTCATGGACTCAAGGTGCATTTTCCCATTCGCAAAGGTGTGTTGCAACGGGTGGTGAACCATGTCAAAGCGGTGGATGACATTTCTTTATCGATTCCTGAAGGCCATACACTGGCATTGGTGGGTGAGTCAGGCTGCGGTAAAACCACAGCAGGAAAAAGTATTTTACAATTGGTGAAACCGACTGCGGGCAAAGTGCAATTTGCAAACAGGGAGTTTACGGCTTTGTCACAGGCACAATTACGCCAGCACCGCAGTGATATTCAGATTATTTTTCAAGACCCCTTTTCCTCCATGAATCCGCGTATGGTGGTGACGGATATCATTGAAGAAGGGATGATCATTCAGGGATTAGGCGGTGACGCACAGGCGCGTGCTGTGCGTGTTGACCAACTGTTGGAACAAGTGGGTTTGTCAGCCGACAGTAAATATCGTTATCCACATGAGTTTTCCGGTGGCCAGCGTCAGCGTATCTGTATTGCTCGCGCTTTGGCGGTAGACCCTAAACTGATTATTTGTGATGAACCCACCAGTGCGCTGGATGTTTCTGTGCAGGCACAAATTCTTAATCTGTTGAAAGACCTGCAAGATGAGCTGGGTCTGGCGTATTTGTTTATTACGCACGATTTATCGGTTGTGGAATATTTGGCACACGAGGTGGCCGTAATGTATCTGGGGCGCATTGTAGAGCAGGGTGATGTGCAGGATGTCATGGAAAACCCGTTGCATCCTTACACTAAAGCATTACTGGCTGCTGTACCGGTCATTGAAAAATCAACCAAAGGTGTTGAACGTGGCATTGTCAGTGTGCAGGGTGAAATGCCGTCGCCGATCAATCCGCCCTCGGGGTGCCACTTTCACCCGCGTTGCACTCAATCTATGCCGGAATGCAAACAATGTTATCCCGACCCACGGTTTTTAAGTGAAGGACATATGGCGCGTTGTTTTCTTTATGGATAAAAAGGCAACGCACATTTTTGTATTGTCATAAAGGGTTGCTTTAATAATGGTGGTGGTAAAGTTTAAGATTGCTGTGTTATATCCACATACAGCGTCAACCGCTGCCCGGGTTGCAGGTATTTGCCTTTTTTCAGCGAATTCCACTGTCGAAGCTTGGCGATGGTAACGCTGAATTTCTGTGCGATGCGTGCCAGTGAATCACCTTTGCGTACGCGGTAATGCACCTGTTGGTGGGTGGCACTACGTGGCAGGGAGACAAATTGTCTGTCTGCACGACTGGGTTTTTTTGTCCAGATTACCAGTTGCTGGCCGGGCTTGAGTGTATCTTTGGGTGACATGCCGTTCCATGAGGCGAGCTGGCTGACTTTGACGTTGTATTTGCGTGAAATATCCCAGAAGGTGTCGCCGCGTTTGACGGTGTGATGTAGTTTATGGCCGTTACGTTTAGTGCCTTGCAGGGCGACGCGACGGCGGTCTTCGCTCAGGTAGTGTTTGAGGTTTTTGGTGGCCACGGGGATGATAATGCTTTGTCCTGCGCGTATCCACTTGTCGCGGATATTGTTGACTTCTTGCAGCAGTGCCACGGAGGTTTGAAATTTACGTGCAATGTGGCCGAGCGTTTCGCCTTCACGAATGCGGTGTCGTTCCCAGCGTACACGGTCCTTTTTGTCGATTTTGGCCAGGGCTGTACGAAATGTTTCTGCTTTATGGATGGGCAGTAACAGGGTGTGTGGTCCCTTGGGGTCGGTGGCCCAGCGATTGTAGGCGGGGTTGAGTTGATACATGGTTTCGATGGGCAGTTCGGCCAGTTCGGCGGCCAGAGCCAGGTCAATCTGTGAGCCGACATCAACATGTTCGAGGTAGGGTTTGTCGGGAATAGAGGTGAGCGTTACACCATGGGCTTTATAATGTTGGACGATGGCGCTGATGGCGAGCAGTTTGGGGACATAGCCTTGGGTTTCCTTCGGTAGGTCCAGCGACCAGAAGTCGGTGGGGCGACCTTTCTTTTTGTTCTTTTTCACGGCGCGTGCTACGCGGCCTTCGCCGGAGTTATAGGAAGCCAGTGCCAGCAGCCAGTCGCCGTCGAAACGTTTGTGCAGGCGTTCAAGATAATCCAGTGCGGCTTTGGTGGCTTTGGGTATGTCGCGTCGGCCGTCATACCACCAGTTTTGTTTCAGACCGTAGTGTTTGCCGGTGGAGGGGATGAATTGCCAGATGCCAGCGGCCCGGCCAGAGGAGTAGGCGAAGGGCTGGAAGGCACTTTCCACTACGGGCAGCAGTGCAATTTCCATGGGCATGCCACGAGCTTCGACTTCTTGCACGATGTCATAAAGGAAAGGGCGGGCACGTTCTGCTACGCGGTCGAGATAAGGCTGGTGTTTGGCGTACCACTCGATATAGGGGCGAACCAGTGGGTGCTCCTGGCTGCCTAGCTGGAAGCCGCTGCGCAGGCGGTGCCAGAGGTCTTTGTTTTTAAGTGGATTTTCAGGCTGGCTTTCGGGTTGGGCGAGTGGAGTGATGGTGTTGTCGTGACCGGTATCGCGACGTGCTTCTTCGATTGTCCACGGTTCATCGGTGCTGTTATCGGATTCCTGATTTGCCACCAGTGCCCACCAGGGGGTGGCGGTGTCGGGCACGTAAGGCAGGTGCCGGGAACGGTGTCTGATGGTCGATGTGTCAGCAGTATTTGTGCTGCTCGTTGGTTGCGCTGTTGTAACGAGGGGAGTATCGGCGCTTGTGTTGACCGTTGTGTCAGTGTTTTTTGTATCGGCAGATTCCCCTGTTTTGGTTAAACCGGCCAGGCTTGCACACCCAGCCAGTAATAGTATGAGCAGTGAAGTGACAAGGCGTAAAAATGAAAATGACATATTGAGTTTTCTTGGATGAGTGTTTACGGGGATTTGAGAGACAAGACAAGTAGTTAGACGATTATGACAATAAATGTGTTCCACGTCATGTTGTCGGCCAGGGAGGCTTGTTTTTTAATCCAGGGTATCTTTCCAATGGCGCACTGTGGCAAAAACCTCAGTACTTGTGTGTAGTTTGCGACCGGAAAAGCCCTCGGCAGCACGAACGACTCCGGCTTGCTCACAGCGCAAAAAGGGGTTGGTGGCTTTTTCGTCCCCCAGTGATGAGGGCACGGTGGCCTGGCCCCGTTCGCGCTGCTGTCGCACGGTTTGCTGGCGTGCCTGGAGGGCGAGGTTATCAGGTTCGACAATGCGGGCGAAGGCCAGATTGTCTGTCGTATATTCGTGGGCGCAGTAGACCCGGGTGTCATCGGGCAGGGAGGCGATCTGGCTCAGTGAATCGTGCATTTGCGCTGGTGTGCCTTCAAAAAGGCGGCCACAGCCACCGGCAAACAGGGTGTCACCGACGAAAATCATGCCGTGTCCGTCAATATTGCTGGCCGGGTGATAATAGGCGATGTGTCCGGCAGTGTGGCCGGGTACGTGCAAAACCTGGAAATCCGCCGCCAGTGCCTCGATGTGTACAGGGTCGCCTTCGGCCAGCGGTTGGCTGACGTGGGAGATAGTTTCACAGGCAGGACCGTAAACCGGCATAGGCCAGCGGGTCAGCAGTTCTTCAATACCACCGACATGATCCCAATGATGGTGGGTGATCAAAATGGCTACCGGTTTCAGTGATTGTGCGGTAATGGCGGCGATGACCGGGGTGGCGTCGCCGGGATCGACGATAACCACTTGCGGTTGCTCCGGGTGTCGGATCAACCAGATGTAATTATCTTCAAAGGCAGTGATAGTGTGGACAGTGAGCATGTGCTGGTCTCTGTAACGTGTACCGGGAAGCGGTGAGTTTACGTGAAGTGCTGCGTGTCTGCATTGCCGGGGGGGATTCGACTGGTGATGAGGTGGCAGAGCAGGTATCGTTACGCAGTGCGCTTGCTACGAATATTGTTCGTGAATGGCTGACCCCTAATCCACCCCAAGTAATTTTTTGATCAATTATCGTGTTATCAGCCCTTAAAAAACGTATTGCCCGCTGGACAAAATGTGAGCCTTCGCAGGTGACGCGACAGCGTCTGCGAGCCTGGTTTACTCATTTGCCCGGGCGCTGGTTGCAGGCGGAGGAGCGTGCGCAGTTGCGGACGATTTTGCCGACGCTGTTTGGTTATCACCTGTTGCAATTGGGCGATGTGTATTCCAAAGACTGCCTGACCAGTACACGTATTCCGCATTGCATGGTGCTGGATGAGTGGTTGCAAGACACGCCGCCTGCTGGTGAGTGTGCGCGTAATGAAATTCGTGGTTCTCTGGAATGGTTACCCGTTGCCACAGACTCTCTGGATACTGTGGTTATGCCGCATACGCTGGAATTCACCAATGATCCGCATCAGGTTTTACGTGAGGTGGATCGTGTTCTGATTCCTGAAGGTCATGTGGTGATTCTTGCGTTTAATCCCTGGAGTTTGTGGATGATTTGGCGCGTGGTTTTGTGTTGGCGTGGCAAGCCACCCTGGTGTGGTCGTTTTATCAGTCAGTCACGCTTGAAGGACTGGTTGCAATTGCTGGGCTTCGACATTGTTGATGCGCGGCGGTATTTTTTTCGACCACCATTGAGTCACAAAGGGGTGATGCGGCGATTACGGTTTCTGGATCGTATTGGCCGACGCTGGGTACCGTTTTTTGGTGCCGGCTATGTGGTGGTGGCGCGTAAACGAGTGGCGACGCTAACCCCCATCAAACCACGCTGGCGGCCTGCGCGCCGGCACATTGCGCCGGCAGGACTGGCGGGTAATTCACGTACACTGGGTAAACAGCCTGTTGTTGAGAGAGAAACTATCGATTATGAGTAAACAAGCCGTAGAAATTTTTAGTGATGGTGCCTGTCGAGGGAACCCTGGTCCGGGTGGCTGGGGAGTGGTGCTGCGTTTTAACGGCAGTGAAAAAGAACTGTATGGTGGTGAGGCGGAAACCACTAATAATCGTATGGAGCTGATGGCGGCTATTAGTGGTTTGGAAAGTTTGAAAAAGCCCTGCAATGTGGTACTGACGACAGATTCACAATATGTAATGAAAGGTGCGACAGAATGGATGAAGGGCTGGAAACGTAAAGGCTGGATGACGGCGGCCAAAAAGCCAGTGAAAAATGTGGATTTGTGGCAGCGTCTGGAAAGTGCGCTGCAACCGCACGACGTAAAATGGTGCTGGGTGCGTGGTCATACCGGGCATCCGGAAAATGAACGTGCCGATGCGCTGGCGAATCGGGGTGTGGATGAGTTGTAGTATCACTGTTCAGTTTGTTAGCGTTTAATTCACATTTTAGCCAAAAATAGAGAGCCATAAAAAACCATGCGTCAAATTGTTCTGGATACAGAAACCACTGGCCTGGAGCCTGCACAAGGCCACCGCATTATTGAAATCGGTTGTGTGGAAATTATTGATCGTCGCCTGACCGGCAATCACTATCACCAGTATTTGCAGCCGGATCGTGAAATCGATGAGGGTGCCATCGAGGTGCATGGCATCAGTAATGAATTTTTGCAGGACAAACCCCGTTTTGCTGATGTGGTGAGCGATTTTATGGATTTTGTGCGCGGGGCAGAACTGGTGATCCATAACGCGCCTTTCGATGTCGGTTTTTTAAATAATGAATTGAAACTGCTGGATTGGTCCGATGGAAACATAGAAACAAATTGTACCGTGCTGGACACGCTGGCCCTGGCGCGCAAGATGCACCCAGGACAAAAAAACAATCTGGATGCTTTATGTAAGCGCTACGAAGTGAAGAATGCGCACCGCGAGTTACACGGTGCATTGTTGGATGCAGAAATTCTTGCCGACGTTTATTTGCTAATGACGGGCGGGCAGACTGATTTGTTGCTGGCCGGGCAGAACAATGAGTCGCAATCCAACGCAGGTGAAATACGTCGGTTATCAGGTGAGCGACCACGTTTGCGCGTAATACAGGCTAGCAAGGTGGAAACGGCGGCACATGAGGCGCGGTTACAAGGCATCAGTCAATCCAGCGGTGGTGCGTGTTTGTGGCAACAGGAAAAAAATTAAACAAAGTTTTTCAGCTTACGGCTTTAATGTGGTTCAGACCCCAGTCGGACTCATATATCCATGTTTTGAAACTGACTGCCGGGCACGGGCGGCACATGTGATACCCCTGTCCCAGGTTGCAGCCCAGTTCGGCCAGTTTGTCCCAGGCATCCTGGCTTTCAATACCTTCGGCGACAACTTTCATACCCATGTTATGAGCAAGGTCGATGGTGGAGCGAACAATCACGGCATCGGATGCATCCGTCAGCATATCGATCACAAAAGATTTGTCGATTTTAATTTCATCGACGGGAAAACGCTTCAAATAGGCTAACGAGGAATAGCCGGTGCCAAAATCATCAACAGATAAGCGTACCCCCATGGTATTAAGCTGGGAAAGTGTGTTCAATGCGCGATTGGCATCAGACATGATGGCGGTTTCGGTCAGTTCCAGGGTTAACCACTGCGGCTCTATTTTTGCGTCAGCAAGGGCATGATGCACCGTATCGATCAAATCGATATCGTTCAGACTGTATGCAGAGAGATTGACTGAAACACCAATATTGATGTTGTCTGCATGCCATGCGGCGCATTGTGTCAGAGCCTGTTCAAGTACCCATTCGGTCAAAATTTGTATTAAGCCGGTTTGTTCGGCGAGGGGGATGAATTTTTCGGGAGAGATAAAACCGTACTTGTTATGTGCCCAGCGGATCAATGCTTCAGCACCCGTAATATGGCCATGCTGGAGATCGATTTTAGGCTGGTAATACAATTCAAAATTTCTATTTTCAACGGCTTGCCGTAATTCGGATTCCATAGTGAGTTCAAACAGATTCTCACTGCTCATGCTTTTGTCGTAAAACGCATAACCCAGGCCTTTACGTTTGGCGTGGTACATTGCCACATCGGCATGCTGCATGAGCAGTGTGGTTTTATCACCGTCACGCGGGCAGCGCACCAGGCCGATACTGATACCAATGGACAGGTTGTGTCCCTCTACGGCAATGGGTTTGTTGAGTGCGTTGACAATTTTTTCTGCCACTATAGTGACGCTTTCATCATGATCAATAGCGGGAAGCAATGCTGCAAATTCATCACCACCCAGGCGGGCAACGGTGTCTGATTCACGGAGTATCGTTTGCAGACGTTCGCCCACGGTTTTTAACAAGCGGTCTCCGATGTGATGGCCCAAGGTGTCATTGATGTTTTTGAAACGATTGAGATCCATCATCATCAGGGCGAACTGTGTTTTGTAGCGCGATGTGGTCATTGTGATTTGTTCAAGCCGGTCATAAAACAGGACACGGTTTGGCATGCCGGTCAGCGCATCAGTAAAGGCCATATTTTCCAGAGTACGATACAGGGTGCTGAGTTCACTGCTCATATTGTTAAAATCAGTGGCCAGCTCGACAATTTCAGTATTGCCACTGATGACCACTTTTGTACCTAATTGGGACTTGTCTTTCTGTACTCGTCGCAGATGATTGGTCAGAGTACGGAGAGGGCTCAATGCTGTGTGCTGTAACATGAGCAGGGCGATCAAGGTTGTGCCCAGCATGATGATGGCGGCAATGGAAAAAATGAAATTACGGGTTGTGGAAAGTTGCTTCCTTAGTTCGGCAATATTGGATGCGAAGGTCAAATCAAAAAGCTGCTGGTTTTGAGGGGTGAGCAGACTGTATTCTGCCAGCAGGATATTTTTGCTGAGTTTCTTTGGCCAATTTGCAGATTGATAATGTATGGTTTTATCCGGCCCGGTCAGCTTTAACGGTGTACCCAGGCCACTATCTGCTTTTGCAAAGTTCGGAGTTGGGTCAATGATCAATTGTAAATAACCTTTTATTTGCAAACCGCCAACCGGAACGATAGTGGCAAGCACAGGACGCATACCGATACGACAGAGCTCTGAGTCCGGTTTTAAGCGCGCTGTTTTGCTGCGGCTGGCAATTGTACTTAAGAGTCCAGTGCAAACAGGCTTGTTGTCCGATAGTGCCGGGTCTCCCTTTTTTGAGGCGGAGATCAGCCTGAACTCTTTATCATAGGTGTACATTTTAATAAGTTTGACGCGACCAAGGGTGACGAAGGCACGATGAAAGTGTTCATCCAGTTGCAGGCTGAGGCGTGTAGAGTCTTTGTTGATAACAGTTTGATGAAAGCCAGGGGTTGCTTGTGCGTTGAGACCTAATTCCACACTGTCTTGTGCCAGGTTTTCAGTGATTTCCTGGATTTTAAGTTTTGCCAGAGAAACGAAAGATTCACGCTGATTATCCAGTGCCAGTCGCTGATAGGCTTCGCCCGTAGCCGCCGCTAACATCATACCCAGCAAGCCCATGATCAGAACAGTGAGTCCCAGACTGGCACGCATGGATGATTGTAGTTTGGGCATAATTGATTGGGGTTCTTCGGGTGATTCGGGATTTTATTCCTGCAAATAGGGGTAGCCTTTTTCCAGCCACTCCCCAAAACCGCCACGAAACCAATAGATATTTGAGTAACCACAGTTGAGCGCAATTTTAATGGCTTTGCTGCTGCGGGCGCATTTAACACCATTGCAATAAAACAGACTGGCAGTCTCTTTTTTATGGATAATTTTGGACAGGGAGTCGCAGGAGGTGTCGGTATCCGGCAAGCTGAGTGAACCTTCAATAAAACCTTGTATGCGATCCCCCCGGATGCGGGAATCGATAATGACAAGTCCGGGGTTATTTTCCACCAGCTCGATAAATTCTTCGGCGTTTACATTAGTGGTGGCATCAATGGATTCTGGTGCGGCAGTTGCCCCAACTTCGCTGAAAAGCATGTTGCCTGTCAGAAACACACACAGTGAAATAACTGTTTTTGGCGGGATGACGCATGACATATACTGGCCTCAGCTTCCTGTGATGCCCGGTGGAAATAACAAAGCAAGGCACTTGGTCGTGCAATGTGACAGGGCACTACAGGAAGTAGCGTCAAACAGGGGGAAAACTTTAGAGAATCAGGGAGATGGGGGAAATGAGAACGACGGTGGCCATCAGCCCTGGATGACAGGCCCGGTTGAATTGCCGGGCCATTTAACGGTGGATTTTAGGCTCAAGCCTGCGAATAGTAGGATTTATACCAGTTAACAAAACTGGCTATGCCATCTTCCACAGTGGTATCGGGTTTGTAATCGACGTCGGTCACCAAGTCTTCCACGTTGGCGTAAGTGTCAGGCACATCACCGGGTTGTAGCGGAAGCATGTTCATTTCCGCCTTTTTGCCGAGACAGTCCTCCAGCACTTTAATGTAATGCATCAGCTCGACGGGCGAGTTGTTGCCAATGTTGTAAAGGCGATATGGTCCTCCGGCTGTACCGGGATCAGGTTTGTCACCAGACCAGTCCGCATTGGGCTGGGCAGTATGGTCGAGGGTGCGGATCACACCTTCGACGATATCATCGACATAGGTGAAATCACGGCGGTGTTTACCGTAATTAAAGACATCAATGGGCTCGCCTGCGAGGATTTTTCTGGTAAACAGAAAGAGTGCCATGTCCGGGCGTCCCCAGGGGCCATAAACGGTGAAGAAACGCAGACCGGTGGTAGGTAGATCGTAGAGGTGGCTGTAGGTATGTGCCATCAGTTCGTTGGCTTTTTTGGTGGCGGCGTACATGCTCAGTGGGTGGTCCACATTGTTGTGGATGGAAAAGGGCATGTTGGTGTTGGCACCGTAAACCGAGCTGCTGGAGGCGTACACCAGGTGTTCAACACCATTGTAGCGACAGCCTTCGAGGATATTCATGAAACCCACGATGTTGCTTTCCACATAGGAATGCGGGTTTTCCAACGAATAACGGACGCCCGCCTGGGCTGCCAGATTAACCACTTTGTCAGGCTTGTGTTTGGTGAACAGAGCCTCCATGGCAGGACGGTCTTCGATATTGATGCGTGCTTCGGTGAAACCAGGGTGATTCTTGATTTTGGCCAGACGAGCTTCTTTCAGCGTGACATCGTAATAGTCATTGAGATTATCGACACCAATGATTTCTTCGCCGCGTTCCAGCAGGCGTTCCGCCAGACGGTTACCAATAAAACCGGCAGTACCGGTGATGAGAACTTTCATGTTTGGACCTTGTTATTACGCATTATTTTTTATGCTCGCTTGTGGTGGGGCTTACAGCCGGTCATCCACTTTATCGACGGGCAGAATATGTTTGACATCGAACAGTACACAGTCATTTTTGCCCAGGGCACGAATTTCATCGGCAGACATGGCTTTAAATTGATCATGTGCCACAGCCAGAATGATGGCATCATATTTTCCCTTCGACAGTGACGAAACAGGCCGGATGCCATATTCGTGTTCCAGGCCATCAGGGTCCACCCAGGGATCGTAAACGTCCACGTTGGCGTGGTAGGTCTGTAATTCCTCGATGATATCAATGACGCGAGTGTTGCGTAGATCCGGGCAGTTTTCCTTAAAGGTAAACCCCATTATCAGGATGTTGGCATCCACCACATGGATACGGTTGCGGGTCATACGTTTTACTACGCGCTCGACGACATGGCTGCCCATGCCGTCGTTGATGCGGCGACCTGCGAGGATCATTTCTGGCTGGTAGCCAATTTCCTGCGCTTTGTGGGTGAGATAATAAGGATCGACACCGATACAGTGTCCGCCCACCAGCCCAGGGCGGAAGGGTAAAAAGTTCCATTTGGTGCCCGCAGCCTCCAGCACTTCAATGGTGTCGATATCCAGTTTGTGGAAGATCAGCGCAAGCTCGTTGATCAGGGCGATATTGACATCCCGTTGCGTGTTTTCAATGACCTTGGCAGCTTCTGCTACTTTGATGGAGCTGGCCTTGTGGGTACCGGCGGTGATAATGCTGGCATATAAGGCATCCACAAAATCAGCCGATTCAGGCGTTGATCCGGAAGTCACTTTAAGTATGGTCGTGACCCGGTGTTCTTTGTCTCCGGGATTAATGCGTTCAGGTGAGTAACCTGCAAAAAAGTCCTGGTTGAATGTCAGGCCGGACTCAGCTTCCAGTATGGGTACACAGACCTCTTCGGTGGCACCGGGGTAAACTGTGGATTCATAGATGACCACGTCGCCCTTGTTAAGCAGCTTGCCGATGGCATGGCTGGCACCGACCAGTGGTGATAAATCCGGGCGTTTGGCCGAGTCGATAGGCGTGGGAACGGTAACGATGTAGACGTTGCAGTCTGTCAAATCATCCGGGTTGCTCGTGTAGGTGAGTTGGGTGGCGAGTGTGAGTTCATCGGCATCCACTTCCAGGGTGCTGTCCTTACCTGCCTGTAATTCGGCCACACGCGGCGCATTGATATCCAGGCCTTTGGTGGGATAGTGCTTACCAAGTTCAACGGCCAGTGGTAAACCCACGTAGCCCAAACCGATGATACCAATGCGAGTGTCCTTCAAGTCAAACATCTGCTCATCCTTATCTTTCATATGTAAAGTTATTGGCGTTTATTGTTGTGTCGTGTTGCATGGTCGGCCAATGCAGTAATAGGTAAAGCCATCGGCACGTAGACGTGCGGGATCGTACAAATTTCGACCATCAAAAATAGTGGGTTGGCTAAGCCGGGTTTTGAGTTGTTCAAAATCCGGGCTGCGAAAGGCGCTCCATTCGGTGACCACGGCCAGAGCATCGGCACCGACCAGCGCTGCTTCCGGGGAGTCAACCAGTGTCAGATCCGCTCGCGTACCATAGATACGTTTTGCCTCATCCATGGCCTCGGGGTCATAGGCTTGCACTTTGGCACCGGTTTCCCACAGCGCTTCCATCAGTGTCCGCGAAGGTGCGGCACGCATGTCGTCCGTGTTGGGCTTGAAAGCCAATCCCCAGAGTGCGATGGTTTTGCCTGACAAATCATTTTTAAAATGTTGGCGGATTTTATTAAACATCACCTGTTTCTGACGGAGATTCACGGCTTCCACTGCGCTCAGTAATTCAGCGTTGTAGCCGATTTCGTTGGCGGTGCGCTCCAGTGCCTGCACATCTTTTGGAAAACAGGAGCCACCATAGCCACAACCCGGGTAAATAAAGTGGTAGCCGATGCGGGGATCAGAGCCAATGCCCAGGCGTACATTTTCGATATCGGCACCCAACAGGTCGGCGAGATTGGACAGCTCGTTCATAAAGGTGATTTTAGTGGCCAGCATGGCATTGGCTGCATACTTGGTCAGCTCAGCGGAGCGAATGTCCATGCTGACTAAACGATCATGATTGCGATTGAAGGGCGCATAAAGTTCACGTAACAGCTCGGTGGTGCGCGGATTATCGGTGCCGATAACGATGCGATCCGGTTTCATGAAGTCGTCCAGTGCTGCTCCTTCCTTGAGAAACTCAGGATTGGAAACCACATCGAACTCCACATCGACACCGCGTTTGCTTAATGCCGCGTTTACCGTTTCACGGACCTTGTCGGCAGTACCCACAGGCACCGTGGATTTGTCCACAATCACCCGGTACTCCGACATATGCTCGCCAATGCTGTTGGCGACGGCCAGTACATATTGCAGATCCGCAGAGCCATCTTCGTCGGGCGGTGTGCCCACCGCAATGAACTGAAACAGGCCATGGGCCACGCCCTCGGCGGCATCCGTGGTGAAGCGCAAACGGCCGGATGCGATATTTTTGGCCACCATAGCATCGAGGCCGGGTTCATAAATGGGGATTTCGCCGCGCAGCAGCATGTCAATTTTAGCGCGGTCGATATCGACACAGAGTACATCGTTGCCGACTTCTGCCAAACAGGTGCCGGTAACCAGGCCAACATAGCCTGAACCGTAGATGGTGACTTTCATGGACTGACAGGTCTCCTCGGATTGAATTGTTTTATTGTACCGGCTTGTGTAAGCACGTCTGAGTCTGCAACAGGTAATATTGCCCAATATCAGCAAATTTTCCCGGGTTGTCAGTGATTTGGTTATTTTTGCCGCGAATTTTATACGGGGCTGGCGCATTATACGGTTGTAAATGTTTGAAAAACAGTATTTCCGGAATCATGTTGTCAATCCAATATTACTGATAGTGACTTTCCGCTGGTTAGCATTGCGGAAAGTCACTAGAATGGCTGCCTCGCGGCGCAACTCGATCCAAATATATCGAAATGCTTATAAATGGATGATTTTTGGCGACAGTTTTTGTTATGTGGCACATTGCTCATCATTACCTGATACTCAAAGAAGGACGTTACCCGTAAGTGGTCAGAATTTTTCGACAATATATTCCCATTCCTTTCCTTGTGCTTGGGCTGGCGGAGTTTTTGCTGTTGGTGTCTTCTGTTTATTCAGGGATGAGATTATGGGATTTCTTTGGCAGTTCCGACATTGTGCAGGCGGGTGTTTTTCCCGTTTGGGCAAGAGCGCTTGTGTTCGCTTTGGTCGTCTTGCTGGCTCAGATGTCCATGGGATTATATCAGCGGCGTTTCCGTTTTGGCCTGGCGGGCGTGATATTGCGTATTGGTATCAGTCTCGCGGTAACCGCCGTTGCCTTGACCCTGTTGTATTACATTGTGCCCGATCTGCTTTTAGGGCGGGGTGTGCTGGCATTCAGTCTTTTGACGGCGGCATTGTTGCTTGTGCTCACCCGTTTTCTGTTTGTGCGCTCTATGAACCAGGGACAGCTCAAGCGGCGGATTTTAGTGTTAGGTGCAGGTGAAAATGCGGCGCAAATTTCACGACAACTCCGACGCAGGGCAGATCAGCAAGGATTTGTGATTGTTGGCCACGTTCATGTGCGCGGTGAACATGACGTGGTGGATGAAGCTCTGGTGATTCGACCGGAGGTGACATTGTTGACATTAACCAAAGAATTGCATGTTGATGAAGTCGTGGTTGCGGTTGGTGAAAGGCGACGTAAAAGCTTCCCTGTACATGATTTGCTCGATTGTAAATTAAGCGGCGTTGATGTCATCGACTTGCTGGGTTTTTTTGAACGTGAAACGGGTAAGCTCAAACTGGATATCTTAAACCCGAGCTGGATGATTTTTTCTGATGGCTTTAATCAGAGCAAAAGCCTGAATGCACAAAAACGTATTTTTGACATTATCGTGAGCCTGTTGCTTTTAGGGTTGGCGTGGCCCTTCATGTTACTGGTAGCGATTGCCATAAAAATGGAAGGCTGGGGGCGAGGTTCGGTTTTTTATCGCCAGATACGTGTTGGTCAGCATTGGCAGTTATTTAATGTTTATAAGTTTCGGAGCATGCGTGAAGATGCAGAAAAAGGCGGCAAAGCCCAATGGGCAAAACAAAATGATGACCGGGTTACACGGGTAGGGAAATTTATTCGTAAAACACGGCTTGATGAGCTACCGCAAATTTTTAATGTGTTAAAGGGCAATATGAGTTTTGTCGGACCGCGCCCGGAGCGCCCGGAATTTGTGACGCAATTATCCGAGCAAATCCCTTATTTTGCTGAACGCCATCGCGTAAAACCCGGTATTACGGGCTGGGCACAAATTTGTTACCCCTATGGCGCATCCGAAAAAGACTCGCTGGAAAAATTGCAGTTTGATCTGTATTACATCAAGAATTACAGCCTGTTTCTCGATTTGGTTATTATTTTGCAAACGGCCCATTCAGTCATTGCCGGAAAAGGTGGACGATGACGCTCATGAGCCGAAAAGTTGTATCGGGGCAATAAACGATGGTAGGAGTGGTAACTTTCGGTTACGCGGTGGCGGCATTCGCGTTTCTGATGTTAGCTGTTTTATTATCAACAGCCTGGCGTGGCCGGCCGGAAGGCGGCATGTTGCTGTTGGCGTCTGTGTTAAGTGCCGTTTGGGCCGGTGGTGCAGCATATCAGGCCTCGCTGGGGTATTACTCCTCCCTTTATATGCTGGTCGCTGAAATATTGCGGGACGCAGGCTGGCTAGGCTTTCTTTTATTGGTCATGGCCAAAGCTCAACAGCAGAATATCGCACGTTCGCTGTTGTGGGTTGGCGGTAGTCTGATTCTGATAGTGGCATTGATTTTGAGCTACATCGTTTTGAACGGTCAGAGTATTCCGGCCGGAACCGGTTTTGATTTACAGGTTTTTCTATTTTTAATGCTGGCACTGTTGGGGCTGGTGCTGGTTGAACAGATATTCCGCAATACGCCGCTGGAATCACGCTGGACGATCAAATATCTTTGCCTTGGGCTGGGTGGTCTTTTTGCCTATGATTTTTACTTGTATTCGGATGCGTTTTTACTGAAAAGCCTTGATGAGGAAATCTGGGGGGCGAGAGGCTATATCAATGCCATTATCATGCCTTTGATTGCTGTTTCCGCAGCACGTAATCCGCAATGGTCTCTGGATGTTTTTGTATCGCGGAGTTTTGTTTTTCATTCCTCGGCGATGATGGCTGGCGGAATATATCTTTTGGCCATGGCGGCGGGCGGCTACTATATTAAAAATGTGGGTGGTGACTGGAGCAGCCTCGGTCAGCTTGTATTTTTCTTTGGCGCAACCCTGGTTTTATTAACAGCTCTTTTTTCAGGGCATATGCGGGCTCGCTTCCGGGTTTTTTTAAATAAACACTTTTTTAATTATCGTTATGATTATCGTGAAGAGTGGTTGCGGTTGATTCAAAGTTTGTCAGAAGCACGACTTGATTCAAATTTAAAAACCACGGTTGTCAGTGCCATGGCGAAAATCGTTGAAAGCCCCAGCGGCATGCTGTGGCTGCCTCAGGATGCCGGGGGTTATCATCTGGAAGCTGGTTGGAATATGCCGGACGAAGTGTCTTTTCAGCAAAGCGATAATACCGCGTTGTTGAATTTTTTATCCGAAAAAAAATGGGTGGTGGATCTTGATGAGCTGGATGCGGAACGAGAATCATATCAGGGTTTGGTAGTGCCCCCGTGGTTGATGCAATTGTCCGATGCCTGGTTGGTTATACCACTTTTTATGGGAGATGAAGTTTCGCGGCCTGCTTCAAATGAAGAGAGGTCGCCTTCCGTTATAACGGGTTTTGTCATATTGGGGCGTCCGCGCACAAAAATGCAGATTAACTGGGAGGTGCGTGATTTATTATTAACGGTCGGGCGCCAATGCGCGGGATATTTAGCTTTGTCAAAAGCAAATGAGGATCTTGTGGATGCGAGACAGTTCGAAGCCTTTAACCGCCTTTCAGCCTACGTAGTACATGATTTAAAAAATATTGTTGCGCAGTTGTCCTTAATTGTGACAAATGCCAAGAGACACAGAGAAAACCCGGTTTTTGTTGATGATGCCTTTGCCACCGTAGAAAACACGGTGAATAAGATGACGCACATGTTATCCCAGCTACGACAGGGACGCGCGGATAACCGTGATAATTCTCAAATCGAGTTGAATGCTGTTCTTGCTGAAGTTGTGGAGAACCATTCCAGAGAACGTCCAATCCCCGAATTTATATCCACCGGGGACGATATGGTCATCATTGCCAGTGTGGATCGTTTTTCTGTGGTGATCGGTCATTTAATTCAGAACGCACAAGAAGCTACCGCCGATGATGGGTTTGTGCGTTTAAGTATCTGCCGAGAGGGCGAACATGCACTTTTGCTGATAAAAGATAACGGCTGTGGAATGGATAAATTATTTTTACGCGAACGATTATTTCGACCCTTTGATACGACGAAAGGAAATGCTGGAATGGGAATTGGCGTATATGAAAGTCGGGAATTTATTCACAGTCTTGGTGGGCAACTGGATGTGCATAGTGCAGTAGGTGAAGGAACGACATTTTTTATTCGATTGAAGCTTGCAAACACTGTCAATGAAACTCCAAACGGGGTGTCATTTTCCACTATGGATAATTAATTATGGGAAAAACCAAAAAACTACGTCCATTACTCGTTATTGAGGATGATCCTGGGTTACAAAATCAGTTGCGTTGGTGCTTTGAAGGTTTTGATGTCACCGTTGCTGGTGACCGCGAATCTGCTTTGCAGGCTGTTGAAACCCTGACGCCAGCTGTTGTTACATTGGACTTGGGTTTACCGCCGGACCCCGCTAATGCATCAGAGGGACTGGCTACGTTGGAAGCTATATTA
The DNA here is from genome assembly GCA_026982555.1 of Chromatiales bacterium. Lineage (GTDB taxonomy): Bacteria > Pseudomonadota > Gammaproteobacteria > SZUA-152 > SZUA-152 > SZUA-152. The sequence continues at coordinate 22,266 of JALSGT010000141.1, forward strand.
AACAAGGCTCCACACACCAAAGTCATTGTGGTAACAGGCAATGATGACCGGGAGAATGCAGTAAGCTCTATTGGTATGGGTGCCTATGATTTTTATCAAAAACCCATTGAGCCAGAGATTCTTTCACTGATTATTGAGCGTGCTTATACACTTTATGAGCTGGAAGCCGAGAATCGGCAATTACTTCAGCAGCCATCTTCTCCGTTAGATGGTGTGATTGCATCCAGTCCGCAGATGCTTAAGCTGTGCCGTATGATAGAAAAAGTGGCACCCACGAATGCTACGACGCTGTTGCTGGGTGAAAGTGGTACAGGAAAAGAGGTTTTGGCGAAGGCTTTGCACCAGCTCAGCATTCGCGGCGACAAAAAGTTTGTCGCTATTAATAGTGCCGCAATTCCAGAAACTCTGTTGGAAAGTGAGTTATTTGGCTATGAGAAAGGCGCCTTTACCGGAGCCAATAAAACCACTCCTGGTAAAATTGAATTGGCTGAAGGAGGCACATTTTTTATTGATGAAGTGGGTGATCTGCCACAGTCCTTACAGGCTAAAATGCTACGGTTTCTCCAGGAACGAGTGGTGGAGCGCTTAGGGGGCAGAAAAGAAATTCCGGTTGATGTGCGCGTGATTTGTGCGACGCACCAGGATCTGCCAACGCTAATTGAAGCGGGAACATTTCGCGAAGACTTGTATTATCGTATTAGTGAAATTACTCTGGATATCCCGCCGTTGCGCGAACGTGAAGGAGATGTGTTGTTATTGGCGCGGGTTTTTCTCAACCGTTTTTCCAAAGAAAACAAAAATATTTTCAAAGGATTTTCGGCATCAGCTGTTTCAGCCATGGAAAAACACCCGTGGTCCGGCAATGTGCGTGAATTGGAAAATAAAATTAAGCGAGCGGTTATTCTGGCCGAAGGTGCCTTTATTGAGCCGGATGACCTGGAACTTGTCGGCGATATTGATGATACTGCTGTGCTGTCTGATTTGAGGCAAATCAGGGAACAAGCTGAGCGACAGGCAATGCTACGGGCGTTGGCCCTGGTCAATGACAATGTGACCCAGGCTGCTGTTATGCTGAACGTCACCCGGCCCACATTTTATGATTTAATGAAAAAATACAAAATCAAATGAATGGGACATTATTATTCATGAAAATAATGTCGAAATTAAATGTTTTTTATGGCCACCTATAGGCGATCTGCTTTATGAAAATAAAACTTTCTTTTAAGCGTTACGATGCAAAGTTGCTGGGCCTGATATCAGTTATGGTGTTGGTGCTTGGTTTTATTAGTGCATGTTCCAAGGTCAGCAGTGACGAGTATTTGCAACGGGCTCAGGATAGTCTTGAGAAAAATGAAATTCAGACTGCTGTTATTAATCTCAAAAATGCTCTCCAGCAAGATCCCAAAAATAGCCAGGCACGTTATCTGTTGGGTAAAACCTATATCAGGCTGGGCAATGGCGCCGGGGCAGAAAAAGAACTCAAGGCGGCTCAAAACCTGGGCGTATCATCAGATCAGCTTGTGGTTCCATTGGGCAAAGCCTATTTGCTACAGGGAAAGCCTGAGGATTTATTGTCAGAACTGAAGTCTGAGCCGGGTTTTTCAAATTCACTGCGTGCAGAAGTTTTTGTATTAAAGGCACAAGCCCATGTGGCGCTTGGTGATCTGGATGATGCAACTCGTTTGCTGAATCGTGCGCTTGAAGACGCGCCCAGGTTATTGACAGCGTTGTTGGGCAAGGCGCGTGTCGCAATTATGCAGGGAGACCTGGTTTTGTCGCAGCAACTCGTTGACCAGGTTCTCACTCAGCAATCCGATAACCTTGAAGCGTGGTTGATTGCGGGAGAAATTGCGCGTTTAAAGGATGATTTTATTCTCGCCAGGACGAATTATGACAAGGCGCTGACACTGGATCCGACGAATATAGCGGCTTTGCTTGGCCAAGCGGGTGTCAGTGTTGCAATGGAGGATTTTCAAGCGGCTCTACAGAGTGCCGAACAGATACAGCAGCGCTCGCCACAGAACCCACTTGCACACTATGTGCGGGGGGTGGTTTTGTACCAGCAGGGACAGGCAGAAGCCGCTGAACAGGCTTTGCAGAAGGTGCTGAACGTCGCACCAGGACATTTGCCCAGCCATCAAATGCTGGGCAGTATTTATTTTACGGATGGGCGATTCGAGCAGGCCAGGGTCTCTCTGGAAAAAGTCCTTAACGTTTTTCCCAATGATATTGCTGTGCGAAAACTGCTGGCGAGCACCTGGTTGAAGTTGGGACGTCCAGAGTCGGCTATACCGATACTTGAAAAAATACTTCCTGCCAATGAGGGAGACTCTCAATTGCTTGCCTTGTTGGGTGGTGCCTATATGCAAAACAAGGATACTGCCAGAGGGACGGAATATCTTGAACGGGCAGTGGCCCAGTCACCCGAAAATGCCTTGATTCAGACACAATTAGCGTTGGGGCGTTTAGCATCCGGTAAAACGACAGAAGCAGTTGATGCGCTGGAGACTGCGGTGCAGCTTGGGCAGGATGTGTTTCAGGCAGATGTTTTGCTGATACTCACGCATTTACGCAGCAAGGAATTTAGCAGGGCGCTCGATAAAGCCAAACAGCTAGGGCTGAAACTTCCGGATAGCGCGGTTCCGGAAAATCTTGCCGGTGCTGCGTACGCAGGGCTGGAGGATTTACCTGCGGCACGGGAGAGTTTTGAGGCAGCACTGAAAATTCAACCTGATTTCGTCCCGGCGGTAATGAACCTGGCGAAACTGGATCAGGCAGAAGGAAATTTAAAGAGCGCCAAGTCCAGATTTGAACAGATCGTGAAACAGCATAAAGGACATGTCAAAGCGATATTCGCGTTGGTGGACATTGCAGAACAGGAAGGAAATCGAACTGAAGCCGATAAATGGTTAAACCAGGTTCGGGAACAAAATGTGGGTGATTTACGGGTGGGGACACTGCTTGTTCGTTACTGGATGGGGCGCGGTGATTCTACCAAGGCTGTTGATATTGCCCGGGATATGAAGAAGCAACATCCTGAAAATTTTGCAGCACTCAGAGCTTATGGTTTGGCGCAATTGGCTGCCGGACAGAAAAACAATGCACTTGAGACCTTTAATAGCCTTATAGAATACTACCCCGATGTTGCGGGAGCACACACACTCCTTGGTAAGGCTTACCTTGCCGCTGGCGATTTCACGCTGGCAGGGCGACATCTCAACAAAGCCGCAAGGCTGGATGACACATTTATTCCTGCGCAGCAGGCATTAGCCCAGTTAGCGGTTCAGAATGGTGATCTGGACAAGGCGATGCGTATTGCCAGAAAACTTCAAAAGCAACGACCGGCTCTGGCTGTCGGTTATCAGCTGGAAGGCGATCTTCAGATGTATAGCAAGAATTTTCCAGCGGCAGCGAAGATCTATGCCTCAGGGTTCGCCAAGGCTCCCAGCGGAATGTTGGCTGTAAAACATTTCCAGGCGGAAAAAAAATATCAGGCAGGGAAAGCAGATAAAACCCTGTTGCTGGAGTGGCTGAAGCAAAGCCCGCGTGATGTTGGAGTGCGCATGGTGTTGGCGCAGGCTTACTCGGAAGCGGCTAAAAAACAGCAAGCGATCTCCCAGTATGAAAAAATATTGGAATCACACCCGAGGCATGTGGCCACACTGAATAATCTTGCCTGGTTATTTTATGAAGTGGGCAACAAAAATGCAGTGAGCTACGGGCAAAAAGCACAGACACTGGCACCAGACAACCCGGCAGTTAACGATACTTATGGTTGGTTGTTGCTCCAGGATGGAAAACCGAAGCAGGGGCTGGCGTATTTACAAAAAGCCTTTGAGGGAGCCCCGGATGTTGCGGAAATCCAGTTTCATTATGCGGTGGCTTTGGAGCGCAATGGGCAAAAACAAAAGGCGCAAGAGGAACTTGAGAAGTTATTGGAGAAACATGGCGACTTTCCGCAGGCGGCAGAAGCCAGGGCGCTGTTATCAAAGGTGCGCTAGGAGGAGCCTGGTGGACGTAAATAATCGTAGCGAGAAAATGGGCCAAAATAGATTTTTCGCAATAGATTCACCCTGGGTCCGACAGGTTTCAGGGCCAGTGCTTCGACTGTGCGGCGGGCAATGTTCACGTAGATTCCGGTTCTTTCAAAACAAAAACCTGTTGTTCGCCCTGTCAGTGGTAATTATACCCAGGAAAACCCCGATAGAATGTAGATAACGGGCGGTATCTATTTCGCAATCTCTATGGGATTTCTAGTAGAATAGCCCGGTGCGCCAGGGTTGAGTCTGCATCGATATAGGGGGGCTGTGGACACCTAATACCCCAGCCCCCCGGTGTATTAATGTGCTTCTTATTTTCAGTGAGATATTTATGAAAAAAACGTACGCGAATGGGTTATTCGTATTTTGTTCGGTTATTTTTATCGTTTTGGGTGCCGGATGTGCTCCGAGCAACCAATTGACGCTTGATTCTGCAACATATGCCGGCGGGGCACCACTGTATATTATTGGCCCGGGCGACAACGTTAATATCTTTGTATGGGGAAATGCTGAGTTATCTTCCTCCGTGCCAGTACGTCCTGATGGCCGGATTACAACCCCTCTGGTTGAGGATGTTGTTGCCAGTGGCAAAACAACGAGTCAATTGGCCCGGGATATGGAAAAAGAGCTTGCACGTTACATAAAAAACCCGGTGGTGACCGTTATCGTAACGGGCTTTACCGGACGCTATAGTGAGCAAATCAGAGTAATCGGTGAAGCTGCAAAAGCGCAATCGTTGCCTTATAAGGAACATTTGACACTTTTGGATGTGATGATTGCCGTGGGTGGATTAACTGAACTTGCCGCTGGTAACAAGGCCAGTATTGTCCGTGTCGTTGATGGAAGGCAGCAGCAATATAATGTGCGGCTGGAAGACTTGATTCAGCATGGTGACATCACTGCTAATGTCGATATGCTTCCTGGAGATGTGTTGATCATTCCTGAGACGTGGTTTTAAATGTTAACGGGTTTAGAATGAGTCTATCATGATGACTTGTTTTTTTAATGGCAACGGTAAATAGGCTCCGGCTCCAGGTTTGCGGTGTGCAAACGAATTAATCGACAGGGCTATTCATGCAGGAAATTATTCAACTAACACTGAACTATCTTCGCGGGATATGGCGTTTCAGATGGTACGCGATGCTGCTGGCATGGGTGATACCCATGATTGGCTGGGTTGTTATATCGAAGATTCCCGATCAATACGCGGCTAATGCTCGCGTACTTGTGGACACTGATTCCATTTTGCGACCATTGTTGCGCGGGCTTACCGTGGAGACCAATGTTCAACTGCGATTGGGGTTGATGACCCGTACGTTATTGAGTCGGCCTAACCTGGAAAAGGTGGCCCGTATGACGGATCTTGATTTGCATGCGAAAACGCCGGATGAGATGGAGGCATTGTTGGATGATCTATCAAAAAAAATCCGCATTAGCAGTGCCAGAGGGGCTAATCTTTATACGATTTCATACACTCACTCTGATCCGGAAATGGCGAAAGAAGTTGTTAGGTCGCTGTTAACTATTTTTGTGGAAAATACCCTGGGTGATACCCGGCAGGATTCTGATGCGGCGCAAAAGTTTCTTGGCCAGCAAATAATGGAATATGAGAAACGGCTTGTCGAAGCAGAGAATCGTATCAAGGAATTCAAGCGGAAGAATGTTGCATTGATGCCGCGGGCTGGTCAGGATTATTTTGAATTGCTACAGGAATCCCGTGCGCGCCTGGAACAGGCAAAACTGGAATTGCAGGAAGTGACTAACCGGCGAGATGAACTCAGGCGACAACTTGTCGGTGAAGAACCGGTCTTTGGATTTGGAAACACCAAAGCCGTCAGCCATCAGCTGGATGGACGTATTTCCAAACTACAAGATCGACTGGATGATTTACTGTTGCAGTTTACCGAAGAGCATCCTGATGTTATTGCGGTCAGAACGATGTTGGAAAATATGGAAAATCAGCGTGAGCAGGATCAGAAAAACCCTGCGTTGAGTTTTCAGTCGAATGATCAATCGATGGAGCAAAACCCGGTTTACCAACAAACGAAAATTTCGCTCGGACAAGCTGAGGCGAGTGTCGTTTCTTTGCAGGCGCGGGTTAAAGAGTATGCCCAGCGGATTGATGAGCTGGCTTCAAAAGTTGACACCATTCCGGAGATCGAAGCACAGCTAAAGAGCTTGAATCGTGACTATGCGCTGAACAAAAGTAATTATGACATATTGGTTGGGCGTCTCGAATCGGCAAAATTGTCCGAAAAAGCAGAAAGAACGGGAGATGATGTTAAATTCAAAGTTGTAGATCCACCGCGAGTGCCGTCGCTGCCTTCTGGCCCGAATCGCCTGGCACTTGACACATTGGCGCTGCTTGCGGGTATTGCGGGTGGTATCGGGCTTGCGTTTCTTTTATCTCAAATCCGTCCGGCATTCTATGATCATCGCACCTTGCAGGAGTTTGCAGGGGTTCCGGTTTTTGGTGTTGTGAGCCGCTTATGGACCCCTAAGCTGCTGCGACGCAAGCGCCTGGAATTTGCGGTTTTTGTGGGTGTCGGGATCGTTTTGCTCTTTGTGTATGGTGGTGTGATGTTATTTCAAAGCATTGATTTTACTCAGGCTTCATTGCTGGCGGAAACATTGAAGGAAAAGATATGAGTTCTATCGAACGTATGGTTGAGAAGCTGAAATCATCGTCCTCCACTGGAGGAGGGCAGCATAAGATGGTGGAACGAAAACCTGCTGGCAGAACACACCCGGTACCTGGTGATGCAGCAAAGCAACGCACAGCCGGTTTTATCGATATCGATATGAGAAAGCTGGAGAGTGTTGGTTTTATTGCCCCGCCTAAGGATCGTGCAAAACTGGCAGAAGAATATCGTCGAATCAAGAGGCCGTTGCTGAGCAATGCTTTTGGCAGGAATGCGGATGCTGTTGAGTTGGGAAATGTGATTATGGTTGCCAGTGCTATGTCGGGTGAAGGAAAAACATTCAATACCCTCAACCTGGCCTTGAGCATGGCGAACGAAATGGATATTACCGTTCTGGTGGTCGATCTTGATGTTCTTAACCCGGCACTTACACGGTTGCTTGGGCTGGATGAAAAATCAGGGTTTACAGATGTACTCTCAGATCCTGATGTAACGCTTTCAGATGTCATTCTTTCTACTAATATGCCGAAGTTAAAGATATTGCCCGCCGGAAGCAGACATGCACAAGCAAACGAATTGTTGGCGAGTGAGCAAATGCAACGAGTGACCCATGAACTGGCAACACGTTATCCTGACAGAATTGTGATCTTTGATGCCCCTCCTTTGTTGATGACCAGTGAAGCAAATGTGGTTGCAGGTTTGGTTGGCCAGGTATTGCTTGTTGTTGAGGCGGGTGAAACGCCGCAAAGCGCGGTTAAGGAAGCGGTGGCGTTGTTGGATGAGCGAAAAGTGATTGGTATTGTGCTGAACAAATACAAAGGCTCCGGCACGGGACAATACGGTGCTTATTATTGTGCGTACGGAGAGGAGTAAGGCCAGTGTTTTGTCCATGTGATGATAATGATAATGCTCGCAATTATCACATAGGGCGATTACCGGAGTCTGTCGAATTCAGGATGAAACTGTTTGGCAGCTACGCCTGTGTTTTTCTGCCCTCTGCTTTTACACAGTCGTGCGAATAATCCGTTTTGGCCCATTTTTCGATCATTTTCGTTAAGCATGTGCAATGTTCGCCTCAAGTGATCAAAAAAATGGATTCAAAATGGCTTTTTCCCGCTACAGCCACCTGAGCCTGACAGGCTCCTGGTTCGTTATGTTGGTGATTCTATACCGGACAAATAATGGCTATATGCGGTTATGTGTTCAGGCTTTGGTGATTGTTCCACTGGTTTTGATATCTGCACCTGTACTTGCAGCACAGTTATCATTTAAGCCTTCTCTGGAGATCAGGGAAACTTACACAGACAATGTGACCTTTAGTGATCCGGGCAAAGCGGATTTTATCACTGAGATTAATCCAAGTTTAGCATTACAGGCTGATGGCAACAGATTGAATGCGAGTGTCGGATATACGTTACAAAATATTTTTTATGCGAAAGGGTCGCGTCGAGATACCCGGTTTCATAACCTGGCCGCTGATGCAACGGCAGAATTAATCAATGATTTTGCTTTTCTGAACCTGAAGGCCAGCGATTCGCAGCGAGTGATTTCACCCGCCGGAGGGTTGCCGCTGGATAATCTCAACGCGGCTAATCGCACCGATGTTTCTGCCCGGAGTATCAAGCCATACTTTAAAAAGCGTTTCGGCGGAAAAGCAGAAGGATCGGCCAGTTACTCTTATGAAACGTTGACTTATGGGGGAGGTGCATCGGATGCAGAAATTGAAGCAGTGACTGTTGAGCTTGATAGTGGCCCTTCTTTTCGGCGTATGTCCTGGTCGCTGAGTTATTCGCAAAATACAACAAAAAGAGAAGAAACAAGTAATTACAGCAGGGAGTCATCTGCACTTCAGGCGAGTTATCAAATTAATAAAAAACTGGGTGCCTTGTTTCGCGCGGGTAATGAACGCAATGATCTCGCGACTCCTCAAAACCAGGGCTTTCGAAACGGTTCCTATTATGCCTCTGGTATCAGTATTACACCGCATTCAACGTTTCGGGTTGATTTGTTGTCAGGAAACCGGTTGGATACCGCATCCATTTCCTGGGCTCCCACGCGCCGAAGCGCATTGGATATTTCGTGGAGAGACCAAAAAGTAGGGCTGAATCCGGGTAAGGTCTGGCAGGGAGCTTTTCGAGTGATTAATCGACGTGCGACCTGGCGTGCCAGTTATCTTGAAGATACAACTTCGGTACAGGGTTTGCAGAGTTTGGGTTCAGGCACTCAAGGTGCTCAATCGGCTAATTTATCTTCCTCAGCACTTCCTTTGTCTGATGAGCTTTTTTTACGCAAACGTGCGCAAATGGACTTTGGGTACAAAACAGCAAAAAGCCTGATTAGCGTCGCCCTGTATAATGAGCGCAGGGAGTTACTTGTGAGCAACGACAATCAGCAGCTACGTGGAGGTACCGTTTCCTGGCGCTGGCGCTTTGCTGCCCGCACTACCATGTTGTTGCGTTTCCGGGGCTTGAAAAGTGAGTACCCTGATGGTGCTGGTGCCCGTGTGGGTGCAAATCTTCGCAGTACAGAGATTAACTTTTCCCGGAAAATGGGGCGAAGTGCGGAAGGTAGTGTCATGGTGAGAAGCACATCCCAGGATGGTCTGGCTGGTGGGCGAAGTTACGATGAAAAAAGACTCAGTGTTGGTGTGAAGTGGGGATTTTAACGTTTGCCAATGGTTTGCTTGGCCCTGCTGATCTCTAACGATAATCAGTACAATAAATCTACAAAAAGGAAATCTTTGTCATGAATACCTCCACGATTATGTGCGTGGTTGGCGCCCGACCCAACTTCATGAAAATTGCGCCGGTTATGCGGGCATTAAAAACGTCGTCCATCCTGAAACCCTGTTTGGTACACACCGGCCAACATTATGATGCGGCAATGAAACACGCTTTTTTTGATCAGCTGGATATTCCTGAGCCGGATGTAGACCTGGGCGTAGGCTCGGGGACACATGCAGTGCAAACCGCAGAGATTATGCTGCGGTTTGAACCTGTGCTGGACGAATATAAACCGGCAGCTATTCTGGTGGTCGGTGATGTTAATTCCACCATTGCCTGTTCGCTGGTAGCGGCAAAGAAGGGGATACCCGTTATTCATGTGGAAGCGGGCCTGCGCAGCTACGACCGGGAAATGCCCGAAGAGATTAATCGGGTACTCACTGATCAGATTTCCGATTTACTTTTTATTACTGAGTCGGATGCGGTGGCCAACCTTGAACGGGAAGGAATTGATCGTACCCGGGTCCATTTTGTGGGTAACGTGATGATCGACACATTGCGTCATCAGTTGGACAGCGCTACTTTGCCGGAAAAAACTTTATCACATGTGGCCAACAGTGAGGCATTATTGGAAAATGGTTATGCTTTGTTGACATTGCATCGACCGTCCAATGTGGACGATTCAGATATTCTTGAACGTTTGCTGAAAACCATGCAAACCATCAGCACTCAATTACCCATTGTGTTTCCTGTTCACCCCCGTACTCAGGCGTGTATCGAAAAATCCGGATTGAATGATGTGCTGGACGGTGCTGCCATTACCCGGTTAACCCCGCTGGGTTATAAGGAGATGCTGGGGTTAATGGCCAACGCGCGAATGGTGTTGACAGACTCTGGGGGGATTCAGGAAGAAACCACTGCGTTGGGTGTTCCTTGTATTACACTGCGTGAAAATACAGAGCGACCCATTACGGTTGAGCAGGGAACCAATACCATTGTAGGAACCGATTCTGAAGCAATTCTGGCGGCGTTCAATGACACAATGGAAACCGGCGGAAAGGCGGGGCAGGTACCGGACAAATGGGATGGTAAAGCGGCTCAGCGTATTATTGACGTTATCGAAAACTGGCTGAATATGGCCACCCCTCATCAGAGATGATCCAGTGACTCATCATACAATTACCAATTCAATGACTGTGGATGTGGAAGATTACTTTCAGGTTTCCGCTTTTGAAAAAGTTATTCCCCGCAGTGAATGGGACAACATTAGCGCACGAGTGGAGAAAAGTACCGAGCGGGTGCTTGATATGTTTGATGAAGCCAATGTGAAAGGTACTTTTTTTATGCTGGGTTGGGTGGCGGAGCGTTACCCGGGTTTGGTGAAGCGTATTGTTGCCGATGGCCATGAGTTGGCCAGCCATGGTTATTCACATATACGTGTTGTCAATCAGAAGCCACCGGAGTTTTTTGACGATATTGTGCGTACTAAAAAATTACTGGAAGATATGTCCGGTCAGGAAGTGCGTGGTTACCGTGCCGCAAGTTATTCCATTGGTGCCAAAAACCTCTGGGCACTCGATAAATTAAAAGAAGCAGGTTACGTTTACAGTTCCAGCATTTACCCCATTAAACATGATTTATACGGTATGCCGGAGGCGCCGCGTTTTTCATTCCGGCCCCGTGGCGATGATGGCATTCTTGAAGTTCCGGTGACGACGGTGGAGGTGTTGAATAAAAAGCTTCCGTGTGGCGGCGGCGGTTATTTCCGGCTTTACCCTTATGCAGTTTCACGTATGGCTATGCGCAGAGTGAATCGGCATGATGGTCAGTCCGGTGTTTTTTATTTTCATCCCTGGGAAATTGATCCGGGACAGCCCCGCCAAAGAGGTATCAGTGCCAAAACACGATTTCGACATTATCTTAATCTTGGGCGCATGGAAAAACGGTTGAAAAGATTGCTCAGGGACTTTCAGTGGGATCGGATGGATAAGGTATTTCTCGAATAGGGCACCTTTCCAAATTAAAAATAAAATGAGATATTGCACAGGAGCAGGATGGGACGTGTCGGAAACATCAATAGAAATAAAAGAACTGGAGAGTCAATCGATACAGTGTTGGGATGCCTTTGTGGAGGCATGTCCTGAGGCCACGTTTTTTCATCGTGCGGGCTGGAAAAAGGCGATTGAAGAAGGTATGGGACATCGCGCCTATTTTTTGTATGCAGAGCGTAATGGCAATATTGAAGGCGTATTACCGTTGGGACATGTCAAAAGTTTTCTGTTTGGTAATGCGCTGATGTCTGCACCCTTTTGTGTGTATGGAGGAATTGCCGCTTATTCAGATGCAGCACGCGTCGCGTTGCACCAAGCGGCAGAAAAGCTGGCACATCGTCTTGGCGTGGATTATCTCGAAATGCGCAATGCACAGTTTGCGCAGACTGAATTATCTGAGTCACAGCTGCCGAATGAAAACTGGCTGGAAAAAGAACTGTATGTGACTTTCCGAAAAGAAATTGACCCCGATGCGGAAAAAAATCTGCTTTCCATTCCACGTAAACAACGGGCCGTTGTGCGTAAAGGCATCAAAGCGGCACTCACCAGCGAAATAGATACGGATATTCATCGTTTTTACGATGCTTATGCACAGAGCGTCAGAAACCTGGGGACACCGGTGTTTCCGAAAAAGTTTTTCACCGTGTTGCGTGATGTGTTTGGCGAGCATTGTGAAATATTAACCGTGGTTAAGGAGGGGCGGCTCATCAGCAGCGTGATGAGTTTTTATTTTCGCGACGAGGTACTGCCTTATTATGGAGGCGGGACCAGTGAAGCACGCACCGTTAAAGGCAATGATTTTATGTATTGGGAGCTTATGCGACGGGCAGGTGAACGCGGCATTCGCATTTTTGATTATGGACGCAGCAAGCTGGGCACCGGGTCTTATAGCTTCAAGAAAAACTGGGGGTTTGAGCCTGAGCCTTTGAAATATGAATATCTACTGGTGAAAGCAAGTGAGATTCCAGATGTAAACCCATTGAATCCCAAGTACCGATTATTTATCAATGCCTGGAAAAGGCTTCCTTTGCCTGTTTCAAAATTTGTGGGGCCATTTATTTCCCGCAATTTGGGATAGTACCCCGGCCTTTAGGGTTGCCCTGAAAAAGCGCCACTTATCGTTATCTAAAGTACCGGCTGGTGGTACAGAGGAGCAGGACCATTCGCGGCGAGACGCGAATGGTCCTGAATGTTGGCACAGACTCACTGAAGCTGATAATTAGTGCATAACAATGTACTAGTTGACCACAGGCATGACATCAATGTTTTGATCTGTTGTGGCAACACCGCCGCGACCATTGTAACCGTAATACCACCATGGATAGGGCTGCGGTGGAAAAACGATGCTTCCCAGAGTCATTGATAAGTCCTTGGTTGAGGCAGCTTTTAGTCCTATGTCTGAAATTGTATAGAGATAAACGTTTTCAGTACCCGTCATCACCACTGAACGTCGCGGTGCCGCCCATTGGACGTACCAGCCATTACCACAATCCTCCGTATGGGGATAAACCAGTGGTGAATCATCCGGGCGACAATAATAATCAAACGCTAAATCTGCATGATCCACCCTGCCTAGCGCTTTAAAGCCGGATGCTACAGTGATTTCATAAGCTGCAACGCCGCTGAAATATTCTTTGGCGGCGTTGGGCGAAATTTGCAAGGGTATGGCCAACAGATTTGCCGGTTTGTAAAAAGTAAATGCTTTGTGGTCGTATTCGGCAGCACTCCAGGACCAGCTTTGAGGTACATCGGGTGTAAATTTATGGATCACTTTTGGTTCACTCATGTCGCTGACATCGACCAATTGCAGCTGCATGCCATTACCGACACCGATGCCACCTTCACCCCCTGCACGGCCAATAGTAACAAGATGATTGTCATCATATGGATGCATGTAACTACTGAAGCCCGGGATAGTGAGTTCGCCTGTCAGTACAGGAGAAGTCGGGTTGCTCAGGTCAAAGGCAAATAGCGGGTCAACGTTTCGAAACGTGACAACAAAACCGCGTTCACCCATAAAGCGTGCGCTTCGAATATTTTCATTGGGTGCAAAATTACGGATTTCGCCTACGATGTTGAGTCGGCCATCGCCATTGTCGTCCAGTACGGATAAATGATTCGTTTGCACATGTTGCCAGTCAGGCGTACCGCTGTCATCGCCAATACGCAAGAAATCATCCTGAGTGGTCGCAATGCGTAACATGTTTTTACCGTCATATTCGTACTCACTTAAGCTGAACGAGTTATTGATATACCCGTCCACACGACCTGTAGCCACATAATCTGGCGCATCTTTTGAGATGGCAAATTTATAGATCGCCGATTGAGAGGTTGGGCGTTCGTCATTCGGGAGTCTCCACCACCAGTTCCGACTGTTTTCAACAAGGTAGAGGTTGTTTTTGCTGGCATAGACGATGTGGCTATTGTTAATAATGCCGGTTGCCGCCAGATTGGAGCCGTCAGTGTCTATGCTGGTTATAATCTGCAACCCGAGGCTCATGTTGACTTCAGGGTGATTGATATTGTTACAGGCAAGATACGGAACAGGCTCGGATGTATCATTAATTATACGTCTGGCATCCGGTAGAAAATTTGCGGGATCGGTGGCACGGATAATATTCTCAATTTTTTCACCGAGATTTTTTTGTGCCTGTATCACATCAGGATTATTTTCGATGTTGCTATCGGGGGTGTCGCATTTAACAGTATTCAGGGTATCGATAAATGTTTTCTGTAAATCGATAAACTCAGGGTCGGTATGCAATGCAGCAGTTTGTAAATAATGACGGGACACCAGGTGTAAACGATTTTCAATCCGGCGTCCTTCCCGGAAATAGCCGCGCATTTGAATCTGCTCAATGACTTCAGGTTTATTGGGCGTGGAAACGTCATAAAAGAGGGCGGTGGTATAATCACTGTCGGGTTGTGGTCTGATCACAGTCAGACTTTCATCTGTTTGTGCAGGTGTATCGGTAATATAATAAGGCTCATCATGCCGGGCTAAAATGGTGACTCGCTGGTTTTCTTTGTCAAGAAAGAGATTTAAGCCGCGTGCCCCCAGGTCTATTTTGGCCAGTATGCTTAAGTCGTGAGGAGGGAACCCCTTCGCAATAATAAAGTGCCGGCCGCTAAGAATGTACATATTGCCTTGCGGGTCTGTTTTTACAATATCGCCTTCATTGACACCTGTTACCTGATTATTTGTGTCAGAAACATCAGCGGGCGTAGCTGGAGAGTCATTGGATGCACCACCGGCTAAACTGACTTCATCGCCTGCACTGGGCGAGCTGGCACCGGGCAAGCCGGGTTCGAGCCTGTCGCCCGCTGACGGACAACGATAGTAATTGTTACGGGGGATTGATGCATAACGCTTGATTAATGACGTGGATATGTAATTTTTTAATTCATCGCAATCATTGACCTGTTGCAGGCGCAAAGCGGCTAATGGAACGCGCTGTATTAATTGTTCCGATACGGGTTCCGAGTCTGAAAGCGCTGAATTTTCAGGGTTGGCGTTGTCATTGGAACAGGCGGCTGTCAGTAATATCAAAATGAGCAATCCTGGCCATCTGTGCCATGCTACGCAATGTGTGTGTGTTCTGGGCAGCATACGATTTCCCTCGTTGCAGTATGATGATGTTATTCTTGTTCAGTGTGGCTCTGTGTTTTCTTAACGTCGTTGAAACACGCATGACCGATGGGTATGCGGCGAGTGCTTAAAAATCATACCTCAATCACTGTCGTTTGGAGCCTGCAATATTTTTATGGATACACGGTGGTTAACGCTTAACCTTATAAAAAAGGTTCATTTACTTTTCCAGTATCAGGTTATCCGGGGAGAGGCGACAAGCGGAAACATAACTATAAAATGTTGTTCGTGCGAATGGATAAAGAAATTTCCAGCGAGAGGGGATTGCTTTGCTCGAATCGTCATCAATTTTAGCGTGCTGCATTAATAACTCGCGAATAATTGCGAGTAATGACTGCTCATTATGACAGTTCGTCAGTAATGACGATTTGATTTTTTGGTTGGTTTGGGTTATATATCGTCAAAATTTACGAGAAATGCCTGTTTTCCTGGCTTTACTCGTCAAAGGTGGCGATAAATGAAGATTTCCGGGTTGCTGGCCGATGAGGCTATTCTGGCCGAACTGGGTGGCCGTATTGCACGACGTCGGCTTGAATTACAACTAACGCAAGCCAGCCTGGCGGAACAGGCAGGGGTCGCCAAGCGCACAGTGGAGCGTATTGAAGCTGGCGCTTCGGCGCAGATGGCCAGCTTGATCCGTGTTTTCCGGGTGCTGGAGTTATTGCCAAAGCTGGAATTACTGCTGCCCGATGTCCAGCCGAGCCCCATGGATTTACTTCGGCAAAAAGGCAAGGTGCGGCAGCGTGCGTCCGGTCAACGGCAGGCAAATCATGTTGCCGAAGAAAAGCAGCCATGGTCCTGGGATGACGACACATGAGCCGCGTTACCGAGGTGCGGTTATGGGGGCGCAGTATCGGAGCAGTATCGCTGGCTGACGGTGATGACGTTGCCAGCTTTGAATATGATCCTGCGTTTATTGGGAGTGGCATTGAAATCGCCCCACTGATGATGCCGCTAGCCAGCCGTGTTTATCGTTTTCCTGAGCTGTCCTGGCAGACATTCCACGGTTTACCGGGTTTGCTGGCGGATTCCCTGCCAGACAAGTTTGGTAATGCGCTGATTAATGCCTGGCTGGCCACCCAGGGGCGGCAGCCGGATTCGTTTAATGCGCTGGAGCGCCTGTGTTACACGGGAGAGCGGGGCATAGGGGCGCTGGAATTTACCCCTGCCATTGGACCGCTGGCGGAGCAGGCAAACCAGATACAAATTGATACACTGGTCAAGCTGGCATCGCAGGTGCTTAGCCATCGCAGCGATCTGCGCGCTTCTTTTGCAGATGCGGAGAAAGAACAGGCACTGGCTGATATTCTGCGCGTTGGCACTTCAGCCGGAGGTGCTCGCGCCAAGGCGGTAATCGCCTGGAATCCGACCAGCAACGAAGTGCGTTCCGGGCAGGTGCTGGCAGGGGAGGGTTTTGAATACTGGTTGTTGAAGTTTGATGGTGTGACGGGAAACCAGGACAAAGAGCTGGAGGACCCGCAAGGTTTTGGCGTCATTGAATACGCCTATTATCTGATGGCAAAAGATTGTGGCATTGAGATCAGTGAATGCCGTCTGTTTGAGGAAAATGGCCGACAACATTTTATGACCCGGCGTTTTGATCGTCTGGCCAATGGTGAAAAACGGCACATGCAATCACTATGCGCGCTGGCACATTTTGATTTTAACCTCGCAGGTGCCTACAGCTATGAACAAGCATTGCTGGTGATTCGTCAGCTGGGTTTACCCATGGAGACCATTGAAGAACAATTTCGGCGCATGGTGTTTAATATCATCGCTCGCAATCAGGATGATCATGTGAAAAATATCGCCTTTTTGATGGACAAGTCCGGTACCTGGTCATTGTCACCGGCTTTTGACCTAACATTCAGCTTTAATCCCGCTGGCCGATGGACTGCCCGTCATCAAATGATGCTCAACGGCAAACGTGATCATTTTACGCTGGATGATTTCAAGGCCTGTGCAAAAACAGCCGCAATGAAACGCGGACGTGCCGAGGCCATTATCCAGGAAGTGCAGCAGGTTGTGTCGAACTGGCAGATTTATGCTGAAGATGCCGGTGTGCCACCTGTGTGGCAGGCACAAATACAGAATGCGCTTCGGTTAAAGGCGTTCAACTAGAAAAATGCGACCCGGAGCATTTCTGAGGTCGTGCGTTCGGTGATCATTTTTCTGGCAGGAAAATACTTGTTGTGGCTGGCGGCAAGGCAAATATTTACGATTCCCCCATGATATTTCGGAATAGTCAGTTTTTGGTTCCCGGTTTTTAAATTGCTTATGCACAGGAGGTCTGCAAATGTTTGATCGTAGATATAAATCGTTATTATTGATTATCGTAATGCTATTATTGTTTGCGCCACCTGTATTTTCTGGTGGTTCCTACACACTTTTTGAATCCGGACAAGTGCGTCCTTTAGCAATATCGCCGGATGGCAAAAGACTGTTCGCACTAAATACGCCAGACAATCGCCTGGAAATATTCAGCATTAAAAAAAATGGCACGTTAAAACATCAGCACTCTATTCTGGTGGGCATGGAGCCTGTCGCACTTGCTGTGCGAAATCCTGACGAAGTCTGGGTGGTTAACAGCATTTCTGACAGTATCAGTATTGTTAATGTTGGCCACGGAGCCAAACAAGTGATTAAAACCTTATTGGTGGGTGATGAACCCATGGATATTGTTTTTGCCGGAACGCATAACGAGCGGGCATTTATTACGACGGCGCATCGTGGCCAGAATTCACCGGTTGACCCGGCATTAACCACGCCGGGCGTGGGGCGCGCTGATGTCTGGGTTTTTGATACCGATGATGTGGATCATGATACCAGCCTGGGCGGTACGCCGCTGACCATCATCACCCTGTTTACCGACTCCCCCCGTGCATTAGCCGTTTCTGCGGACGGCAGTAAAGTTTATGCTGCGGGTTTTAAAACAGGCAACAGAACGACGACCATTGCAGAAACAGTGGTAACCGATAATGGAGGGGTTCCGCTGGCCAGCCTGAATGTGGACACCGATGGTGATGGTGTACCCGAAGCGCATATGACCGACACGGCGGGCAATATGCAACCGTTAACCGGCCTGATTGTGCAGCATAATGGGGAACACTGGGTTGATGAAACCGGTAAAGTCTGGGACCACCTGGTGAATTTTAATCTGCCGGATAAAGACGTGTTTGTGATTGATGCCAATGCTGACATACCCATGGAAATTGAAGCGATTTCCGGTGTCGGTACCATTATTTTTAACATGATCAGCAACCCGGTGAATGGCAAGATCTATGTGAGCAATACTGAAGCACTGAACCTGAAGCGCTTCACTGGCCCCGCCGGTACGTTGCCTGCAACAAACGATGCACCGGCAACCGATTATACAACCCTCAACGGACATTTTGTCGAAAGTCGTATCAGCGTACTGGATGACGGCAATGTCACCCCCGTGCATTTGAATAAACATATTGATTACAGTGTTTGTTGTGATGACCTGCCCAATGATGAAAATGCCAGATCGCTGGCACAACCCATGGACATGGCCATTAGCCGTGATGGTAAAACCCTGTATGTTGCCGCATTTGGTTCAGGCAAGGTCGGTGTGTTTGATACCGCTCAATTAGAAAATAATACGTTTGTTCCTGACCTTTCCCGTCACATTCAATTAAGTGGTGGTGGCCCTGCGGGTCTTGTATTGAATGAAAAGAAGAATCGTTTGTATGTGTTAACACGTTTTGACAATGCCATTTCCATTATCGATACCAACACCAATACAGAACTTTCGCAGGTGCAGATGTACAACCCTGAGCCTGCACACATTGTTAAAGGCCGTCAGTACCACTACGATGCAGCATTGACATCCAGTCGTGGAGACAGCTCTTGTGCCTTATGCCATGTGTTTGGTGATATGGACCAGCTGGCCTGGTCCCTGGGTGATCCCAGTGCTAACGCGGTACTAAATCCCAGTGCCGCTGATTATCCGGGTGGCCCCAGTGACCTGGCCATTAACCATGAAGATTTTGGCCTGCCCATCAGTCCGCACTTTGCACCCGTTAAAGGCCCAATGGCCACGCAAAGTATGCGCGGCATGGCCAATCATGGCGCGATGCACTGGCGTGGTGACCAGACCGGAGGAAACCTGGAAGCCGATGGCTCTCAGGAAGACAATGTGCAACCCGACATGGGTATTTATAACGAACGTTTGGCATTCTCCAAATTCAACAATACTTTTGTCGGGCTTCATGGGCGCAGTGCCCGGCTGTCCACAGAAGCCATGGATGAATTCACTGATTTTGCACTGGAATTGATGTATCCGGCAAACCCGATTCGTCATCTCGATAATTCCCTGACACCAGCGCAGCAGGCGGGCAAGGATTTCTTTTTTGATTCCACCAAGGTGGTAGACACGGCATTTAACTGTAGTGGTTGTCATGTGGTTGATCGTGATTTCAATAAAGGCATGACTGACAAACCGGGCATTTTTGGTACCAATAGCAGAAATACCTTTGCCTTTATTCAGCAATTCCTGAAGATTCCTCATCTGCGTAATTTGTACAACAAGGTGGGCATGTTTGGTATGCCTAACAGTCGTAAGTATCTGGCAGATGACCCCTTCACCGGAATGGACCCCGCCTGGGACCCAAATGTGCCAGAAGATTTCCAGAAAATTTCCCATCAGCTTTTCTTTGGAAATGACAATGTACATACCGGTGACCAAATCAAAGGCTTTGGTTATACACAGGATGGCAGCACGGACACCATATTTCGTTTCCACAATACCAATGGCTTCCTGCCGCGTGCGCCAGGAACGGTGACCCCATTGGACCCGGGCAATCCTGACAATTTACCAATTTCTCCTGAAGGAATGGAAATACGCCGTAATCTTGAGCAGTACATGATGGTATTTCCCAGCAACTTCTTCCCCATTATGGGCCAACAGGTGACGCTGACTGAATACAATGGTGATCTTGTGGGTCCGCGTATTGACCTGATGATTGCAAGAGCGGATCTTGGTGAATGCGATCTGGTGGCACAAAAGAAACAGCAGGGTTTTCTCTATCAGCGGGATGGTACTTTTGCACGAGACTCCATGTATAAAAGGCAAATTACCGATGCCGCATTGCGCAGAAAGGCCAACAATCACAATAACATCACCTATACCTGCGCGCCCCCGGGGTCTGGCATGCGCATTGCGCTGGACCGTGACGAAGACGGCGCGTTGAATGGCGATGAACGGTGGGCGGGAACTGATCCAGCGAACCCTGACAGTATTCCTGTGAATAAAATGTTGTTGGATATTTCTGCCTGGTGGACTTTTTACGGCCTGAACTTATCTTTTACCACATCAAATCGTCCGGAATTTTATAGTCCGCATATGGGTCATTATCAAGCGACTCAGTTTTGGTAGAAGACGCACATAAAATAATACACTGCTCATCACGTTGTTTGATTTTTTCTGCAACAGGCATGGGGACGAGTGCGTAAGCGTCCCCGAATCTGGCGATAGCCAGGCGGCCATCGATGAGGTGTGTATGGGTTTGTTCTGAAATATAAAGGTGTTTTACCACGTTGGCATCGGTGAAATTATAAACCACATCGCCGCCACCATCTGCAACCCGGTTGGTTTCGATTAATTGTTTGATCTGGGCGGCAATAGCCTTGTGTTCGGCATCTGCTTTTTTTGCCTGATTTAGTGCGCGGTCGCGTTCAACTTTTTCAGCGTGTTTTTTTTGGGTCAATAATGTTGCTTCATCGGCCTGAGTCGGCGTGCCTTTTTTATTTTTTTGTTTCTTGTTTTTATATTGCTTGTGTTTGGCTTGTTTCGCCTTTTTATCATCCACCAGGCCGGTTTTTTTCAATTGTTCAAAGAGTGAGTTTCCCATCAAGCAATACCTCAAATGTAAAGAAGTGTTATTTGTTTATGTTATTTTGATCGGCATCATTATGTTTTGATGTGATGCGTTGTGTTTCAACCTAAAATCCGCAGTTGAATGGCCGGTAGAGTGCGTTGAGTTTTGTGACTGGCGAGGCGCGATGAGGAGTAATAGCCTGCTATTGCGACGATTCGCAACGCGGCCAGACGCAAAAGGCGACGCGCTATACCGGTCATAGCGAACTCATCCAACAAGTGGCCCGACAAAAACTCAAAGCATGGTGTTTATCAATGTGCTATTACACCCTCTAAGCGGTCAACTGCGGAATTTAGGTTCAATGTTACGTGTTGCCGTTTCAATCTGATCAATATTTCCCACAGGTTTTTTGTTTGAAATACCCATTTCGGTGAATTTTCGTGCGCCGGGCAACACCCGGGTATCAAACGAGGCGACGGCCTTGTTGTAATGTTGTACCGAGTTGTTGAGATTTTTGCCAACCTTGCCAAGATGTTCCGCAAATGTTGCCAGCCGACCGTACAGGTCTTCGCCCACTTCCCGAATGTGTTGCGCATTTTCAGCAAGCGACTCCTGTCTCCAACCGTAGGCTACCGCACGTAACAGTGCGACAAAACTGGTAGGCGTGGCAAGTATCACTTTTTGTTGCATGGCATTTTCTAACAGTGAATAGTCATTATCCAGGGCCGCGCTTAAAAACTGGTCACCGGGTATAAACAGCACGACAAAATCCGGTGAATTTTTGAATTGGTTCCAGTAGCCTTTGCCAGCCAGCTCCTGCACTCGTTTACGCACGTTTTTGGTGTGGCGGATCAAGTGTGCTTCCCGTTCCTTTTCGTCATTGGCTTCCACTGCCGAGAGATAGGCATCCAGTGGAGTTTTGACATCCACCACGATTTCGCGCCCACCGGGCATGCGCACAATCATGTCCGGCCGCATGGCCCCGTCTTCGGTTTGAGTGTGCTCCTGTTCGTAAAAATCACAGTGTTCCACCATGCCTGCGAGTTCGGCTAGCCGCTTGAGGGTCATTTCACCCCACTGGCCCCGGACTTCGGGACGTCTCAGTGCTTTTACCAGGTTACGTGTTTCGCCCTGTAGCGCCTGTTGGGTTTTTGTCATGGTTTCCAGGTGTTGGGTGAGTGCGCCGTAGGCCTCCTTGCGCTCGT
>JALSGT010000142.1 GCA_026982555.1 Chromatiales bacterium
GGTTTTCAATATCGCAGAGATTGGAAGAAAGACGGAACGTGGTGGATTCTGCCCACCACGTTGGCCTTGTGATTCAGGTAGGGCTTAGAAGCCAAAAACTGCGCTGGCAGACAAAAAGTCGATGTCGATATCGCCTGTGGCGTAACGCTCCCAACTGCCACGTATGGCCAGATTGCCTGAGATTTCATATTGGCCGCCAACACCAAAAAAGACATCTGAATCGGTTTCGCTGGCCGAAGCGGAGCCACTTGAGTTGGAGGCACTTATCTCGGCATCCCAGAATAACAGACCGACTTTGCCAAAAAGGGAGAACTGGCTGTTGATGGGGAGGTTGCCAACGGTTGCAATCTCAAATCCGGTAACTTCGACGGATGCGGAAACGTTAGAAAAGCCAGGTACCGTGAGATCTGCATCACCAAATGATATGTAGCCACCCTCTATGGCAAGAACATCATTGAGCGCGTAACCACCAAAGATTCTCCATCCGATTGTGTCATCAATGTTAATGCCGCTTGCGTCTTGCGAGACGTTCCCCAGACTGAAACCAGCGTAGGTGTCGCCAGCGCCTGCTGCGGCGATGGAGGTGGTACCAAGACTGGCCGCAAAAAGACCTGCAAGCAAATATTTTTTATTCATCATCAATTCTCTCCCGAAAAGTAGGTCACTGTTGTTTATTAATAAGTCAAGGAAGTGCGTGACGTATTCCACTCCATCAATAGTTTGGGGTTAAGCGTAAACGCCCGTAAATGAGTTTTGTTTTGCTGATGTGTTACGCAGACAATCCGTATTGTCCATTAAAACCGGAATGGTGAAAAGTGAAATAATCCCGGTTTGTTGATTGGCGGCGCAAAAAATATCCGGAAATTCTGGTATTTTTGCCAGAGGTTCCTGAGTGTGTCGGTCAGTCTATCTTGAACTGTTGGATCAGTGTGGAAAGGTTATCGGCCAATTGTCGCAAGCGTCCATTGGTTGCTGCAATATCGGTGGAGGTTTCCTGTTATTACATGTACACCCTTTAGCTTCGTGACTCCGGTATGGGTTTATAAACCAAAAACCGCGCTGACAGATAATAAGTTGATGTCGGCTTCGTCCATGCTGTAGCTCTCCCAGCTGGCACGTACGGCCAGGTTGTCCGAGATTTCATATTGTCCGCCAGCGCCAAAAAAGACATCTGCGCCGCTATTGATGGGTAAACCTGTTATGTCGGGGTTGCTTAATGTGGCACCCCAGATTAACAGGCCGACCTTGCCAAAAAGGGAGAACTGACTGTTGATGGGAAATTGCCGATGGTTGCAATCTCAAACCCGGTGGACTCGAAGATGCTGGTAGCGCCGAATTCCGTGGGGCCGTCCATTTCACCAAACGACACGTAGCTGCCTTCCACTGCCAGAATGTCATTGAATGCGTAGCCGACAAGGAATTTCCAGCCGGTTGTACTGCCGAAGCCGTTTGAGTCCAGAGAAGCCTCCCCCACGTTGACACCAGCATAGGCGTTGCTTGCGTCTGCAACCGCGACAGATGCGGTGCCGAGGTTGGCCGCGAAAAGGCCGACAAGCAAATATTTTTTATTCATCATCAGTTCTTTCCCGAGAAGTATGCCATTGCCACTTGTTAATCAGTCCGGAAAGCGTGCGGCGTGTTCTACCTCCTGACAACATGTGCCACGCGTAAATGTCCGGTGCGAGCCCGGTCTTGCCAGTGTGTTGCGCAGAACACTGGTATTGTCTATCAAAACCGGAATGGTGAAAAGTGAAATAACCCCGGTGTGCTGATTGTTGGCATAAAAATACCGGCAAACCCCGGCGTTTTTGTCAGAGACTACGGGACTGTGTCAACTGCGGAATTTAGATTGATATCAGAAACAGTATTGACCGCCTCGGTGATGGTTTCCAGAGATTCTCCTGTCCAGGTGGTTTGTTTCACGCTCGCCCTTACGGTTTCGATCTCTTTGTCCATTTAAATATTATCGATTTATAACAATAAGCAGAAAATCTGACTGAACTTAATTGTTAATGACATTAAGAGTTGTCCATATTCTCCATGCATTTTCGACAGACCAGGGTTTGTCCCAAATGACGTGCCCGTCCCTCGATACTGATTACCCAGGGGCGCAGCTGCCAGGGTGGCCGGTGCCGTACATGCTGAGTGTGACCGCAGGCCAGGTCTGCCACCCAGTCGTCGTGTTCGTCCTGATGAAAGCCGATAATGGCCTGTTTAATCACCGCTGCTGATCCCCTGAAGAATAAGGTTACAATAGCAGATTGTCGTGGATATCAGATCGTTGATGGAGTAATCAGTATTATTGAACAATGCCAACTCGCCGGGCACAGGAATAATCCTGATTCCCTGCTGCACATTCCCTCACTGTTACTGTTTTTACTGGTCTGCGCCGGTTATTTTGCTGTGCCTCTGTGGGACAGTGATTTCTGGTGGCACATCGCCAGTGGCCGTGACATTCTGCAAAACGGCATTCCTGATACCGATCCTTTTGGTGTATTCCCGCCTACGGATGTGGTGCGTAACGACACCGTGCTCAAAGGCCAGTGGCTGGGGCAGGTGGTGCTCTTTGCGGTGTTTGATGCCGGTGGTGTGAATGCCGTGGTTGCTTTTCGGGTGCTGGTGTTGCTGGCCTGTGTGGCGCTGGTCTGGTGGCGTTGCCGTCAGTTGGGTGTCGGGCCATTGGCGCTGTGGCTGGTGTTGATCCTGGTGGGCCTGAATGCCGGAAACTTTGGTGGTGAGCGCCCGCAATTGCTGTCATTTTTATTTGCTGCGCTGTTTTTTGTGGTTATTGATATGGCGGAAAAAAGCCGACGCTGGTTGTTTGCCCTGCCGGTGATTACGGTGTTGTGGGCGAACAGTCATGGTGGTGTATTGCTTGGCGTAGCCCTGCTGGGGTTGTGGACACTGCTGAGGTTGTTGGATGTGAAGGCCGGGCGGCAGGAAAAGCGTCCATGGTTATTGGCGATGGGTGCAGTGGTGCTGGCTTCGTTGCTGACCCCTAACGGCCTGCAAACTTATTTATATTTACTGGACCTTGAAGGCAGTGTGTTGCAGGCACGGACTTCGGAATATATCAGCGCATTCCGGCTTTATACTCTGGGTTATGTCTGGCAGCAGGCCTGGGTGATTGTTTTTTATGTTGTGGCGCTGGTGGCAGCGGTGTCGATGTTTCAGCGCAGGCAGTGGCGATATTTGGCGAGCACGGTTTTTCTGGGGGCGATCAGTGCGTCATCGTTCCGGTATTTTGCTTTTTTTATTTTTTTGTCGGCCCCCTGGATTGCCTGGGGTGTACAGGATGCATTGAAAAACCTGCCGGAGTTGAAGCAGAGTGCGGTACGCATCGGTCAGGGGGTGTTGCTGCTTTCATTGGTTGGGGTGCTCATCGTGGGTTTGTGGCGTGGCACGGTTTTTCGCGGTGGTTTTTACCAGGAACTCTACCCGGTGGAAATGGCGGATTTTGTACGGGAAAGTAATTTGCGCGGGCGGACATTCAATAATATGGAGTGGGGTGGTTATTTGCTGTGGCGGTTGACGCCGCAGGTGACGCCGTACATTGACGGGCGCATGCTGGATGAAGAGCGCTTCCCGCCCTACACCAATATTTTATGGGCAACACCACCGGGTATACAGTGGTTTGAGCATGAAAATTTTCAACTGGTGATCATGCCGTATCATGGCCGTTATGATCCACAGCGGTATAAATTGCTCGATTATTTGCGTGCGCGACCAGAGTGGGTGCTGGTTTATCGCGATGCCAAAGGCGTGGTGTTTGTGCGTGATGAACGAAGGAAAAATCACTAAAAGTGGAGGCTGAACTCTACCAGCAGATGCGTGACCTGGAAGACCGTCACTGGTGGTTCGTGGGGCGACGTGCCATTGTTGCATCGTTATTGCGCAGTAGCGGTTTGCCGGAAGATGCACGCATACTCGACCTTGGCTGTGGTACCGGCGGTAATCTCGCTATGTTATCGGCATTTGGGCAAGTGGTGGGTGCGGAGCTGGATGAGCATGCTGCGCAGCTGGCGAGTGACCGGGGACTCGCTCCCGTCGTGCGCGGCAGGCTACCGGATGGGCTGCCGCTGGATACCGGGGTTTTTCAATGTGTGACTCTGTTGGATGTACTGGAGCACATTGACGATGATCGCGCCACACTGAACGCCGTTAACAGGCTATTGGCACCGGCAGGGCGGCTGTTAATCACTGTACCGGCATTTCCCTTTTTATGGGGGGCGCATGATGTGGCGCATCACCATCAGAGGCGTTATCGTGCCAGGGGTTTGCGACAATTGCTGGAAACAACGGGCTACGAGATCGTTACGTTGAGTTATTGCAACACCTGGTTATTTCCCATTGCGGCGACGGTCCGGCTGTTGCGTCGCTGCTTTCCGGGTGGAGAGGCCGGTGGAAATGCAGGTGCCGAATTAAGTCTGCCGCCTGCGCCGGTCAACACCCTGCTGGCAAGGGTGTTTGCCAGTGAACGACATTGGTTACGTATGGGTCTGCCGTTGGGTGTGTCATTGGTTGTGCTGGCGAAGAAACGGCGTTGATGCTGATGTTCACATGCTGAGGCCTGTGTTGCGTTTCGCGGTAAGCGGGGGGCTGGCGACAGTTGTTCATGCGGGCGTGTTTGTCTCCCTGGTGGAATGGTTTGCATTGCGTCCGGTGCTGGCGGCAACCCCGGCTTTTGTATTTGCTCTGTTTGTATCCTACGGTATGAATTATCACTGGACGTTTTCCGCGTCGGCACCGCATCGCATCATGTTGCCCCGGTTTGTCGCGGTGGCTTTGCTGGGGTTGCTGTTGAACCTGGGCATCACCTATGCGGTAGTCGATGTTGCGCACTACTGGTATGGTTATGCCCTGTTGCTGATTGTGTTATGCGTGCCGCTGGTGACATTTTTGCTCAGTAAATTCTGGGTATTCAACGAACAGGACAGTAGCTGATGGCCGATGAAATAAAAAACACCGATGCTGATTTCCGGCTTTCTGTTGTCGTGCCCGTGTTTAACGAAGAAGCAGTATTGCCGGAATTTCATCGGCGTCTGGTCTGTGTGCTGGATGAGCTGTTGGCGCAGAGTGAAATCATTTACGTGAATGATGGCAGCGTTGATGGCAGCCTGCCTGAAATACGCCGTTTGAAAGCAGACGATGAGCGTATTGCCATTGTCGATCTTAGCCGTAATTTTGGTAAGGAAATTGCCATGACCGCAGGCTTTGATCACGCGCACGGGGATGCGGTGGTGGTGATTGATGCCGACCTGCAAGACCCGCCTGAACTGATTCCGGAAATGATTGAACACTGGCGAGGGGGATATGATGTGGTATATGCACAGCGGACATCCCGCGCCGGAGAAACAGCCTTTAAAAAAACCACGGCTCATTTATTTTATCGCCTTATGCAAAAACTCAGCCGGGTGGACATTCCGCGGGATGCCGGTGATTTTCGGTTATTGAGTCGCCGGGCAGTGGATGCTTTGGCAGGCCTGCGTGAGCAGCACCGTTTTATGAAAGGTCTGTTTGCCTGGATCGGTTATCCGCAAAAAGCTATTCCGTACCAGCGTGATTCACGCCACGATGGAAAAACCAAATGGAGTTACATTGGATTATGGAACTTTGCCATTGAAGGCATAACGTCATTTAGTACGGTGCCGCTAAAAGCGGCGACATATCTTGGTATGTTAACCGCGTTCAGTGCTTTTTTGTTTGGTATGTTTATTGTGTTACAAACGCTGTTCTATGGAAACCCGGTGCCGGGTTATCCATCTCTGTTGGTCGTAGTATTGTTTCTTGGCGGGATTCAACTGATGGCATTGGGAGTGATTGGTGAATATCTTGGGCGCATGTTTGATGAAACCAAGGGGCGTCCACTGTATTTGATCAATGCCTATGAAGAAGCACAGGTTAAAAAATAACCGACCAGAGTTTTGTAATATCATTGGATTAACAGGTTGGCTTGGTGTACCCGGTATTATCAATAAATGATGTCCAGCAATGGCTGGGCGCATATACCATCAAGCTTTATGACAGGTACTTTGATCAGTCGGATAAAAAAGTGATGACACTATTCAGACCCGCTTTCCTCTGTTGCCAGATAAACAGCAGTCAGCTTGCTGTTGTACTACTCGTCCTGACTGTTTTGTACTCCTCGTCTTCTGTGGCAGATTCAATGAGATGTGGTGCTCGTCTGGTGACAACAAACGATACTAAAGCGGAAGTATTGATTCGATGTGGCACGCCTGATTGGCGTGACCGCTGGACCGAAAAGCTCATTGAAGACTTTGCCGGATTACACGAACGGCGTATATCCATGGAGCGTGAGCGGTGGATTTACAATTTTGGCCCCCAAAAATTTTTGCGTTTCCTCGTATTTGAAAATGGCAAACTCAAGACGATTTCCACGGGCAGCCATGGTTATCGTAAAGACAGTCGTTTACCTGTCCACTGTGATACCGATATATTGGGCACCGGGTTAAGTCAATATGAAGTGTTGCAACGCTGTGGTGAGCCGTTTTTTAGAGACTCCCGGATCGAAGAAGTGTTTAGCAGTATTTCAGGGGGAAGTCGTCGTTTGGTGGAACGCCGTATTGATGAGTGGACATACAACCTCGGCCCAACCCGTTTTATGCGTATTTTAACGTTTAAAAATGGCCGCCTGGAAGAGATTGTCTCTGGTAGTAAGGGGTTTTGATCAGCGCCGTGATTCAATAATTTCATGTATCTCATTGTCGGTTAACACAATCGGGTTGGTGCGCATACTGCCACCGCGGCAACCGGCAACGATGCTATCCACATCTGATGCCTGAACACCGTAGTGACCCAGCCGGGGAAGCTTCAGTCGTTGGGTCCATTCATGCAATGTCGCTATCAATGCCTCTTGTGCCTGAGAATCCGTTAATTTTGAGTCAGGGTTCAACAGGCGACCAAGTCGCGCATATTTTTCAAGTGCGGGGTTGTCCGGCTGACGTTGGTGCAGGCTGCGGATATTGCCTTCAGTGGCTGCGGCAACTAATGTGCCGCATACAACGCCGTGAGGAATGGGAAAATAAGCGCCAAGGGGGGATGCCAGGCCATGCACAGAGCCCAGACCTGCCTGCGCCAGGGTAATGCCGGAAATCAGTGCGCCATAAGCGATACCGGCGCGGCCTTGCCGGGCTGTTTCGTGGTCGCCTCCTTCCCAGGCTGCAAAGAAATGTTGAGTCATTGCTTCCAGGCCGCTCCATGCCAGGGCATCTGTCAGCGGGTTGGCGCGACACGATAAATACGATTCCAGTAACTGAGTGAAGGCATCCATACCATTGGCGGCAATCAGTGCGGGTGGGCAGGAGGCCAGTAACAGCGGATCGACGACGGCAACCTCTGCCACCAGATCAGGATGGCGAAACGATTTTTTGAAACCATCGTGTCCCCGCACGCTGAGCACCGCATTCATGGTGGCTTCACTGCCTGTGCCTGCGGTTGTAGGTACTGCAATAAATGGTGTGGCCGGGCCTTCATAATCCAGGCCTTGTCCGACACCTTCGAGATGGTCCATGACTGAGTTTCCGTGTGGCAGGAGCCCGGCAATAGCCTTGGCCGCATCCAGTACACTGCCGCCACCGATGGCGAGAACACTGTTAATCCCGGTTTGGTGAAATTGCGCTACAATTTGGTCCACTTGTTGTGGTGATGGTTCTCCATCGATGACCACATTATTCCACTGCAATCCTGCTGTTCCCAATGCATCCCGAAGTTGTGACCAATAAGGTGTTGCGCAAAAAGAAGTGGCACCCGTCACCAGAAGTGTTTGACGACCATAGGCCGCCACAAGGGAGGGCAGTTGTTTGTGGCTGTCTTCACCAAAAATAATCCGTGGCAGGCGAACCGTGGAAAATGCGCTTAGTACCATTGGCTAATATTCCGGGAATAATCCGACGTAATGCACTCCCTCGCGCGGTGATGCCATCCAGTCGGCCACCGTTTCCCGCCATGTCAGGTAGTGTGCGGTTTCTTTGTGTGCTGCTGCGGCATCGGCGTTACGATAGGCTTCGTAAAGGATAAACCGGTTCGGAGTATCTGCCATTTGCAGTATGTCAAAACGTAAGTTTCCAGGTTCCTGTACCGATGCTTCATGGTTCAGTTGTGTTGCCGCAATAAAGTTATCGATGTGCTCGGTTTTGACGTTAACGTTGACCAATGTTGTATACATCACATTTTTCTCCTTTCTTTAATACGGTATTTTCGTTGGGCCTACGCATGAGAGTGTGTGGGGAGCCGACGATGTACGGGATGTATCAGGTGTTTGTTTTTAATGTTCAGTACCCTGCATAATTTTTATATTCATTTCCTCATCGTCATTTGATGGATAGGTCACGGGTAACAATACAGTAAATGTTGATCCGACATTGACTGTCGAAGTGACCATCAGGCTGCCGCCCATTAATTCGCAATAACTGCGACTGATTGTCAAGCCAAGGCCGGTGCCTCCGTAACGCCGGGTATTGCTGGTATCCACCTGGGAAAAAGGCTGAAAAATATTTTCCAGGTGATCCGCTGGAATGCCAATTCCGGTATCCCGTACCTCAAATGCGAATTGTTCCCGGCCATTATCTGTCTGACGTAAAGCAACATAAATTTCAATGAGTCCAGCGGTAGTGAATTTGGCCGCATTTGACAGGAGATTCAGGAGCACCTTTTGCAGACGCTTTTTTTCGGCCCAGATTTTATTTTGGGATATTTTGCGGGTGATTTGCAGGGTATTGTCATGTTGCTCAACAGCGGGTGTGATTATTACGCGAATGTCCTCCAGCAGACTATCCAGGTCAACCCAGGCCATATGTACATTAACGGGCTCAGCCTCGACTCTGGATAAATCAAGCACATTATCGATGAGGGACAGGAGTTGCGTAGCAGCCTGTAATACCTGCTCAAGATAGCTGAGCGTTTCTGTTTCCTTGCGCGCTTGTGCATCCTCAATCAGTAAATCGGTATAACCCATGATGGCATTTAACGGTGTGCGCAGTTCATGACTCATGTTGGCGAGGAAATTGGATTTGACCCGATTGGCTGACAGTGCTGTATCGCGTGCAACAACCAATTCGGTATTCATGTCTTGCAAGGCCTGTTCGGCAAGCACCCAACGGGTGACATCGGCAATCAGCAACAGTTGATCATCACCTGTGGTCTCCATCAATGTGGCTTCATGTGTGAAACGGTTACCCGTTGGGCTGGTGTCACTGATGAGTACGGTATGTCCGGGATGCAAGTGATGGCGGTAGTGTAACCACCAGGCATTGGGTGTTTTCCAGTCTGTAAGAATCTCATGTAATGTACACCCGAGTGGTGTCAGGTCTGACGATGTCACATAGCCGACACCCGCCCCCACACTGCCCAGCGCACGCTCAAGAAGATCGCGGTGCGTTGCAACGGCGGTTGCCGCTTGATTTTGCTGTTCGCTTTCAAGTCGTAGCTGAAAGCCCTGAATAGAGAGCAGGGCAGCTGATACCATGGGCATAATGCGCTGTGCGATACGCGTATGGCGGGCAGCAAAAAAGCCTTTTTCTGCATGGACGCAAACCAGTACGGCAACACTTTCTCCGGCAAAAATGGGAATGTGCAATGCTGAACGAACGCGGTCAAGCAGGGTGGAGGATTGTGCTGCCCAGGCAGGTTGTTTTGAGGTATCAAAAACAGCGACAGGTTTGCCGAGCAATACCCGTCGTAAGGCAGAGTCGATACTCAGCCGGACCCCGGCGAGTGAGTGCTCCTCTGCGGCCATTGATACCAGCACATTGTCATCAGCTAAAAACAAAGCGGCCACATCAAAGTGCAACAATGGGCCAAGCACATCGACAAGCACTGTGTAAACAGTTTCGGCGTCTCGCGCGACGGCCAGGCGGGTAACGCCCGCAAGCAGTAAATCACCTTCCTTGCGCCATGTACGTTCCTGTTCAAGCTGAACCTGAAGTTCGACTAAACTCTCCCGGAGTTCTTCATTGATTTGTTTCATGTGCTCGCAGGGGCATTACCTGAGGGGGCGTTAGCAATTATTTTGACGGTCAAAATGATTGTTAACTCTCCCCTAATAACAGGACTGAAATCATCAGATTTCCATGGCGGTTTTCACCACCGATAAAGCAGCCTTGTTCGCCAAAGGTAAACGAGCCCAGAAAGGGGTGTCCGTCCAGGGCATCATTAAGATGACCGACCACGTCATCCATTTGATCCTGGACGGTTAACATACAGCCCGCGCAATAAATGACCAGACCACCAGCGATATTATCCGGTGTGATATTGCCAGCTTGCATCGCTGCACGGGCCACACGCCCGGC
Organism: Chromatiales bacterium; assembly: GCA_026982555.1. Lineage (GTDB taxonomy): Bacteria > Pseudomonadota > Gammaproteobacteria > SZUA-152 > SZUA-152 > SZUA-152. The sequence continues at coordinate 10,308 of JALSGT010000142.1, forward strand.
CCGTTCAACCAGACTCTGTCGGGTTCCTTGCATTAACCAAACCTCGTCACCCACCTCAACATCCGAGAACAGGCTCAAGCCGCGTTCCGGGGTAATGCGGTCTGGATGAGACAGTTGGTGATAGGCTGTGCCGGCGACGCTGCCGACTACCCGGCCCAGCGGGTACAATGTCGTCAGAGGCAGTACGTTTTGCTCGCCTGTTGTCAGCGCATCCTGAAGCACACCACGGGTCCAGTCGTTGTAAACTTCTGCCGCCGGGCGTCCGTCAATTTCATATAAAATACGGCCATCGGCGCGGGTCACACGCCCTTTTATTTCTGTTGGCTCGTAACCACTGTGAAACGCAAAATGGAGTTCTGTAGAGGGGAACAGCACCGAGACTATGACGGCATTAAGATGCACGCCAGCCTGAGTCAGCTGAGCCCATTGGCCGCTGACATCGTTGTCAGCAGAGCTGCCGCCAACAATAGGTACACCTGCACCAAGTGAGGACTCGAGTCCGGCAATTACTCTTTCCTCACAACCGGGAGGGGCGCTGATCCATATCAGGTCGGGTACTTCACCTGGCCGTTCTGCGTCACTGAGCGCAGCATCCAGTGCCTGACAAGCTGCTGCCTCCGGTGATGCTGTCGTGTCCAGCGATATCTCGCCAACACCGTAATCCCCATCAGGGTCGGCGATACCAAAGGCAGCAATACCGCGTCCTTCGGTATTGACCACGCCGCGCTCGGTCATTGCCCCGAGACAGGATGTACTGCCGTGGAAGCGTTTGGCTCCGAGGCTGTTTAATGTTTGCTGTAGCTGGGGGATATCGTAACTGACGGATGGGGCAATAACGATCCAGTCAGGGGGATTGCCCAGACGGTCTGACAGCTGCTCCCAAAGTTGATTTGCGGCTTCTTTGGAAGACTCCAGTGTTGAGTCGGCGGTTGCAATATGCATGCTGTTCTCCTTTTTACAGCAGTACGATCAAAAGCAGGCTACTCTATATTTCTGTTACAGGTCAATTGTTCAGAGCTACTGAGAGCTACTGTATTAAAATATGCATTAAACCTGAAATCCGCAGCCGACCGCTTTGAGGGTGTAATAACACATTTCAACGGCGGGTTTTAGGGTAAAGGTTAAGTGGTTGCCTGTTCACAGAATTGATCCTGCAATGTACAGAAACGCTTCCCATTTTTTGCCGTTACCGGTTGCAAACATCAAGGCGTTCTGTATCCATGTTGCCGGATAATATGACGTGCAGCATTACTTTTAACAAAGCGGATAAAGGCCTGTGCTGCCGGTGTGTCTTTGATCAATACGGCTTGTTGGATAACCGGCGTATATAGCGATTGCGGCGGAACCCACAGGGAGCCGGTCTTGGGCAGATTACCATCGGTAAAAATTTGTGCAGCAGCAATGAATCCCAGTTGCGCATTGCCGGTTCTGACAAATTGATAAGCCTGTCCAATATTTTCACCGCGCACCAGGCGAGGTTGTAATTTTTTCCACAGTCCGCGTGCCTGTAAAATTTCGCGAGCGGCGAAACCATAGGGTGCCAGCCTGGGATTGGCAATTGCGAGCTTGCGGAAATTATCGTTGGCCAGCACATCACCTTTGGCGTCGATCCGGTTGACATCGGGACTCCACAATACCAGTCGTCCCTGTGCATAGGTAAAACGTGTGCCGGGCACGGCAAGGCCATTTTTTTCCAGTAATGCGGGACGGCGTTCGTCGGCGGCAAAAAACAGCTCGAAGGGTGCCCCGTGAGTGATTTGTGCGTAGTGTTTACCGGTGGAGCCGAAAACCAGACGCACGGTGTATTCACTTTGCTGTTCAAAATGGTGAACAAGGGCTGTGGCGGTGCGGTTGAAATTAGTGGCAACAGCGATATGCAGGTCAGTCGCCCAGGCGGGTGAAAAGCCGCATAACAGCATGAATGTGATGCTCCACTGAATAATGCGTGTCAACCTGTTGCTGACGGGGCGGAATACATCATGTCCTGGACTGAATTTCAAGACTGTTGCACGGTTGCGGGTTTGGTACACTGTACATCCTTTGTTGTTGCCCTGCTGACAATTCAACTGATTTTCCATTGCTAAATATTACAAGGTATTCATGAATATTGAGTCACGTATTGCTGATGAACTGGGTGTTCGCCTGATTCAGGTTGAGTCTGCCATTAAATTGCTGGATGAAGGGGCTACGGTGCCGTTTATTTCCCGTTATCGCAAAGAGGTGACCGGCGGGCTGGACGATACCCAGTTGCGTAACCTTGAAGACCGGTTGACGTATTTACGAGAGCTGGAAGATCGCCGTGTTGCCGTGCTGAAGAGTATCGAGGAACAAGGCAAACTGACCGAGGCGCTTACTGCGGCTATTAAGGGTGCGGATACCAAGACCCGTCTCGAAGATCTGTATGCACCGTACAAACAAAAGCGCCGCACCAAGGCGCAGATTGCCCGCGAGGCCGGTATTGAACCGCTGCTGGATGCGATTCTGGCGGATCATGGTATTGATCCACAGGTGCTGGCTGCCGAGTACCTTAATGAAGAAGCGGGCTTTGCCGATGCCGCCGCAGTGCTTGATGGTGCCCGCCAGATTTTCATGGAGCGTGCTGCGGAAGAGGCGGATCTGGTCGGCAAGCTGCGTGATTATGTGTGGGAAAATGGTCTGATGACCTCGGTGGTGGTGAAAGGCGAGGAGCAAAACGGCAGCAAATTTGCCGATTATTTTGAATTTTCCGAGGCGTTGAAAAAAGTGCCGTCGCATCGGGCTCTGGCTTTATATCGAGGGCGCAGTGAAAGCGTGTTGCGCCTGAAGATCGTGGTGCCAGGGCAGGATGATCTGGAATCACCATTGGATAGGGGGATTTGTGAATCCATGGTGGCAGCGCATTTTGGGCTGCGTGATGAAGCCCGTGCGGCAGATTCGTGGCTGGGAGAGTGCGCTCGCTGGGCCTGGCGTATCAAAATCAGTATGCAGATTGAATCCGAACTCAATCTGCGTCTGCGCGAATCGGCGGAAGAGGAAGCCATTCGTGTGTTCGGCGAAAATATGCGCGACCTGTTGCTGGCCGCGCCTGCTGGACAGCGTTGCACCATGGGGTTGGACCCGGGGCTGCGCACCGGCGTCAAGGCGGTGGTGGTGGATGCCACGGGCAAACTGCTGGAGTACGCCACGATATTTCCTCATGCGCCGAAAAATCAATGGGATCAATCGCTGGCCGTGCTGGGCAAACTGGCGGAAAAACACAGCGTCGATCTTGTCAGTATTGGCAACGGTACCGCCTCGCGAGAGACCGACAAACTGGTGCAGGAGCTGATGAAAAAATACAGCTCGTTGCACCTCACCAGCTTGATGGTGAGTGAAGCCGGAGCCTCGGTATACTCGGCCTCCGAACTCGCCGCACGGGAGTTTCCTGAACTGGACGTGACCTATCGTGGCGCAGTATCCATTGCCCGTCGCCTGCAAGACCCGTTGGCAGAACTGGTGAAAATCGACCCCAAAGCCATCGGTGTCGGCCAGTATCAGCATGACGTGAATCAGACGCGACTGGCAAAAAAACTCGAAGCCGTCGTGGAAGACTGTGTGAATGCCGTCGGCGTGGAAATCAACACCGCTTCTGCACCGTTACTGGCGCGAGTCGCCGGATTGTCCGAAACCCTGGCGACCAATATTGTTTTGCACCGCGAAGCCAGTGGCGCGTTTAATAACCGGAAACAATTATTGAAAGTGGCACGCCTCGGGCCAAAAGCCTTTGAACAAGCGGCAGGTTTTTTGCGTATTCGCGGCGGAAACAACCCGTTGGATGCTTCATCTGTACACCCTGAAGCCTATCCTCTGGTGGAAAAAATCATTCAACAAAGCGGACGCAAAATCACGGATATTATTGGCGACAAATCTTTTTTGAAAGGATTGGCTGCCAATGATTTTGTGGATGAACATTTTGGTGAGCCCACCGTGCGCGACATTTTTGGTGAACTGGAAAAACCTGGCCGTGATCCACGTCCCGAATTCAAAACCGCCACCTTTAAAGACGGCATTGAAAAACTGTCTGATCTTGAATCAGGCATGATACTGGAAGGCGTGGTGACCAACGTTACCAACTTCGGCGCGTTTGTGGATATCGGTGTACATCAGGATGGCCTGGTCCATGTCTCCGCACTGGCGGATAAATTTGTGAAAGACCCGCACGAAGTTGTAAAGGCGGGGCAGGTGGTTAAAGTCAAAGTGATGGAAGTGGATCTGCCGCGTAAACGTATCGGTCTCAGCATGCGGCTGACCGACGATGCGCGGGACAAGCCTCAGGATACGCAACGTGACCGACCCGGAACAGGGAAAGCCAGATCTGCAAACCGGCAGAAATCCGCTCAGTCATCAAAGCCAGTCATGAATAAAGGCAATGGCAAACAGACCAACAGTGCCATGGCAGATGCTTTTGCAAAATTGAAACAGAATTAGTACACCGCCATGGGCGCTGACAGATCAACCTTTCGGGCGATACAGTGGCGCTCCGCCACTGTATCGCTTTGTACCCGTCAAAATAACCTTATGGGGACGTTAACAATTAAAGTTATTTTTTTGATAGCTCACCGCTGATTTGTTGTTCATGGCAACGATCTCAAGCCTTTAGCAAAAAAGCGTCAGCGCTGTTGGAGTATGGTGCCATTATGAGTCAGAAGCACCTTCTTCACGCTCAACAGCTGCGCGAATAATCAGGTAACCCGAAGCGACAGACATGGTAATGGCGCCGCATATGGCTCCATAACCTGCGCCAGCGATTGCCGGTAGCCAGCCGGGTTGTAGTTCATTCAGCGCCGTATTCCATGTCGTGTAAAAATAACAATAGGCCGTGCTGGATATGCCCAGCTGGGTATCGAGAAACCAGACCAGGCTGCTGAGCGATACGCCGACAAACAGCACGACGGCTAATGTCGCATAAGCTGTGCGAGTCATTGCACGGCGATGTTGGGCGATTTCAAAAAGCAAATAAAAACCGACAGCGAGAAATACGGATATGGCCGAAGTTGATATTCGCAGAAAGGGACGCCCGTCGTTGATACTAAAAATCAGCGGACATAACCAGGTGCCAATCAATGCGCCAAAAATCAGGCCAAATGCCAATCCTGACGGATAAGGGGCGGCCAGCCAGCGCAGCGTGGGAATTGTGCGTGTTTGTTGGTGGATGAATGTGTGCCACCGTGGAAACAACAGCCCCACCACCAGCCCAAGTGCCATGCCCGTCAGCATGAACCCCGGAATGAGTTCCACAGGGTCAGGGGTTTCCCAAATGACCAGTTCGTCTGGAACGGGTTGATCGAGTGTGCATATTTCATTGACCTGTCGCTCGCTGATCTCGCTTCGATTTGGTGCGGGCCAGTCGTAAGCCCAGTAAGTGCCCAGAAAAATGAGCCCCGTCAATGCTCCGCCGATGGGTCCCGAGCGATGCCATTGTAACCAAAGCCTGCCGGTGTCTTGCCGCTTTGGTGAGGGCAAGGCCGTTGCATAGCGAACCAGTGTTGCCGCAATGGCGAGCACGATGAAAAAAAAGGGTGCCATGCCGGAAGGCGTGGAAAAAAGGGGTGAATGCCGATCCAGCAACAGGAGGAAAAACAGGGTTGCCACAACCAGTGCCACCAGCACATAGGGGAAAAAATCGGGTTTCCCGGTATTCATATCAATGAGCGAGTATCAGAACGGAGGAAATCAGTCGGGGGGAGGGTAGAATGATGGTGGCCGTACGGGATGACTCAGAGATAACGGTCAAGCCACAGCAGGGACAATATTTTTTCTTTGGCACGAATCCAGGTGGCCAGAAAAAGTGTTTCGCGTATGTATCGCCGCGCCGCCCCGGGTGTGTTGCCGATGGTGGGGTCAACCAGGTCACCGAGCAGACCGTCGCGTAATTGCCGACTCGCCAGCCATTGGCACCATAACGTAAAGTATTGGATATCAGCGCCCAAAGGAGTGGGCGGAGTGTCTATGTATTCAAATGCATCCATATTAGCGATGCGATTGCGTACCAGTCCATATAGCAGTGTGGCGATAATTGTCAGCGCAATGCCGGGCAGTGAGGCTTCCAGCCCGTTGAAAATGACACCACCGGCAGAGGCAAAGAGCACACTGCGGTCCAGGTTCTCGAAGTCCGGGTTTGCTTGCGCGCCGGGTGTTGTCATTTCAGGACCTCACCAAAAAACCGGGGATCTGAGCAACGGCTTCTTCCAGGAGCGTCAGCGCCTGTAAGCCCCGTGACGTCAGCACGTATAGTCTTCGCGGGATATAAAAATCGCCCTCTTTCACATGTGACGGTGGTGACGTTTCTCGTTCAGAAGTCACCAAACCCTTTTTCTCCATGCGTTCCAGCGTAACGTAAATGGTCCCCTTCTTGAGTTTGAGTTTACCGGAGGAGGAGCGGCGAACCAATTCCAGACCAAACAGCGGTGCTGTACTTTCCCGCAACAGATGCGCAATGACTGCTTCGGTCAGACTGAGTTTTTTTATGGGTAACTGTTTTATGACGTTCTCCTCTGCATACTATTTATTGTGATCACAACAAACAAGGATTATCGGAATCCGGGATGCAATGTGTCTGGTGGCTTTGGAACGGTAATATCTTACATTATAAGAGGGTTGTTGTTGTTACGCTATGTTTCTGTGGCGAAATAAAAATAACGAATGCGCTTGACAGAGTATTTTTTGACTTATATCTTACAAATTAATAATATGATTCGTATGGCTAATGCTTGTCTGGCGATGTGAAAGAGGCAAACAAAGTACCAATCCATGTTGTATTTCGAAGCCGGGCTGCTGAAAAGCAGAATCCGCATACGTGTGTGATATTGATTTTATATTTGGGTTGAGTCGGGTTATTACAAAAAAACAAAAACTGGAGGGAGGGCGTTATGTTGTCAGCGAAGTGGGTTCAGGGTGTTGTTATTTCTTTCTCGTTATTGCTGGGTGCATGTGGCGGCGGGGGAGGAGGAAGTGAGCCTGATGACGACAATTCAAACGGTTCAGATCCGATAGCCGAAATCACCAGTCCGGCGGATGGAAGCGTTCATCCCGAAAACAGTACGGTTTCCTTTACAGGCACCGGCACAGACAATGAAGACGGCGCATTGGGCGGAGACAGTCTTGAATGGTCTTCTAATACCGGTGGCCAACTGGGGACGGGTGCAAATATTTCCAGCGCGTTTTCCATTGGCAATCATGTCATTACGCTAAAAGCCACAGACAGTGATGGAGCTTCTAATGAAGACACCATCACAATCATGGTCAGCGCGGCACCGGTTATCAACACCCTGGAAGCAAACCCGGCGAGTGTGAATACAGGCACACCGACCACATTCAGCTGGGCTGTTACCGATACTGAAAACGATACACTGACCTGTGGCCTGGACATCAATGGTGATGGTTCAGACGAATATACGATTACCGATTGTGCCAATACAACCTCGCAAGCACACACTTATACGCAGGCAGGTAATTACCAGATACGCCTGACGGTTACAGATGGTGTCAACGCACCCGTGCAGCAGAGTGTGAATGTAACAGTGACTGAGCCAGACCCGGACAACGTCTCGCCGGAAATCAACAGCTTTACCGCGACTCCGGACGCACCGGAAACAGGTGACGTGGTGACCTTTGAGTGGAGCGTCAGTGATGCAAACGGTGGCGATACGCTGACCTGTATGCTGGACATCAACAACGATGGGAGTGCTGATTACACCATCACCGATTGTGCCAATAACACCTCGCAGACGCACACGTATTCGTCAGCAGGCGACTACACGGCCAGCCTGACTGTCGATGACGGTAATGGCGGCGCGGATGAACAAACCGTTTCCATTACCGTCAGTGTGGCTCCCAATATGGCACCGGTGTTTGACAGTGGCCTCAATGCCATACCTGACCCTGTTATTGTCGGTAGCCCAATGACCTTCAGTTGGGATGTCAGTGATGCCAACGACGATACGCTGACCTGTATGCTGGACATCAACAATGATGGGACGGTTGATTACACCATCGATGATTGTGCCAATAACACCTCGCAGACGCACACGTATTCGTCAGCGGGTGACTACACCGCTAGCGTGACTGTCGATGATGGCATTGCCAGCCCGGTGGTATCGACGCTGAACTTCACTGCAATTATGCCGTTATCAACAGATGTGTCAGTCAATGGTCCGGCAGTTGCGGGTGAGCGCTTGTTGTATTCGATTACAGTGGCAAATGTGACGGCTGCACCGATGGAGGATGTTGGCGTTTCATTTGTTGTTCCGGCAGAACTGTCCTTTCTCTGGAGTGTGGACGCAGAACCCAATGCGGATTGTGTCGGGAATTGTGATCCAATGGAGGAAGCAAGCTGGAACTTGGGCACTTTGGCAGTGGGTGAGAGTCACACCATTGCCGTAAATGCGCTGGTAAATGCGGCTACTTTAAGTAACGCTGTTATTGCATTGCCAGTAACTTTTAGCGCAACTGGCATCAGTGATGTACAGATCAATAAAGTTGTAGAGGTATTCAACTCACCTTCAGCCGACCTGGCTCTGAGTGCCTCAGTGGACCCGGTGATAGCGGGTGAGACTTTTACCTATCAACTGGACTTTGGCAATACCAGCGCGGGATCGCTGACCTCGGTAGAGCTTCGAGCCTTTTTGCCTGCGGGTGTGACTGTGAGT
>JALSGT010000143.1 GCA_026982555.1 Chromatiales bacterium
TGCCTCAGTGGACCCGGTGATAGCGGGTGAGACTTTTACCTATCAACTGGACTTTGGCAATACCAGCGCGGGATCGCTGACCTCGGTAGAGCTTCGAGCCTTTTTGCCTGCGGGTGTGACTGTGAGTGCCATCAGTGATGGCGGTAGCGAGGTCAACGCAGGTGAGGTGGTATGGAACGAGGGCACTCTTAGTGTCGGTGCATCACTGCGTCGTGAAATTACGGTGACAGCCGATACTGGTCTCATCGCCGGGCAAATTCTGAAAGCCACTGCCCAGCTAACCCACGACGGTGGTCAGATTGTTGACAATACTGCTGAACATGCGTTGACTGTGGTCTCTGACACACTTCCACTGGAAGTAGATATCAGCACTTCAGCCAACCCGGTGGTCGGGGATGAGCGCGTGTTGTACACACTGACGGTCAGTAATTCATCAGAGCTGCCCGTCAATGATGTGGTTGTGCAACTTCGGGTTCCGGCAGAACTGTTCTTTGTCTGGAGCACAGATGCAGAACCCAATGCGAATTGTATTGGGAATTGTGATCCAATGGATGAAGCAAGCTGGAATCTGGGTACCCTGGCTGCTGGTGAAAGTCGCACGATTACAATCAATGCACTGGTCGCCAACGTATTGAGTGGCAACCTGATCACGGTACCGGTGCGAGTTACGGCGACCGGTTTGGGTGACACGATTGACTTGCGGAAGACGGTTGCGGTTTTCAATGCCCCATCTGCCGATCTGGCTTTGGGTGCCTCAGTGGACCCGGTGATAGCGGGTGAGACTTTTACCTATCAACTGGACTTTGGCAATACCAGCGCGGGATCGCTGACCTCGGTAGAGCTTCGAGCCTTTTTGCCTGCGGGTGTGACTGTGAGTTCCATCAGTGATGGCGGTAGCGAGGTCAACGCAGGTGAGGTGGTATGGAACGAGGGCACTCTTAGTGTCGGGGCATCACTGCACCGTGAAATCACTGTAGTGGCCGGTGGCGCTACGGATGGTGATATTCTTGCGCTCTCTGCTGAATTGTCCCATGACGGCGGGCTTGAGATCGATAATCGAAGTGAATTTGCAGTTTCTGTTGCAGAAAACACGGGAATTGCTTCACTGTTATCGGTAGACATTGCTGCAACGCCTCAACCTGTGGCATCAAGCGGGATTCTGGCTTATACCATTACGGTGACCAATGGCTATGGTTTACCGGTTGAGGATGTAAGTGTGCAGCTCAGAGTTCCGGCAGAACTGTTCTTTCGTTGGAGTGTGGACGCAGAACCCGATGCAGCTGGTTGTTCCGGGAATTGTGATCCAATGGATGAAGCAGGCTGGACTCTGGGCACCATGGCAGCTGGTGCCAGCCAAGTTATAACAATCAATGCAACGGTCGCCGATAGTTTGGTTGATGGAACATTGATAGTCGCACCAGTTCGTGTCACGGCCACAGGAATGCAGGACACGATCAATCTGCAACATACAACGGTGATTGAGAACTGATGGTTCTGTCCGATGCGTGAAGGTCAAAACGACCTTTACGTGTCGGCTGTCCAGGAGAGAGGGGCCATAAAATATTCTCTTACAATATTGAATAACGATATGGGGCATTCATCCTGCTGCATAGCCATTGCAGCGAAAGCCATGGATTTTTTCTCAAAGGAGAATTAACAGATACATTTCAACAGGCTTCCCCCTTTCTTTGCGGAAATGGGGGGGTTGTTTTGTGTGCGGTTTTTTTACAGCACTACTTTACATGTTTGATCACGATCTGTGCAGCAAATGGGAATAATACTTTCCCAATTCCGGGGGATATGGGAACGAGGAAATGTTAATTCCTAACTTAATGACAATGAGGTGTACAGGGCATTAGTGATCTGACAGGTACCGCTTATAATTAGTGTAACTCTGCTGCTACTCTCTGAGTATTTTTGTGCATTTCAAGCGCAGTGCCATCAGAAAGATTCTATTGTGGCAATATATCCTGTCATGGGTGTTTTCCGGTGCTTATCGCGAACCCTTATAAATTATCAATAAAAACAATGGGTTGGAGTTATGCGGTTGCTGCTCCTTCTAAACTGGCTTCCACCGTACGTTTTTTTAAGGCGCGATAACCCCTGAACGCTTTTATCCCGAGGATACGGATGACTTGCATCAGGTTGTAACCCAGCACCATGAGACTCATTTCACCACGGACTTTACTGAATCTGCGTACCAGAAAAATGATCCCACCCAAACCAGCGCTTCAGCGTGCCAAAAGGGTGCTCGGCTAACCCTGATCGGCGACGCGTCGTCTCCTTACCTTTTTGATCCATGCGTTCCCGGTGTGCTTCTAATTGCATATTGCCGACAGGTGCAGCATGGTGGAGAGGATTCGCTCGCGGTTTACGCAGATATCACATTTTATTCACGAGAGGCTCATATGAGCTAAACCCTGCGGGTGAATCGTGAGAACTGTGCAAGAGCAATATGAGGCCATGGAAATCACTAAAGGGGAAGATATCATGAAAAAAAACATATCTGCTATTCTGTTCTTTTGTATCAGCACACTTTATTCAATCAATGCTCTTGCTATGCCATTAGGTAACATTCATATCGTATATTGGGAAAACAGTTATGGTCAGTACACATATTTTATGTTGATTGAAAATGCTGGCCCCATCGCACCGACAGTGACAACTCCCAGCAGTCATGTCATCACTAATTGGCAAACATTCCCACCTGTCCAGGTTCCCGCAGGTGATAAATCACTTGACGATGATGAGAATCTTGTTGTATTCGGCCTGGATACGGAGCGTGATGATATTATCATCAGTAATGTGGTTACTCTGAATGCACAGTCCCTGTTTCATGGGCAAGAAGAGTCTGGATTTGATGATAGCGATAGCGATGGCATTCTTAACCAAACGGTTGCATGGCACCTGCCGTTCAATAACACATGGAGCTTGAATGATACAGTAAAGCCTGGCGACTGGATCGCGGTCATGTTTACATTGAGTGAAGAAATAACACACTTTAATAGTTGGGTGGGTGGAAGCGATGATGCTGTTATATGGAATGCCCGGAACACTATGCTGGAAGATGAGTTTGGGATATACGATGCGGATAACGGTCTTTATCTGGCCTCAATTTTAACAAGAAAAATTCAGGCAAGAAAATATTAATATTGATATGTTCGCGGCAGTTATCACCTTGAGGCCTTACCAATTATGCGTACCGCTTAGTCATTAGAATGTAAATCAAGCACTGGCGGGACGATTTTATACAAGACAAATAGCGCGAAGGAACATAGTGATGGAAATTTTTCCTGAGTTACATAATAAAGAAAGGAGTCGTTTGTGAAATGTAACGCCAAGTGTACTTTATTAACATTTATTTTATTGGCTATTAATGTTTCAGTTGGAAATAACGCGGGGTACGCAAATGAATGGCAGGCAGACCATTATGATAAAAACGCAATAAACTGGTCTGCAACCAGTATATCATTCTTAAAGGGAAGAGGTTACCTGGTTGGGGAGAAGAAAAGAACCATTGCAACATTTGACCATAGCAGTGGTGGGAAAATAGGCAGTCATTATTTTTTCTTTGATGTTATTAACCCGGATAGTGATTTTATTTCTATCTATGGTGAATGGCATCCTGCATTTAGTCTCTCCAATCTGTTTAATCAAACGGATAGCATCTGGAAAATTGATGATATTCTTCTGGTGGGTGAATATGATTATGGGTCAAATCCAGTATCGAGTTTCCGCCGTTATTATTATGGCATCGGTGTCAGAATAGATTTTGAAAGCGCTGATTATTTTAATGTCAATTTTTTGTATGGTGGCGATCCATCAGTGCCGGGGGATACCGAGCAAATCTCTATCTCCTGGGGGTTTCCATTTACATTATTTCGCGTACACGGTATTTTCAGCGGCTATGTGGATTACGTCGGTTCAGAATCTTATTTTGTTGCAAATATACAGTCACAGCCACAATTATTGGTGGATATAGGCCGTATGATGGATTTTAAAAATAAAGTCTATTTTGGAATTGAATACCAATATTGGCGTAACAAATTTGGTTTGCAGGGTGTTACTGAAAAAGTGCCTCAGCTTATATTGAGTTTAACGTTGTAAATTATCAGTGCATGGTCATTGTTACATCGAGGACAATGCCTTGTGGCGTAATATCGAAAGATTCGACGAATTGCACATTCGCTTTTGCCATCTCTTCCAACATGGCCTTGTCCTGTTCGGATATTTTCCCGTCTGTGTTGTCAGCGGCCTGCACAAAGTTGTTGACGAGTTTCATGTACTTTCCAAGGTCCATGTTAAGTGCAAACATGCCCGTTGCCGCAAGAGGATCGTTTGCCATCGTTTGCGCGAGCTGTTCAGCCTTGTCTCCGATGTAAGCCACAATGTGGTTTCCTTTTAATGCCAGTTTAACGCTACCAAGCTCAGATGTTGGCAGAGGAATGGGGAAGTCTATTGGAGTGCCATCATCGGGGAGCTGAATGGGCGGCATGCCTTGCTGGAAATTGGCAGCCATCAGGAGCAGGCGTTGCGGCTCTTTTGCCGAGATAGTGATAATGGCATCGAGGCTGTGAATGTCGGGGGCAGTCCCCTTTTGCTCAAGATTCATGGAGGCGTCGATATCCAGTACAGTTGCCGAAATGCCGTGTACACCCGCAGCCATACCCGTCATCATGCCCAGTGCGAGCACTGGATTGGAGCCAGTAAGGCCTTGTTTCATTTCTGCCAGAAACTGGCATTGGTAATCCTTTTGTGTGAATTCTGTGAACATCTGGCTGACCACCGGTGTCAGTTCATCGATGTTAAAGCCAAAACCAAAACCCAGGGCAGGTCTGCTGTCGATTTTACGGACATGTGCTGGAATGAAGCCACGTAATTGTTGTAATTGCTGCATGAATACCGCATCGGTATTTTCAACCACCATGCGTGCGGCCATTTTTATGGGTTTTTTCTTCAGGTCGAGTTCGGTGTAACCAAAGACGGTGCGTGGCCATGTTTGCATGATTGTCAGAAGCCCGGTGCGACAGGCGGTTGTTTGTATGGGGGCCAGTGGGTTTTTTGTCACGGGTTTATTTTGTGCGACAGATGTTTGTTCGGCACCTCCGTTAGCTTGGTCAGGCACTTTTTGTGCGCTGACAGTGTTGAGCAATGCTCCCAGCATGCGGCCAAATTCGTTGTCTTCCGGGGTGGTCAGACCCTTCACGATTTCCTCATGACTTATGTAGCCAAGATAAGCCGGGTGGAAATTATGTTTGGACGTGAGGTCTGTTAACAGTGTCGTGTCAGCCAGAGAGTTTGCCGGTTTTTTTACACCCAGTATCAGGTCACGGGCTGCCTGGTCCTCCAATGATGTTAACAGGGTGATCAGGGCGTAGTTGTTGTTCACGCTGATGACGAGTTTGGCATCAGTCGCGTTCTGATGGTTGCTTCCAGGGGCAGAGAAACGATATGTTTTAAATGAAAGTTCACCTTGTGATTCCTGTACGGGTGTTACCTGTTGCATTTCTTCGACACGTTTAATAAAGGCATTAAATATATTTGTGTCAGCCAGTTTGATACGCATTACGGGGTTGGTTCCAACGGAATAAAGAACGGCGTCCAGCTCGTCGTCGAGCCCCAATGTGCCTTGTACTGTTTCCAGGTCTTTAAACGCAGTCACATACTCAATGAATAATCCGGTTAACATTTTTACTGCTGGCGGCATATTTTTGTTATTGGGCAATTGTTGATCGAGTGATTTTTTTAAATCTGCGGGCTGTATATAGCCCCATTGAGGTTCGATGATTTTTATCATATCGCTCAGTGATGCAGGCTCAAGTCCACCGAAAAAATAGATTGTGTCAGCGGGGGCGTAGCTTAAAATATCGCGAGTGACATTGTGGCTTGCCACGTTACCGGAGGATGCCGTGACAGTTTTGCTATCCTTCTCTCCTTCCAATACGTATACGACAGTGATGTAGGTGGCAAGTGCCAGTGATGCAGCTACTGCCGCACCCTGGAATAAACGTGAACTGTTCATGGGGACTCTCTTGTTGGGCGTTACGTCGGTGATTTGTATTGGATGCTATTCGTTGCAGCGCTATGCATCAAGCGTAATATTGCCAACTATACCCGTAGCGTTTGAGATTTAGGTTTTATTGTACGCCCTCTTCATTCCATGGCTGCGTTGAAATTCCTCGCAATAGTCCGGCTATTACTCGTCATTTCACCTTGCCATGAAATGAATATGACGCACACTAAAAGCCTAAATCTCAAACACCACGGGTATATCTGATAGTTGGATAATTTCGATGTCGGCAGAGTGAATTGAAAACTTAAATGGCATTTTCCCTCATGCTCTCTTTCAGGTGGGGGGGCAGGTGAAGGGCTTTCCATATTCTGGCTATATCCTGGGGCTATGTTTCATATTTCCCCATACGATTGCGTACTTTTTTGAGGTAATCCCGTGTTTCCTTTGCGGGCAGGTGGGCACGAAAATGTGTGTAAAGCTCATCGGCGTTGAGTTTGTTGATTTTATTATAGGCGTGGCGACGCCACGAATAACGACTGGCATAGTTTCGTTTGGTGTATCGGCCAGTGAAGGAACGGATGACGCTGTCTGAGCCAGCATTGTAAGCAGCAATGGTGGCCAGGGTGCGTGCCTCAGGGTCTTTGATTCTTTTGAAATGTTTGTAGTACAGCAAATGCAGATAAGCTGTACCTAATTTTATATTGTTATCTGGATCGTATAGATATTTTTCTTTGACTACCTTGTCTTTTGAATAGATAAACTTATAGGCATCACGCGCACCGCTTTTGGGCACCAGTTGCATTAAACCAAAGGCGGGAATGGGTGATTTTGCTCTGGGATTAAAAGCACTTTCTGTTTCAATGATCGCGAAAATAAGTGGTGCGGGAATATTATGTTCATGGGCATAGCTATGCACGCTCTCACTGAATTTTTGTGCGCGAACACGAATGTGATCGGGCACCAGGCTGAATTGTGTGCTGATCACTACGCGCTGTTTACCATCTTTGCCTGTAAGACTGCGAGCTTTCATGGTAGCCGCTATTGCCTTGGCAAATTCTGTCAGGTTTTTTGAGTCAAGCGGTGAATTGTCGATATTGGCCACCAGGCCAGCCAATACCGCAGGCTGTTTACTGCGCGGCGGTGAGGGGCGTTTGGCGATGTGGATAATGGAGCGATTATCCGGGCCTTGTTTAATCGTTTTTTTAATGGCAGATATCAGTTTTCGCTGTCTGTGTTTTGGGTTTTTTGCAATACCGGGCTTCAGGGCCAGTTCAATTTTCACCACACCTTCGTCGTAATTCACAATGCTGCGTTCTTTGAAATTGTTGCGATAAGTCACATCACGTTTTGCACTGGGCATGACGGCTTCCTTTCCCCAGATTTTCGCCGCTTTTTTTTGATATCGCCTGAAGGCATTTTGAATTTTTTCCCCTTGTTTTTTATAAACAGAGTTCAGTTTTTTATTTTTGCTGATTAATTTCCCATGATTGACGTTGGGTGCATGATTGGCTGAGATTGATGCCGGAGTCAGCAGCAAGGCAAAGATAAGCAGTGATGTGATCAGTCGAACAAACATGGTGTCCGGGCTCTCGGAAAATGACGGGGTAAGGGCAATGTCTCTGTAATTAATGTAGCGTCTGATGCTGGAGCGCCTTTAGGCTCTGGGGATTCAATTCCCCGCAACCGACTGAGAGTGTTTGTTTTTTGTGCAGTGAATAGCATCCTTTGCTGGTGTGACGTGAATACCTTAGTGGCTTGCTGTGGGTTGTTTGTTGAGTGTGAACAACGTGTTTGGTGAATATTCCCACATTGTAATCAAGCACTTGTTGTGTTTGCAGTGTGGATGTAGATTGTGCCGGGTCACGCGAGTGACTGTTATGTGGTGAGGATGCTCGCGGATTTAAGAAGGCGCCTGATGTTGCGCCTTGAATTCGTCGAAATTGTGTAATGTTTACTACATAGCAGGGAGAAGAATAATGGAAAAGCAGATAGAGCATCAGCCTGCTTGCGCGCCTGAGACCGGTGTTGAGCAGGAGTTTCTGCGAACGACCGAGTTTTTTGATATTGAGGAAACGGGGTTGGATGTTGCCCCCCCTGGTGCAGTGGAGTCACTCGATACAGAGGCTCCTGCCACACGGGATATGTCGCCGGGTATACCGACAGAAGCAGAAACCATTAATGATAATGCAATCGATAGCGGTGCTTTTTCTCATATTGTTCCATCGACCCTTTTGGCACCGGTTTTTATTTTTAATATCGAAGGAATAGAGGCAACCCAGGCAACACAGTTCTACACGTCTTCACATAGCCAGCAGGCTTCTCATACTGAAGCAGATAATGCCGTGCCGTTAATCGAGCGCAAGCATCTCACGATTCGTGTTTATCCCAATCTCGTTAAGCCCTGGTGGCAGGCCGCTGGTGCCGTACAAGGTGCAGTATGGTTTAAGCGCATCGATGTTGCGGGCCAACCCTACCGAAAAGCCATTGTATTAAACGGTTCCACCGCCGGGCGGCGGGCTATGGCGATTGATCGTGGTAACGCCAATCACACATTGAATTTCCGTATTCCGGATTTTTATGCGCGTGGAAGATTAGTGGTTTACAGCCGTTGTAAAGTATTTGTTGGCGGGCAATGGAAATATACGCCCTGGCAGGGGCGTATCCTGACCTTTATTCGTGTGCCGGTGGTGCGCATTCGTGCCCATGGTGTGCATTATCATCGTAATGGTGTTTTGAAGGCAGCGCCCTCCATGAGTGATTTTATTGCCACCAGTGTGTATTTGCGCAAGACCTGGCCTATGTCACGTTTCAATTTTCTTTCTTACGATGTGATTCATTTTGCCGGTGATCTGACCAATACCACTGGTGGTGGTTGTGGTCAGGGGTGGAACGCTTTATGGCGTCAATTGCGTGCGCTGTATAATGCTTCGGGTCAGGATGCGAGTCATTATGCGTTGATGAAAAAAGGCATTCCTACCGCCTATGGTGGTTGTGGTGGTGGTCACGTCGGTGCCAGTTTTGTGGGTGATGGCAGCATAATGGCGCAAGAACTGGGACATGCTTTGAGGAGCCGTGATGCGGGTGGGCCGGACCCGAGTTACCCGCACTATACCCACCCCCGGTCTGCTGCTATCAGTGAATTTGGAATGGATTACGCCACTGGAAAAGTGTACAACCCGTCGAACAGCAATGACTTTATGGGTTACTGCGGCAACCCCTGGGTTTCACCCTGCACGTATCGTGCGCTTATCAACGACATCAACAATCAGCCTTCACCGATAGCTGTGGAAGCCAGGGGGTGTGCAGAACACCTGTATCTTGATTTTCGCGTAAGTTGTAAGGGTGATGTGGATTTGCACAGCGGCTTTTCCACGGTGGGGCCGGGTGGCAACAATAACGGTGAGCCCACCGAACATGCCATTGAATTGCAGGATGAACAGGGCTGTGTGTTGTGGGCAAAGCGTCTGGTACTGAGAGAGGCACATCAGAGTCATAATGACTCCCACACCTGGTATTCAGAAGCCATTCCCATACTAAGTGATACTGCCAGATTAGTCTTCAAATGCGGGCACGCAGACGGGCCGACTATTATCGACATTCCTGAAAAAGCACCGACAATCAGTATTGAGGCGCTCAAATTTGATACCAGCGAAGCACAGTCAGGTAGCGTGCTTCTTGAATGGACAACACAATGCGGCAAAGACGAGCAAGTGACCTCTATTGTTCGTTATACAAATGATGGCGGTAAAACCTGGCGTCCGCTGGTTATGTCGTTGGATGGGACGGAATACAAGGTGGACCTGGATCAACTGCCCAGCGGCAAAAATTGCAAACTGCAAGTGATGGCTTCCACTCTGCTGCGTACCACTACGGCAGAAACGGAAATGTTTGAAGTGAGTCGGACACCTGCGCAAGCGATGATCTCGCCCGTGCCACAGGATGGACAGACGCAACAGAGCGAAGTAGTGGAGCTGGCGGGTTGTGCCTATTCACCTGATGGCTGTGCTGACGAAGGCGACTGTCGCTGGAATTCCAGTCTTGATGGTGACCTGGGTTGCGGTGAATACCTTATTGCTAACAATCTGACACCCGGAGAACATGTTATCTCATTTACTGCGCCCGATGGCATGGGTGGCAGTACCCATGCGGAGTACACAGTGCAGGTGTTGGCAGAGGGTTAGACAGAAATCATTGCAGTCTGCTGCATACCTTGCAAAACAGGGTAACTAAGCCCTTGATTCACATTCCTGTCGTTGACGGCCACTGGAAAGCGGCATTGGGCGTTGATGCTGAAATATTAACCGGCGCACGGGTTAACAATTATTTTGGCAGGCGCATTTTCAATTAGGCTTGCATGGCCGTAGTATGCCGCCTATGAATTTATTTGAGTCCGTTGACCGGTGTCTGTTGCTATGCACGCCCGATACAAAAGCCACAGTGACCCGCCGCACTTTTCAGGCGTGGCGGTTGGGCAATATTCCACTGATACGCAACGGAAAACCTGAACCTGTTGGTTGTCCTGGCCGTCCCGAACGCCCCCGTTTGGTGGCACCAAAAAACCTGCACCGCCGCAGTTTGCATACTCCGGAAGGTCATGCGGCGTTGATCCATGCTATTGTCCATATCGAATTCAATGCCATTAATCTGGCGCTGGATGCGGTGTACCGCTTTCGTGATATGCCGGATGCCTATTATGACGACTGGATGCAGGTGGCTGATGAAGAGGCCTATCATTTCCAGTTAATGCGCGAGCATTTGCAGTCGCTGGGTTATGATTACGGTGATTTTGATGCACACAACGGTTTATGGGAAATGGCACAGAAAACTGCGCATGATCCTTTGGTACGCATGGCGCTGGTACCGCGAGTGCTGGAGGCACGCGGCCTGGATGTGACCCCCGGCATTATGAAAAAACTGGCGAATCATGGTGATCATGCGGCAGTGAAGGTGTTGGAGATTATTCTCCAGGATGAAATCGGGCATGTGGAAACTGGTACGCGCTGGTTTCGGTATTTGTGTGAACAGCGCGACATGGAACCCGATGCGACCTTTCGGGGTCTCTTTGAGCAGTACATGGGGGTTTCTATGGGTAAAAAAGGCAGGCTTCACCGTAGCGCCCGCGAAGCGGCCGGTTTTAGTGAAAATGAATTAAACTATTTAGAGGGAACGGGTGAGTGATGAAATATGAGAAGCAGCGAGCAGTAAACGTTATTTTGGCCGGTTTTTTATTGATGGGTTTGGCGGCCTGCGCGAGCCAGTCCACAAAACCTGTTGCCAAAACAGAAGCAGAGTTAAAGGCGGCTCCCGGCACCTTGTTGATTTTGGTTGAGCGTGAAGCGGGGTCCGAGTCGTTCTCCTCGCGCCTGTTTGTTAATGAGGGTTATTTGCATCTGTCGGATGTACGTTCACCGGCCGATTTCGTTCTGTTTAACCGCAAAGAGAAAACCATTTATAACGTCTCGCGGGATGACAAAACCATCATGGTGATTCGCAATAAAGCGGTGGAAATCGATCCACCCATAACACTGGATTACCAGGAAGAGTCACAGCCTTCCAGCGCCATTCCCAAAATCGATGGCAAACAGGCAACGCATTATCGTTTTACGGCTAATGGCAAGCATTGTTATGACGCCGTAGTCATGCCAGAAGATTTTATGCCCGACGTGCTGGCGGCTTTGCGCGAATTCAGAATGGTGCTGGCGGGTGAACATGCCACCACCGTGGGTCGCACACCGGAAGACCTGCTGGATGCCTGCGATCTGTCGTTGAATATATTTTATGCCACCCGGCACATGGACCACGGGTTACCCATCCGTGAATGGGACAGGAAGGGTTATCAGCGTTTTATGAAAGACTACCGTACGGATTTTTTAGCATCCGAAGGCGCACTTGATTTGCCGAAAGATTTCAAGCGGTATTCAGTGGGTGATGTTTTGGTGCAAACGCCGGATACAGAAGCGCCAAATGCGGAAAAGGCATCGCAGGATTCCGAGCCTTCTCAAGGCGGTGACGGAGGCGCTTGATCAGGTGTTGTTAGCTCGGCAGTATCAGCCGTTATCCGTAAAACACTGGCTTTATCGTACCAGTCGCCCAGTACAATGCGTGTAACGGCCTTGCCGTTAATGATGCTTTTATGCACGGCAGGCCGGTGGGTGTGACCATGAATCAAGCGGTTTACACCGTGTGTGCAGAATGCATTTACAACGGCTTGCGCATTAACATCCATGATGTCATCTGATTTTTCACGGGTGCGGGCCCGGCTTTCTGCCCGGGCCTCGCACGCTATTTGTATACGTTCTTCAATGGATCTGGCCAATATTGCCTGTCGCCATTGCGGGCTGCGTACTTGCTTGCGGATGGCCTGATAATCGACATCATCGGTACACAGTGTATCGCCATGCATCAATAATGTGTCTGTGCCGTAGAGGTTTACGACACTGGGGTCGGGCAACAACCTGCAACCCGTCATCTTTTCAAACTCTGCGCCGAGCAGGAAATCCCGGTTGCCCACCATCACATAAACCGGGACGCCACTTTGTGTCAGGTGGTTGATGTCATGCAATACATCGATCATGTCCAGTGGCACGGCATCGTCACCCAGCCAGGCCTCAAACAGATCACCGAGGATATAAAGTGCATCCGCCCGCCGTGCATCTTTTTTGAGAAAGTCCCGAAACAGGCGAATGATGCGCGGACGTTCCCCGGAAAGATGCAGGTCAGCGATAAACAATGTGCTCAAAACAATGCACTCACAATGTCATTTGCCTGATTCTGTTGGGGGAAATGTTAGAAATTATTCAGCGTCAATGATCTCGGCTTTTTCAATCAAAATGTCATCAGCGGGTACATCCTGATGGCCCGCGCGTGATGTCGTGGTCACTGCTTTTATTTTTTCCACCACGTCCATTCCATCAACAACTTTGCCAAACACAGCATAACCCCAGCCCTGTGGTGTGGGTGAGCTGTGATCGAGAAAGGCATTGTCTGCAACGTTAATAAAAAATTGTGAAGAGGCTGAGTGTGGATCATTGGTGCGTGCCATGGCCAACGCGCCCTTAACATTTTTCAGGCCATTGTCGGCCTCGTTTTCGATGCAGGCACGGGTTTCTTTTTGCGACATGTCGGGCAACATGCCGCCCCCCTGAATCATAAAATTATCCATAACACGGTGAAAAATAGTGCCGTCGTAATGACCTTCTTTCACATATTGCTCAAAGTTGGCGGCACTCTTGGGTGCCTTGTCAAAATCCAGCTCAATATCAATGTTGCCCATTGTGGTGGTCAAACGAATCATGGTGTCGTCCTTAATCGGGTGGGTGAAATAAATGTATTTCGATGGTGTTATCGCGTTATTGACGTGGCAGGAGCTGTTGGTGCTGCGCCATCCAGAACCACTTTTTCCATTACCACGGGTGTGCGTGGTACATCCGAACGGAACGGGCCAGCGCTGCCTGTGGGTGTCTTGCGAATTTTATCCACAACATCCATGCCTTCAACCACTTTGCCAAAGACGGCATAACCCCAGCCTCGCGGGCTGCGTGAAGTGTGGTTGAGAAAAGTGTTTTTGTCAGAAACATTGATGAAAAACTGTGCGGTGGCGGAGTCCGGGTCATTGGTGCGTGCCATGGCAACAGTCCCCTTCAGGTTTTTCAGCCCGTTGTCGGCTTCATTCTTGATAGGCGCGCGGGTCGGTTTTTTCTGGAGATCCTGAGTGAAACCACCACCCTGTATCATGAAGCCATCGATGACGCGGTGAAAAATAGTCCCGTCATAAAAACCTTCCCGTACATAATCGAGAAAGTTTTCCACACTTTTGGGCGCTTTTTCACGATCCAGTTCCAGCACAATATCACCAAGGGTGGTGGTGATGCGTACGCGCGGGAACTGGTCGTCGGCGCTGGCCTGGGCGAGCGGTAAAACAAACAAGGCGCAAAGCAGGGTGAGTCGGATCAGGGCATTCATCATCGGTTGCTTCCTTTGGTTAGAATAGGGGAAAGATCATTGGCGGGCAATGATATCGGGTTTGTCCGTTTCGAGAAAGTTTCCACACCATTGTCTGTGGAATCCAGCATCACGGCTTTTGTGGAAAAGCAGGGATTTCGCTACCATTGCCCGCCACAAGACATATACCGAGTGACTCATGCTACACATTCATAACAATCTCACCAAATGCAAAGAAGTTTTCACGCCCATTGATCCCAAAAACGTGCGCTTGTACGTGTGTGGCATGACGGTGTATGACTACTGCCACCTGGGCCATGCGCGGGTGTTGGTGGTGTTTGATGTGGTGAACCGTTATTTGCGCAAGGTGTTTGGTGACGACAATGTGACTTATGTGCGCAACATTACGGATGTGGATGACAAAATTATTGCCCGCGCCAATGAAAATGGTGAAGATATCGGCACGCTTACTCAGCGTTTCATTGAAGCAATGAATGAGGATGCTGATGTGCTGGGTGTGTTACGTCCTGATGCGGAGCCGCGCGCCACCCTGCACATGGACGAAATTATTGCCATGATCCAGGTTTTGGTGGACAAGGGGTTTGCCTACCAGGGTAAATCTGCTGACGGCCAACCAGGAGATGTGTATTACGACGTGTCCAGCTTTGAAGGCTACGGCAAGCTTTCCGGTAAAAACACCGACGATTTGCGAGCCGGTGCGCGGGTTGAGGTGGTGGAGGCCAAAGATGACCCGCTGGATTTTGTGTTGTGGAAAATGGCCAAACCTGAAGAGGACACAAGCTGGCCATCACCCTGGGGCGAGGGTCGCCCTGGCTGGCACATTGAATGCTCGGCCATGTCCACTGGCTGCCTGGGCCACCATTTTGATATCCATGGTGGCGGGCTGGACTTACAGTTTCCCCATCATGAAAACGAAATTGCGCAGAGCGAAGCGGCCACGGGCGAAAAATTTGTCAACGTGTGGATGCATAATGGTTTTGTACGTATCGATGAAGAAAAAATGTCCAAGTCGCTGGGGAATTTTTTTACCATTCGTGAGGTGCTGGAAAAATATGATCCGGAAGTGGTGCGTTTCTTTATTCTCAACAGTCACTACCGCAGCCCGCTGAATTATTCTGATAAGCATCTGGACGAGGCCAAAGCGGCGTTGACGACGTTGTACACGGCATTGCGAGGGCTGGATAGTGTGGAAGCTATCGAGGACAGTGAATATGAACGGCGTTTTACTGCGGCTATGGACGATGATTTTAGTACCTCCGAGGCGATTGCAGTGTTATTCGAATTGGCGCGGGAGATTAATTGTCAGCGCCACTGTGATATGCCGCTGGCAGCCCAATTGGGTGTTGTATTGAAACGACAGGCCGCTTTTCTTGGGTTGCTTGAACGAAATCCTGATGTTTTTTTGCAGGGTGGTGATGCAGAAGGGTTATCGTGTGCGGCTATTGATCATCTTATTGCGCAACGACTGGAAGCGCGTGCCAGCAAAAACTGGGCCGAGTCTGATCGTATCCGTGATGAGCTGGCAGCGCAGGGTATTGTGTTGGAAGACAGTGCGGACAATACAAGCTGGCGCAGAGAATAATGCGGATATTAAACCCATTCTTTCATTAAGGTTTTGATTTGTGTCTGGTATTTCAGGTTTTCCAGCTCACACTTGCGGCGAAAAGCGTTTAACAGAGATTCCGGAATTTTCAGGCTAATGAGTTTGCTTTTGTCTGCGGGTTGTTGCATGAGCCGGAAGGCTTCAAGAAATTCCACGATGTGTCCGGCGGACATGGTTTTACATTGTGCCAGATACTGATCTGAAAAATATTGCACTGGCCTCATTCCACCTCCTCTGAAAGTATTTTCTGCAAGGCTTTTGCGTCTTCGATGTCTTGTGGGCGGCCGCTGCGTGTTTTCATGGCAATCAGGCTGGCAATGTCGGCGACCCTGATTTTTTTGTCCATGACATTTTTTACCACTGGCCTCATATTATTGACGTCTTCTGTGATAATGATATCCAGGATTTCAGTTGGATTATCGGGGTTGCTGAAAGACCAGGCAATGAGGTTTTTGTTTTTGATGTATTCCTCGCGGAAAAGAAACACATCATCTGCAGAGACAGGAAGGCGAGGTTGTAGTCCAAGTTCCACGAGCGCCTGTTCAGCCTTGTTAAAAGCATTTTGCGTGAGCTGGATGACAATATCGACGTCCACTGTGCCTCGCACTGCACCATGCAGGGCAACAGCATAGCCTCCGACCAGCGCATATTTGACCCTGTGTTTATCGAGGGCATCGGTGATCGCTAAAAGAAACATGCCAAGAGTATATTCCGGTATATACCGGAGAGCAAGGCGATAGAATATACGTTAGTGCTGATTTTTCAGAGTGACTGCCGGACTATTTATGTAATTGATCTGCCGCATCCACAGTGTTTTGCAGCAGAGTCGCCACAGTCATCGGTCCCACGCCACCGGGCACAGGGGTAATCCAGCTGGCATTTTTGCTTGCTGACTCAAAATCCACATCTCCCACCAGCTTGCCATCTTCTTTACGATTGATGCCGACATCGATGACGATGGCATCAGGTTTGATCCATTCTCCCTTTACGATGCCGGGTTTACCCACAGCGACCACCACGAGATCGGCGCGTCGTACGTGGGCTTCGATATCTTTCGTAAAACGGTGACAGGTGGTGACGGTGCAGCCGGCCAGTAACAGTTCGAGGCTGGTGGGGCGGCCAACGATATTTGAAGCACCAACCACCACCGCATCCATGCCGCGAATATCTTGTCCGGTTTTTTCCAGCAGGGTAACAATACCGCGTGGAGTACAGGGGCGCAGCACCGGTTGGCGCAAAGCCAGGCGCCCGACGTTGTAAGGATGAAAGCCATCCACGTCTTTGTCCGGATGAATGCGTTCGATGATGTTTTCGGTACCGATGTGTTCCGGCAAAGGCAGTTGTACCAGGATGCCGTCGATACTTGGGTCATCATTGAGTTCATCAATGAGCGCCAGAAGAGTTGCTTCGCTGGTGCCTGTGGGCAGATCGTGAGCGACGGAGACGAAGCCGACTTCTTCACAGGCCCGGCGTTTACTGCCGACGTAAACTTGCGAGGCGGGGTCCGCACCAACCAGCACCACGGCCAGTCCGGGCGCACGCTTGCCTTCAGCCAGCCGTTGTTTAACGCGTGCCTTGATATTCAGGCGAAGTTCAGCGGCGATGGCTTTGCCGTCGATAATCTGTGCGCTCATGTATTACTTTGCTCCACTTTTCAACGCCAGCTAAAACACTGTTATTTCAGGGGCGCTATGATCGCACGGCGTCTTTACTTTCGACAACGGGTTTTTTTGCAACAGGTCTTCGTTGGAATTATGCGCCTGTTTTCCAGTACAAACTGCTTCGAGGATGTATCCACATTTTGATCAATAGCCTGTTGAGTGGTTTTGGCGCATTCACGGGTTGCGTGAGTCGCTACGACCGGTATAGCACGCTGCCTTTGCGTCTGGCCGCGTTGCGCATCGTCGCAATAGCGGGCTATGACTCTTCATTGCGTCTTGCCAGCCACAACATTCAACGCACTTTACAGGCCGTTCAACTGCGGATTTCAGGTTAAATGCACTTTTCCTGCAAAAGCGAATAGCATCTGGCGGATTCTGCCGCTATAATGCGCCGCCTCAGTTCGGGGTATAGCGCAGTCTGGTAGCGCGCCTGCTTTGGGAGCAGGATGTCGGGAGTTCGAATCTCTCTACCCCGACCAATTTTTGGTGTCTGGTTTCCAAGGGCTGGTTTCCCGGTACTGGTCTTAAGATGCGCCCGTAGCTCATTTGGATAGAGCATCGGCCTTCTAAGCCGAGGGTAGCAGGTTCGAACCCTGCCGGGCGCGCCATTTTTCTGCTCTGGTAAATAAAGCCAGGTAGTATTCAATTGTTTGCCGCGTCATGTATAATCGCGGCCCGGTTTGTTGACCGATGGTGGGCGTAGCTCAGTTGGTAGAGCCCTGGATTGTGATTCCAGTCGTCGTGGGTTCGAGTCCCATCGTCCACCCCATATTTAGCAGCAGTGTAGTAGAAGAGTATGCGCGCGTGGCACACATCGGGTGACTTCATCCTGGTGGCAGTGGTTTGGGGCCATTAGCTCAATTGGTAGAGCAGTTGACTCTTAATCAATTGGTTGTAGGTTCAAGTCCTACATGGCCCACCAATAAAAAAGCCCGGCCTTGGTTATGTGCAAGGTCGGGCTTTTTTATTGGTGGGCTGGATGCGGTGGCAATATGAGTGGATGCTCCGGCACGATTTTTTATAAAGCCGTCCTGGTGAAATTGGTATACACGCCAGATTTAGGTTCTGGTGGGGCAACCCGTCCCGGTTCGAGTCCGGGGGACGGCACCATTATTTTTGTTTTTAGAGTATGTGAGTAGTGATGCATTATTACTCAAGTATCCTTAATGTACACAGTTGAGTGGGGAAAACGCAATGCAAGTCTCTGTTGAAACGACCAGCGGTTTGGAACGTCGCATGACGGTAACAATGCCGAAAGAGAATATCGATGGCGAGGTACAAAAACGCCTGAAAGATCTGGCTGGACGCGTGAAAATTGATGGTTTTCGTCCAGGCAAGGTGCCATTCAGTGTGGTGCGACAGAAATTTTCTGGTCAAGTCAGCCAGGAAGTGATGGGCGAAGTGATGCAGAACAGCTTTTATGAAGCCGTTCTTCAGGAAAAGCTGCGTCCCGCAGGTGTGCCGCTGATCGAACCGGGTGATGCGAAAGAAGAATTTGAATTTACCGCGATATTCGAAGTGTACCCGGAGTTTGAAGTGACGGGGTTGGATAAAATCAAGATCGAACGCCCGGTCGTTGAAATCGGTGATGTGGACATCGACAAGATGTTGGAGACCATTCGTAAACAGCGTAGAACCTGGGGTGAAGTGGATCGTGCCGGGCAGGAGGGTGACCAGCTGACTATTGATTTTGTGGGCACGCTCGACGGTGAGGAATTTCAGGGTGGTACGGCCACGCAAGTGCCATTAGAGCTGGGCAGTAAACGCATGATTCCTGGCTTTGAAGAGCAATTAATGGGTGCTAAAGCAGGTCAGGAGCTGACGCTGGACGTGACTTTTCCTGAAGATTACCACGCCAAGGACCTTGCCGGTAAGGCGGTAAAATTTGCCACCACTGTGCTCAAGGTGGAAGAGCCGGTACTGCCGGAGCTGACCGATGAATTTGCGGTGGAATTTGGAGTGAAAGAAGGCGGACTGGATGCGTTGAAACAGCAGGTGCGCGAAAACATGCAGCGCGAGGCTGAACAAGCGATTACCATGCGTGTCAAAGAGCAGGTGTTTGATGGCCTGATGGGGTTGGAATTGCTGGCCATACCCAAAGCGTTGGTGGATAGTGAAATTGAGGTGCTGGTGAAGCAGCGTCAGCAGGACATGCAGCAGTATGGCGCACCGGCACAGGATGTTGATCCCGCACAGTTTGAGACACAGGCGCAGCGTCGAGTGTCATTGGGTTTGATTCTTGCCGAAGTCATCAAGGTAAATGATATTACCGTCCCTCCTACGCGCTTGCGCGAGGCCGTAGAGAAAATGGCAGCCAGTTATGAACGCCCGGAAGAGCTGATAAAATATTATTACGATGACAAAGACCGCCTCAAGGAAGTGGAGAATGTGACGTTGGAAGAAATGGCCGTGGAACATATTGTTTCGCAGGCCAGCGTGAGCGACAAAAATACATCATTTGACGCTTTGATGAATCCGGGTCAGACTGCCGATTGATCCTGTTTTCTGTATCAGCCAGCGTGAAAGACGCTGGCTGCACACCAAAAGAGAATGCACAAACTCATGAAAAACTCGTCTTTTTCCAATATAAGTTCTGTTACAAATAACGAAATCAGTAATTTGAATCTGATTCCTATCGTGGTCGAGCAGTCGGCCCGTGGCGAGCGGTCTTACGACATTTATTCGCGTTTGCTTAAAGAACGGGTAATCTTTCTGGTGGGCCCGGTGGACGATCATGTGGCCAATGTGATTGTGGCGCAGTTGTTGTTTCTTGAATCGGAAAACCCGGACAAGGACATCAGTTTTTACATCAATTCACCCGGCGGCTCGGTGACAGCCGGTTTGGCCATTTACGACACCATGCAGTTCATCAGTTGTGATGTGAGCACCATGTGCATCGGTCAAGCTGCCAGCATGGGAGCTTTGTTGATGACGGGAGGGGCCAAAGGCAAGCGTTTTTGCCTGCCACATTCCCGGATGATGATCCATCAGCCGCTGGGCGGTGTGCAGGGGCAGGCAACCGATATCGAGATTCACGCCAAAGAAATTTTGCTGATACGTGACCGGCTAAACAAAATTATGGCCGGGCATACGGGGCAGGATCTGGAAACCATCGCTAAGGATACTGATCGTGATAATTTTATGAGTGGTGAAGAATCAGTAGCTTACGGGCTGATTGATGCGGTTCTGGACAGTCGTGCCGTCCCGGAAAACACTGATATTTAGTGCGGTTGCAGCGCTCGCCCGGTGACGCTAAAGTAAAGCCCAATTCAAGACGATATTCAGCCCAAGGGGGAAGGCCATTTTTGATGGGTTTTCCGGGTAATCTCCGAGGTAATCATGAGTGACGACAAGCAAAGCAAGGGTGATGACAGCGGCAAGCTGCTGTACTGCTCTTTTTGCGGAAAAAGCCAACACGAAGTACGGAAGCTGATTGCTGGCCCCTCTGTTTTTGTGTGTGATGAGTGTGTAGAGCTTTGCAACGATATTATTCGTGAGGAAGTCGATGAAAAGGCTTCCAGTTCTGGCGAGAGTAAATTACCCACACCGCGTGAAATCAACCAAAGTCTGGACGAATATGTTATCGGCCAGCCGAACGCAAAGAAGATTCTTGCGGTCGCCGTTTACAACCACTACAAGCGGCTTGAAGCAGGCATCAAAAAAGACGATGTTGAGCTTTCCAAAAGTAACATTCTGCTGATTGGCCCTACAGGCAGCGGCAAAACCCTGCTGGCTGAAACGTTAGCCCGCCTGTTGAACGTGCCGTTCACTATTGCTGATGCCACCACCCTGACCGAGGCCGGTTATGTGGGTGAAGATGTGGAAAATATTATCCAGAAGCTGCTGCAAAAATGTGATTACGATGTGGAAAAGGCACAAACCGGCATTGTGTACATCGATGAAATCGACAAGATTTCCCGCAAATCGGATAATCCATCCATTACCCGTGATGTATCGGGTGAGGGCGTGCAGCAAGCTTTGCTGAAACTTATCGAAGGCACCATTGCCTCGGTGCCGCCGCAGGGTGGACGCAAGCACCCGCAGCAGGAGTTTTTGCAGGTGAATACGGCCAATATACTGTTTATCTGTGGTGGTGCCTTTGACGGTCTGGATCGGGTTATTCGGGATCGCTCTGAAAAAAGTGGTATTGGTTTCTCCGCTACAGTGCAGAGCAAGGCTGATCAGAAAAGTATTGGCGAAATCCTGGAAGGTGTGGCACCTGAGGATCTCACTAAATATGGCTTGATTCCGGAATTTGTGGGCCGCCTGCCGGTGATTGCCACACTGAAAGAGCTGGACGAAGACGCATTAGTGCAAATTCTTACCGAACCGAAAAATGCCATTACCAAACAATATGGCAAATTGTTCGAGATGGAAGATTGTGAGCTGGAATTTCGTGACGAAGCCCTGCACGCTGTTGCGAAGAAGGGCATGGAACGTAAAACCGGTGCGCGTGGTTTACGCTCTATTTTGGAAAAAGTATTACTCGATACCATGTACGACCTGCCAACGCTGGAAGGTTTGAGCAAGGTCATTGTGGATGCCGATGTGATCAACAATAAATCCAAGCCGTTGCTGATTTTCGAAGGCGGTGAACAGCACAGAGCAGCATCTGATTGAGAAAAAGGTTGATGCCTGGATTCTGCAAGTGTTCATACTTGCAGGATTTAGGTGATAAAACACACACTTTCCCCTCAAAAATCAATGTAATACGACAAAATGCCGGGTTATCCCGGTATTTTTTTGCCTGAAATCCATGAAATCCACGTAATAAGCACTCTTTTTGCCGAGAAACCCGGTAAATATTGTTTTAAGCCTTGAATTTTAGGCGCAGAAGCCGCAGATTGTTATCGGGAGCGCTAAAGGCCGATGTGCCGGGTGCCGACTGGTAGTTCAGGTGCCACGCTGTTTCGCAATGCGATTTTTACGTTCACTTTTGTTTTCACAACGGCCGATTTACGAATTTTCTGAGGGAAGCCCCAAATGTCCGACAAAGACAAATCATCTGACGTCATCAATGATCAGCCGCTGCTCATGCCGGTATTACCGTTGCGTGATGTGGTGGTCTATCCCTACATGGTTATTCCTTTGTTTGTGGGGCGTGACAAGTCCATTAATGCGCTGGAAGCCGCGATGGATGATGACAAGCAGATTCTGCTCGCAGCACAAAAAAATGCCTCGCAGGATGAGCCCGAACCGGAAGACTTGTATCGCACGGGGACGGTGGCCAATATTTTGCAGTTGCTGAAACTGCCGGACGGTACCATAAAGGTGCTGGTGGAGGGCAGTGAGCGCGCCAGAGTGCTGAATTATCTGAGTACCGATGATTATTTTCAGGCACAGGTCAGTCTTGGTGATGTTGAAACTGCGCCACAGGATGATCGCGAAAGTGAAGTGTTGATGCGTTCCGTTCTTGCGCAGTTTGACCAATATGTGAAGCTCAGTAAAAAGGTACCGCCGGAAATTCTTTCATCGTTGGTGGGCATCGAAGAGCCAGGGCGTCTTGCCGATACCATTGCGGCCCACATGTCACTGAAAATCGACGAAAAGCAGCACATTCTGGAAATTGGTGATGCACGTAAGCGTCTTGAACATCTGATCGGATTAATGGAGGCGGAAATCGATTTGTTGCAGGTTGAAAAACGTATCCGTGGACGTGTTAAACGGCAGATGGAAAAGAGTCAACGCGAGTATTACCTTAACGAGCAAATGAAAGCCATCCAGAAAGAGCTGGGTGATATGGATGAAAGCCACAATGAGCTGGATGACCTGGCCGCCAAAATTGAAAAAGCGGGCATGTCCAAAGAGGCGCGTGAAAAGGCGGATACTGAATTAGGTAAGCTGAAAATGATGTCACCTATGTCTGCCGAAGCGACGGTGGTGCGAAATTATATTGACTGGCTGGTTAACGTGCCGTGGAAAAAACGTACCAAGGTGCGTCATGACCTGGCTAAGGCCATGGAGGTGCTGGAGGCTGATCATTACGGCCTGGACAAGGTCAAGGAACGTATTCTTGAATACCTTGCGGTACAGCAGCGGGCCAAGAAGGTGAAGGGACCGATTTTGTGTCTGGTGGGGCCGCCGGGAGTGGGTAAAACCTCATTGGGTAAATCTATTGCGCGCGCCACCAATCGCAAATTTATTCGCATGTCGTTAGGCGGGGTGCGTGATGAAGCTGAGATTCGAGGGCATCGCCGTACTTACATCGGTGCCATGCCGGGCAAGATTATTCAAAACCTGTCCAAGGTGGAGACCCGCAATCCATTGTATCTGTTGGATGAGCTGGACAAAATGTCCATGGATTTCCGGGGTGATCCGGCATCTGCATTACTGGAGGTGCTTGATCCTGAGCAAAATAACAGCTTCAATGACCACTATCTGGAAGTGGATTACGATTTGTCCGACGTGATGTTTGTGGCGACCGCTAATTCTTTGAATATTCCCGGACCGTTACTGGATCGCATGGAAGTCATTCGTCTGGCTGGTTATACAGAGGACGAAAAGGTGAATATTGCCGAGCGGTATCTGCTCAAAAAACAAATTGAATCCGCAGGTCTGAAAGATAATGAAATCCGTGTCAGTGAATCAGCCATTCGCGACATTATTCGTTATTACACCCGCGAGGCTGGTGTGCGTAATCTGGAGCGTGAAATTTCAAAGATCTGTCGCAAGGTGGTCAAGCAGATTTTACTGGAGCCTGACACTAAAAAGGTCAGTATTACCTCACGCAACCTGGAAAAGATTTTGGGTGTGCGACGGTTTCGTTTTGGCTCTGCGGAAGAGACGGATCAGATTGGACAGGTTACCGGTCTGGCCTGGACCGAAGTGGGTGGTGAGCTGCTTACTATAGAAGCCGTAAAGATGCCCGGCAAGGGCAAACACAGTGTCACCGGGCAGTTGGGTGATGTGATGAAAGAGTCTGTGCAGGCTGCCATGAGCGTGGTGCGTAGCCGAGTGAAGACACTGGGGCTTGACCCTGAGTTTTACAGTGACAGCGATATCCACATTCATGTGCCGGAAGGTGCCGTGCCCAAAGACGGACCCAGTGCCGGTGTCGGCATGTGTACGGCGCTGGTGTCAGTGTTGACCAATATTCCGGTGCGAGCCGATGTCGCCATGACCGGTGAAATCACGCTACGTGGCGAAGTGTTACCCATTGGCGGCCTGAAAGAAAAACTGTTGGCGGCACATCGTGGTGGCATTAAAACTGTGTTGATTCCCCATGAAAACACTCGGGACCTGACAGATATCCCCAAAAATATTAAACAGAATCTGGATATTCGGCCAGTACGCTGGATCGATGAAGTTTTACAGGTGGCATTGCAACACATGCCTGAGCCGCTGCCGGAAAACAAAACAAGTGGCAAAGTAAGCGCAGGTCGAAAAGAATCAAAGCGTAAACCCATTCGCACACATTGATTGTGTTTTGCTTTTTGCAAAAGGACCGCCCCGGTTTGTTCCGGTGGCGGTCGCTTTGTGTTAAATCAAAAAAACAGAGTGTTATTTTGGAGATGGGACTATGCTAAATAATACCTAATTGGCCTCAAATGCCCATGAATCCTTGACATGGGGGAATTGCCATTGGTATAAACCCATGCGAAAACACATCGGCCGCTGATGCATACTGGTTACACTGAAAAAGCAGCAGAAAGAATAATCGAACTGGCGGCGTTTTTGCGGGACTGTTCGAGAATGATGACAAATGATGAAAATCACACAAATAACCACACAGAGAGAGGTATTCTAAGTGAATAAAGCAGAATTAATCGATGCAGTTGCAGAAAGTGCTGATATTTCCAAGGCCTCAGCAGCTCGCGCTATTGATGGTATGGTTGCTGCGATTACCGGAGCCCTGCAAAAAGGAGATCAAGTTGCTATGGTCGGGTTTGGCACGTTCAGTGTGAAAGCCCGTGCAGCCCGTACCGGTCGCAATCCCCGCACAGGTGAAGCCATTGAAATCAAGGCTTCCAATAATCCTACATTCAAGGCTGGCAAAGCATTGAAAGATGCCGTAAACTAGTCGGCTTTCCTGGGGTGCTTAGCTCAGTTGGGAGAGCGTCGCCTTTACACGGCGAATGTCGGGGGTTCAAGTCCCT
>JALSGT010000144.1 GCA_026982555.1 Chromatiales bacterium
CTTCGCCGTACACTTCATAGGCAGCACCTTCAATTAACATATCAATATTGTCCAGGCCCACCTGTTCGGCAAACTGTTTGCTGCTCAGAGTGGTGCTTACCATAGTCAATTCGCCATCTTTTTTGGCCCGCTGCAAGGCGGCATGAAATGCTTTCGGGGAAGCATCCGCCAAGCTATGTTGGCCCTGCATTTTTTGTAAGGGTGAATCAGCAATGTCCAACCAGCTGAAAAAACGGATGCGCTGTCCGCCACGAGTGATTAAGCGATTGACAGGAAACGGGCTTTTTTCTGCGCCGCTGTTGGTCAGCACCCAGGGTAATGATGTACTTGCCGCAAAACCCGGGCCATAGGCCAGGTCGAGCCATTGTACACCGATGGCGTCATAGTTCAGCAGCTCAAAACCTTTGAAAATATATTCACCTTTGAGGCGATCACCGGGGCCATTGGTACTCAATAAGCCCCCGGCGGAAATGACCAGCAAACCCGGTGTTGTTTCGCGCAATTGTTGTAGCAGGGTGGCCCGGCGTTGAATGCCGCCAAAGTTTCCCTCTGCACTACAGCCGCAAGGCTCCAGTTCACCATCCAGATTGCCGGAATAAACAATACTCAGTGTGTCATCGGCCCAGGCGAGCGGCATCCACACAAGTAATACACACAAAAGTATTGTTAATTTACAAAAAGGCTTGTTCAACATAATGTACTCCATTCAATCCACATTGGGTTTGCCCAAAACACGTTATTCAAAATAATGCCATACTGGCACTGGGCACAACAGTCAGCAGCGCCAGTGACACCATGAAAAAAGCTTTCTTCATACAATGGACAGTAAAATTGTTATTCGTATTTGCCGTGCCACCCGTTTTCAGCTCTATCGCAGAGGCGGCGTATTCCCCCGATTTCCGTAAACCGTTCGACTTCAGTTTATTATTGAGCAACAGTAATATTGATTTGCAAACAGGCAGCACCCCGCACCGTGTCTCGTTGGACCGCATCAGCATCGAAATATTCACCTTAATCGAGCCACGGATTCAGTTTGGATTTACCTCTGGCTCCAGCAACCTGAGCCTCGATAACGATCCGGCAAGTGCGGGCAGGAGCTTTAACGGCTACCACGCGGGCCTGATGATGCGCAGCACGCTAGGCCGTAATCCACAAATCGATTTTCACGCAAATTATACGTATCAGGAGACAAAAAATGAAACCGCCAGTCAGAGGATGACACTTAACTGGCACGAATGGGCAACAGGGGTTTCCGGGAAAATAGTGTTTGGTCAACAACTGGCGCTAAGTATCGGCTGGGCATACCACGATGTGAACGCAAATCGCCGCGCCACCGGCGACATTTATCAAACACAAAATCTGAAACTGGCATCCGGCCCGCAAGGAAGATTGGAAATTGCCTGGTCCGACCGCAGTGACGGTCGCGTGAGCCTGGCAATACAGCGCGGCAGTTACCAGCAGGTAATGTTCAGATTTTCACGAAAATTTAAATGAGTGAATAAAAAATCAATTATCGTTGCGCGGCGATGCCAGGATTTCAATCAGGCGATCTTCAAGTTCAATGCGATCCGCCAGCTGTTCTCCCAGGCTTGATAGATCGTCCGCAAGGTGACTGAGGTCACCGCAATGGTCTTCACAATCATACTTGTCGTTAAAATCGAGGATTTTCTGAGTAATGTCAGAGATATTCGGATAAACCTCGCCGGCAATAGCACGAATGGGCTCGCGGCGTTCACGGTTTTCATCTATGTGGCGATACAGCTGAAAATGTGCGCTTGCGGTATAATCAATAAGCCGCTCACAAAATGTTTGCAATAAGCGTTGTGTGTCCTGCTCGGGCTTGAAGGGCTGTCTGGAGGCCAGCTCAGTGTACAAAGACAGTGCGCCGGTACGGCATTCAACAAGATCATCGATTTCCTGATGTGAACGGGCTCGGCGTTCTGGAATCGTATGAGTATCAGACGGCATAATTTCCCCTTGCTACATTTTCAAACACATCGTGGCAGCCTGTAATCTACGACGAAATGTGCGAGTGATTCAATATTAGTCCAGACCAAAGCCTGAATAACATCATTGGGCACAGCTTGCCAGCAAGCGCGCAGGCCCATAGTAGCAACCTTGGCTTTTTTTTGTAAACAAATTATTAACGGTGACTTTTTAGGGAGGGGGAGCGATAAGCACAAATCAAACAGTGGTATCGATTTTATGGTGTGGGTTTTGACAACCAAACAACCCGAGGCGGGGGGAAGAGAACTTAGTGTCCAAGCAGCAATTCAATTTTTCCCAAAAGGCGTGGGAAATCTACGGGTTTCGTGTCGTAATCTTCGCAGCCTGCCTTCATGGCTCTTTCACGATCACCAGCCATTGCGTGTGCAGTTAAGGCAATAATCGGGATGTTTTTTGTCCCCGGGTCGGCCTTGATGCGTCGCGTCGCTTCCCAGCCGTCCATTACCGGCAAACTCATATCCATGAGAATCAGCGCAGGTTGCTCCGAGCTGGCCAAATCCACTGCAATGCAGCCATCCTGCGCATAGACAACATCGAAACCTTTGCGCTCCAAACGTCGCGACAACATATCCCTGTTCATTTCGTTGTCTTCTACCAACAACACTTTAGACATAACCATGCCTCCTTTTTCCTGTCTTGTGTTTACATGTCAAGAATTCATCATTGCGTTCACTTGTTTCAGGCTCAGCACTTTTTATTCATGCCTGAATCAAAAAAACGTTAATGTCTCCACAAAGATTGAGACTCAGACATTAAGCCTGCATCATAAATCTCTATCAGTATGGGTATAAAAAATGCGCTTAACCCTGCTCCGGGTCTCTATATTCCTGCCGCACCCTTTTAAAGTCATCTTCCGCTTCAAAAAAAGCCGATACTACATCCGGGTCAAAATGGCTGCCGAAACCTTCTTCGATAATGTTTCGACTTTTTTCGTGACTGAACGCATCTTTGTAACAACGCCGGGAAGTCAATGCATCATACACATCGCCCAAAGCCAGAATACGCGCAACCAACGGAATACGTTCACCGGACAGCCCATAGGGATAACCTGAGCCATCCCATTTTTCATGATGACTTTCGGCAATTTCAATGCCCGTATGAATAAAGTCATTGCCAGGATGCTGCCTGTCCACTTCGCGTAAAGTTTCCGCACCAATCACTGGGTGCTGCCTCATGATCACCCATTCCTCATCACTCAATGCTCCCGGCTTAAGCAGCACACTGTCATCAATGCCAACTTTACCAATGTCATGCAATGGGCTGGCCGCATAAATATTATCGATAAATGCTGTATCGATAATGGACTGAAATTTAGGCATACGACCCAACTTATCCGACAATAACTTGCAGTATTCCCGCATACGCTCAAGATGCTCACCCGTTTCAGGGTCTCGCGACTCTGCCAGCTTGGACATGGCAAAGATAGCAGCCAGTTGTGATTGCGATATTTCCAGCACCTTGGCTCGCACTTCTTCGGACAAACTCACATTGTTGCGCTCAATTTCTTCACGCCGGTGTTCTTCCTGGTCACTGATGCGCTTTCTACCCAGGTTGGCATCTACACGCGCGCGCAACAATATCGGGTTGAATGGTTTGGTCACATAATCCACTGCACCCATTTCAATACAACGTACCGCGCTGTCCACATCATCAAGTGCTGTAATCATTATTACCGGCACACGTCGCAGTGCAGTATCACTCTGGATAACCTTCAATGTTTCATAACCATCCAGCACTGGCATCATGATGTCCAACAGCACCAAATCAAAAGAATGTGCGCGCAACTTTGCCAGCGCTTCTTCACCATCTGTGGCAGATGCCAATTGAAATTCGGCATTTCCCAAACGCCGCAGCAGCAGGTCACGATTCATTTCATTATCATCAACCACCAGAATAGAGAATGCCGCTCCCATTTCATCGCTTTTTTGTTCGACCGCATTCATGACAATCCCACCCTTTTATTGCAACAATGCTTCAACATAATGGTTCATCCATTTTTAACCTGTTGCTATTTCTGATCGTGCAGAACCAATCAGCTCACGCAGACGACGCAGCAAGGTATCCAGGCTGTAGGCGCCTTTTTCAATAACCATGTCCACATGTATCAGCAACTTTTCGCGTTCTTCATCGCCAATTGAATGTTCGGCCAATATCAACACCGGAATAGCATTCCATTGCTTATTTTTTTTCAACTCCTGCACAAACTCCGCAGCATTCATTGTCGGCAGATCAGTATCCAGAACAATGACTGACGGTATTTTTTCAGCAACACGCATCAGGCCCACTTCACCATCAACACTCTCCACAATATTCCAGCCTTCATTTTCAAACACCATTCGGGCCAGCCGCCGCGCATCAACATCTCCACCAATGACCAATACTGTTGAAGCCACAGCGCCACGAAGATGGCTGTTGACAACAGCCATTAATTCATTTTTATCCGCAGGCTTATTGACATAACCCGCCGCACCCAGAGTTGCCGCCATTGCGCGCTCATCGCTCATGCTGTGCATAATCACTGGCACATGCAGCAACGCTGGATTTTTTTTCAATTGCGACAGCACGGGCCAGCCACTCATATCCGGCATGACCACATCAAGGATGATTAAATCCGGCACCAGCTCAACGGCTTTTTCCAGGCCTTCGCGCCCACTGCTGGCTATTCCTATGTAAAAACCCTCCTTTCTCAACGTCCGTTGTAATAAATCACCAACTGACGGGTCATCATCGATCACTAGAATAGTAGGCGATTTTTCGTACTGTTCAGTAATATTTTCTGTATATTCGTTATTTATGGCGAGTGCCGGGGCCAAAATTGGCTGTTGGCCTGACATATTGACCACACAAGCCCCCTCATTTGTATCCACCACATTCGCCGGGATTCTTATCACAAACTCCGATCCACATTCCAATTGGCTTGTTACTGTGATGTCTCCCCCCATCAACTGACACATGTTGCGACTGATGGCCAGCCCCAGGCCAGTGCCACCATATTGACGCGTCGCAGACTCATCGACCTGGGTAAAAGCGTTGAATAATTGTTTCTGTTGCTCGTCGCTAATACCTATTCCGGTATCAGTCACACGAAACTCTACCCATTCGCCCGTTTTATCCCGCACACGATCAACGAATAAACTCACCTCACCGTTGTGGGTAAATTTCGCCGCATTGCCCAGAATATTAACCAGCACCTGTTTCAGCCTGGCCGCATCAATGTGAATACTGCCAATCCTTTCATCACAATCGACTATTCCGGAATTTCCATTTGTGGCAATGAGCGGTTCAACACTGTCCATCACCTCTTTCACTAACTGCGGCAAACTGACATCTTTCAAATACAATTGCATTTCGCTTGCATCAATTTTTGACAGATCCAGCACATCATTGATCAGTGAAAGCAAATGCCTCCCGGAATTGACAATACGATTCAGATCATCTGCCATTTCTGCGCTGCCGGATTCATCGATATCGTCATACAGCATTTCGCTGTAACCGATAATGGCATTCAATGGCGTGCGCAACTCATGGCTCATGTTTGCCAGAAACTGACTTTTTTCCTGATTGGCGGTCTCAGCCTCCAGCTTGGCCTGCAATGCCACCTGAGCTGTTGCGTGGCCTTTTTTTAGCGATTCATCGCGCTGGCGCAAGCGTGCAAACAGTTGTTCAGTTGCTTGCCACACCTGGCGAATTTCGGTGCTCACTGAACGATCAGCGGGAGGAAGGCTGACATGTGCATCCAAATTATTCACATGAGCTAAACGATTCGCTAAATCAGTCAGCGGTTTAAGCAGGCGACGCACCCAATATTGAATGCCCAGCAACAACAAAAGAGCCAGCCCTATGAAAATACCCGTTTCTCGCCACACTTCACCCATTAAACGATTGTAAAACGCATCGTTATATTTCAGATTTACATCGCCCAACAACTTTCCAGTGCGTGGTGAAAAAACTGGCATGTCTGCATAAAAAGGTATCGCGTTGTGTTTTACTTCGTTACGGCGCTTGATCACCCGACCATCCTGCAAAGAAATTGTCAGGCTCAATATGATAGGTTCGTGCCAAATTGAATCTTCCAGGGAAACAAGCTGGGTTAGAATTTCCTCCAGCTGAGCATCATCACCCTCTATAGCGGCTTCCAATAACTGTGTGTATGGCTTTATCAGCAATTCAGCCTTGCTTTGTTCAGCTGTCTTTAGCGCAGGCACCGCCACAAAAACCCAGTGATAAACAATCACCGCCGTGCTCAACATCACCACGACAATTATCGCCAGTGATATGCGGACCGTCAGGCGTGAAAAGATATTATTCATCGCGTTTACATGTTTTCATCAACGACGCATTAATCGTCACTTTTGAACGCCGTAATACTGGCGGATTAAAATAGAGCGTCACTCTATTGTCCGCTGAAGTGACAAACATGTCATCGGTGTTGCTGTCATTTTTAATCCACACGGTTAGCAGCTCCTGCGCAAAACCTTTGTTTCTGTCGTAAACAAATAACAATTGTGCTTTTTTGTTCTTAATCCAGCATTTTCCGATTTCGTCCGCACGCAGATTACTGCTGACGGCAAGACTAGGCAATAATTATGTGACTTATCGTGAATGTTATTTTGTCTTAGACACCGCTTCCTGAAGCGCACCTGACTATACCCGTAATATTGGGGATGTAGATTTAAATGTGCGTCATATTTGTTGCATAGCACCGGTAAAAACAGGCACGCCGAAGCCACAGCAGGTGTTTTCAGGCGAGGCAAAATAAGGTGTGAAATTCACACTAAACCTCAATCGCTATGGGCATACATCTCAATCATAGTAATAAACAGCTACACCAATACCTGGGGCATTCAGGCCATTATTTTTACAATCAGTTTTTTGATGAACATATTTCACCCTGGCATCCGCAGTTCATACCTGAATTTTGTGCGAAATAAGTTCTCGGTAATTTTTCGGCAATATGCATAAAAACTTAAGTCACAACAAACGCCCGTTACACCCGTCTTCCACACACGGAAAAAATCACCAATTCACTCTACTGATTTTCTTTTCGCCCACAAAAAAGGCCAGAAAACTCCCTGACCCGTGAAATCCACAATATTCTGCCAAGCGGTGAATGAATACCTGAAAAATATCTACGAAGAGGGCGAACTGCCCCCGAGGCAACTATCCGGAAATTCCGGATAGTTCAGCGAGCGCAGAGCCAAACCACTGGATCAGCAAAAGAATGGTTTTGGCCGCTTTATGGAGCAGACCAAACAATTAAAAGACAAGCTTAACCCGGATAACTTATGCAATGACGCAACAACTGCAACTAAAATTCAGCCCTGCAAGGCGCTGATGCCAGTATTCATAGTAGCAAAGTATTGCGTGCCCATTCCGAATTTACTCGATAACCGTCTGCGCAGCCGCCACGGCCACACCACTTTTAATGGGCGCGCCCATATCAGTGAGCACAGTATCCAGCGCCCCCAGGCAAAACATGACATTTTTAGCGTTGGCCGCATGACCCATGAGACCAATACGCCAGACTTTGCCTGCCAAAGCACCCAGGCCTGCGCCGATTTCCAGACTAAAATCATTTAACAGGCGTCCACGTACAGCGGCTTCGTCCACACCATCGGGAATAGTCACGGCATTGAGCTGAGGTAAACGCGCCGCTTCGGGTACCACAAACGATAATCCCATGGCTTCGATACCGGCACGCAGTGCCCGATGATGCGACTGATGACGGGCCCAGGCATTTTCCAGGCCTTCTTCCTGCAAGATCACCAGCGCTTCGTGCAAACCGTAAAGCCCGTTAACCGGCGCGGTATGATGGTAAGCACGTTTGGCACCTGCGCCCCAGTAGCCCATAACCAGGCTCAGGTCGAGAAACCAGCTTTGCACCGCCGTTTTACGATTTTTGATGCGCGCCACGGCGGCATCGCTGAAACTCACCGGCGACAGGCCCGGTGTACACGATAAACATTTTTGTGTACCGGAATAAATGGCATCGATACCCCATTCGTCCACTTTGACGGGCGTACCCCCCAGCGACGTCACGGCATCCACAATGGTCAGGCAGTCATGGGCGTGGGCGATTTTCACCAGCGCTGCTGCATCTGATTGCGCACCGGTGGAGGTTTCGGCATGCACAAAGGCCACGGTACTGACTTCGGGATGTGCTTTGAGTGTTTCTTCCAGTTTGTTGGGGTCTACGGGCATGCCCCATTCGTCCTCCACCATGATCGCCGTGGCTCCCATGCGTTCCACGTTTTCTTTCATGCGACCGCCGAACACGCCGTTCTGACAAACAACAACGGTATCGCCCGGTTCGATCAGGTTCACAAAACAGGTTTCCATGCCTGCCGAACCAGGGGCAGAAACCGGAATGGTCAATTCGTTTTTGGTTTGAAAGGCGTATTGCAGCAGCGTTTTCATCTCGTCCATCAATGCCACAAATTCAGGATCCAGATGACCAATGGTGGGACGCGCCATGGCATTCAAAATACGTGGATGCACGTCCGAAGGGCCGGGGCCCATGAGGGTACGCACAGGGGGAATGAATGTGGAAACGGTTTTATCTGTGGTCATTATCAAATCTCTTTACTTTGTGGAATATTCAGGTGTGCTCACAATACCCTTAACACATGATATTACTCACCCTGCGCTAAATTGTTGACAAATTTTATCGGTTATTGGGGCGTCAGGCAATCGGCCAGCAGTTCGATCCAGTGTTTTACCGGCACGGCGGCATCCTGCCGGAGATGCAGCAGGCAGCCAATATTGGCGCTGGCAATCATCGCTGGTGACCCGGTTTGCAAGGCCGCCAGTTTGTTGGTCTGCAACTGTTCGGACAACACCGGCTGAAAAATCGAATACGTACCCGCAGCGCCGCAACACAAATGGCCGTCTTTTACTGTCACCAGTTCAAACTGACACCGGGTCAGAATGTTTTCCACCACACCCGTGAGGCGCTGGCCGTGCTGCAAGGTACAGGGGGCATGAAACGCAATGCGCGCCTGTGACCCGGTCACTGAAACAACATCGGCCACAGGTTCAGTGGCAAGCAACTCTGACACATCCTTTACCAGCCCGGAAATTTTTAGCGCCTTTTCTGCATACTGTTTATCAAATCGCAAATAATGGGCATAGTCCTTTACCTGCAAACCACAGGCGCTGGCGGTGCTGATAATGGCCTCAACCTGCTGCTGTGAATCTTCTTTCAGATAAGGCCACCAGGCATCAATATTGCGCCGCATGAATACTGCCGCACTTTCTGCGCTGGACAGATGCTGATTCAACGCACCACAGCAACCACCTTCCGGTATCCGCAGGGCACTGATGCCCAGGCTGTCCAGCACCCGCGCGGTAGCCAGATTGATTTCCGGCGCGGCCACCGATTGCACACAGCCGTCCAGCAACAATACCCGGCGTGCATGTCGTGCGGCGGGCCACGGCTCAACCCTTGTGGCACGCGGTGGAATGGCCTTGCGTAACACTTTGGGTAACAATGGCCGCACTCCGCGCGCCATACGGGTTCCGACAGAAAAACGTTTCGGAAAAGGCACCGATTGCAACAGGAGCC
>JALSGT010000145.1 GCA_026982555.1 Chromatiales bacterium
TGAAGAAATACAGGATCAGGAAACAGTCCCCATGAAAGCCGCCGGTTTTTTGAAAAGCTGGCTGGCAGCAGGAATGATTGTTGAATTGCAAGCCTGAATTCCACTTAATCTCGTCAGCGTTTGCCGCTAATGGCAATGGGCATCGGGTAACGTTGCACGATCATGACCAATTCCCGTGCCAGTACGGCAATTGGTCATGAAAATTCACTGGCCTGTCCCATCCCTTATCACCCGCGTTTCATGGTTGGATACAACAAGGAGAGAAACAAAATGAACGAAGAAGAAAGTCAGTATGTTGTGGTTACCGATATACGTATGCCATTTTTGTCGATGGTTGTGTTTATGATCAAATGGGCGGTGGCATCAATTCCCGCATTTATTATTCTATCGATTATTGCTGCTGTTTTGATGATGCTGTTGGGCGGAATGCTGAGCGGCATGGGACGGTTTTAGGCACTGCTTGAATAAAAACGTGGGCATGTGTACCCACGCGTGTTTCAGAATAAGAATACCTAACCCGTATTACGCATGCCCGCAGCAATGGCATTGATGGAACGCAACAGTGGGTTGAGCCAGCTCGCACGTTGCTCGTCGCTGAGCGTTTCATCACGGTAGCGTTTCAACAGGGTGAGCTGGATATGGTTTAACGGATCGAGATAAGGATTACGGCGCGTTAGTGAAACCTCAAGTACCGGGTTTTCTTCCAGCAGTTTTTTTGCACCGGTAATGTTGAGCACCTGCATAACAGTGCGGGTGTATTCTTCCTGAAACAGCTTGTAAATACGTTTGCCGGTTTTTTCATCGACACACAGTTTGGCATATTCTTTGGCGATATTAGGTTCGGCCTTGAACAAAGCCATTTGTGTGTTGCTGAGCAAGGCGCGGAAAAAGGGCCATTGCTGATACATTTTTTGTAATTGTGCCAGGCGGTCCGGATCATCCTGATGCCACTGCTCCAGTGCGGTACCGATGCCAAACCAGGCGGGCAGGGTGTGGCGCG
This sequence comes from Chromatiales bacterium, assembly GCA_026982555.1. GTDB lineage: Bacteria > Pseudomonadota > Gammaproteobacteria > SZUA-152 > SZUA-152 > SZUA-152. Next base: position 1,001 of record JALSGT010000145.1, read on the forward strand.
ATTGTGCCCAGCCAAATACCCAGGCAATGGCACGTACTGACGTTTTGGCACGATCACCTTTTTTGCGGTGCGACGGGCGTGAACCAATATTCATTAGGCCGATTTCACTGACCGGGGTGCCTTCGTAAAAATAATCCAGAAAGCCTTCGGTATGGTCGGTGAGTTGACGATAGGCGGTTTCACCCGTGCTGGCCAGTTCATCCATTGTGGCCAGATAGTCTTTACATTCCGGTGCGGCGGGTTGTACGAGGTTGGCACTGGCCTTGATCAGTCCGGTGAGGCCCATGGTAAGTTCATAGACAGCAGTTTCCTGGTTGCTGTATTTGAACGAGAGCACTTCTCCCTGTTCAGTGAATTTGATCTGGCCATGCACGGTGCCTTCCGGTTGCGAAAGAATGGCCTCATGGGTAGGGCCGCCGCCACGACCGATGGTGCCACCACGGCCATGGAACAGACGACAACGCACGCCGTGCGCGTTGGTCAGTTGCGTTACACGTTTTTGTGCATCGTACAAACTCCACACCGAGGCAAGGATGCCGCCGTCTTTGCAGGAGTCGGAGTAACCCAGCATGATTTCCTGCAAATTGCCGACCTGTTTGAGCATAGCAGCGTAAACGGGATTATCCAGCAGTTTGCTCATTACCGGCTCGATGTGTGCCAGGTCTTCAATGGTTTCAAATAACGGTGTGATGCGAATGCTGCACTGTGCTTCGGCATTTTTATACCCTGCCAGCCCGGCAAGGCGTGCCATGAACAATACCTCCATGACATGGCTGGCTTCATGGGTCATGGAAATGACATAACTGCCAAAGGCTTTTTTGCTGATTTCGGTGCGCATTTGCACCATTGCACGGAACACATCCAGCGTTTCCTGTGTGGGTGTGCTGATGCTGGTGTCGTGTGAGTCGATGCCGGCAGGATCTTTGATGACTTTTTCCAGTACGGTGAGACGGGCATCTTCATCTAATGATAAATAGTCAATGTGGATTTGTTTGAAAAGCTCGGCAACGGCTTCGCTGTGCCGTGTGGACTCCTGGCGCACATCCAGACGCAGGCAATAAAAACCAAAGGTCTCAGTGAGGCGAATCAGGTCTTTAAGTTTGCCATCGGCGATACGTTTGTCGCCGTGACTGACCAGTGAGTCATAAATGGTTTTCAGGTCGATCAGAAATTCTTTCTCGGACGGGTAGCGGTCGATAGTGTATGTGTCGTCGCGGTCAGTGCGCTCTTGAAGCTTGTTTTTCAGTGCAACAAGGTTACGCTCAAGCCGGTAACGCATAATGCTCAGTTTGCGCCGGTAGGGTTCGTGAGTAAAACGCTCCGGTTTGTCAGCGAAAGCATGCTCAGTGAATTGCTCATCACGTTCCAGGCTGTCACGCATTGCGCGTGTGGGTGTGCAAAGTTTATTGGAATGAGTCAACAGTTCGATGAGTACCGGAATACGCGTAAGGTATTCCAGTAAAATAGTTTGCGACTGTAAGCGCACTGCCATGATTGTGGTTTCGGGTTTGACGTTGGGGTTGCCGTCACGGTCGCCGCCGATCCATGAGCCAAAGCGTAAAAAACTGGGAATGGTAATTTTGGGTTTTCCATCTGCTGTTGTACCGCAAACACGTAATGCGGCATTTTCAAAATTCCGGTAGGTGTTGGGAACTGCATCGAACAAACATTCGTTGAAGTAGGCGAGTCCGTAATTGATTTCGTCTTTGACGCGAGGGCGGATGGCGCGCACTTCATCCGTTTTCCAAAGAATTTGAATCTGGCTTTCGAGTTTGTCAATCAGTGCTGCTTTTTCCGATTTAGTCAGTCGGGTGTCGCCGAGCGCTTCATTGGTTAAAAAGATACGGCGCTGTGCATCCATAATGGTGCGGCGTTTGGCTTCAGTGGGATGTGCGGTGATCACCGGAATATAGGCCAGTTGATCGAGCAGGGTTTGCAGTTGTTCAGAATTGATGCCCTGGTCATGCAGTTCACGCAGGGTGCTATCAAAAGAGCCGGTCCAGAGCGTATTGTTACCATTGACCTGGCGTACCTGTTTGCGCCGTTGATGGTGCTGGTAGGATTCTTCGGCAAGATTAATGAGGCTGAAATAGGTACTGAAGGCGCGTACGATATGCACCAGACTCTCGGACGACAGGCCTTCGATAAACCGGGTGAGGCGGCGGCGTTTGCTCGGAGTGTCATTTTTACGCAGGTTGATATAGCCTTTGCGCAGGGTCTCTACGGCAGTGAGCACGTCACTGCCTTCCTGTTCGTGCAGGATGTTGCCGAGCAATGTACCTAACAGTTTAACGCGTGCCCGAAGGGCTTTGTCACCAGGTTCAGTTTTCATATATTTGTTTTATTTCAGAGTGTTAAATTTCAAAGAAAGCAGAATACGCAAGCATTGTTGAGTTCGCCCATTACGCAAAGAGCCGGGGATTATACCTGATGTATTGGCATCACTGTCTCTTGACTTGCTTTTATAGCTGCTGTAGGGGTTGTTACACTTTTGTTGTAGGGGGCGTGAATGAAGTGGCTGGAAAAAATCCCTTTGGGGCCGCTGGTGTTGGTGGCAGTGTTTATCGCTTTACTGCCATTTCGCCCGGAACCACATTTGTGGGAAAAGCTGGGTATGTTAGTTAATGGTCAATTGATCCGGGGTGTGGATATTTTTGATTTGTTATGGCACTCGGCGCTGATTATTCTGGTGCTGGTGAAAATTATTTTGGCAAAACAAAAAAGCCATTGATTAATTGTGAATATTTACTTTTTTGAGTGCCTCTAAAAAAGCCGTATTCCGTGCAGGCATGCAAAGCTTTGAAGGAGGGCGGAAGAACTCATGATTGCCCTTTTTTTTTGCGAATTTTTCTTACATTTCTCTTTTAAAACAGTTGGTTAGTGCTACCCTTCCTTTTTGTATTCATGGTTTTCCCTGTCTCATATAGGTATTTATTACCAGTAGTTGATGCAGATGTACCCTGTGAAAACCCGCAGATATGAAATATTTTGCGAATTTGTTCAGGTATTTCAGAGCATTGCAATGGGATTGACAATTGACTAGAGTTGCAGGGCGAGTATGTTTGTTATGATGCTATGCACTGTCGTGGTTATTTGTTTGGTAGATAATGCTGGTATTGTGGCTAATGGGTTGTCGTGCGTTTTGAGTTGTTGTGTGGCAACGTAGTGGTTGAAAAACGTGCGCGTTTAAAACGTAACTTGCGAATAATGTAGTGTTTTTGACAGACCAGCGGTATGTCTGCCTAGTAAAGGAATATAGAGGTTGAGCTCATGCAAACAGGAACAGTGAAGTGGTTTAATAATGCGAAGGGTTATGGATTTATCGTGCCTGAGGATGGTGGTGAAGATGTTTTTGTACACTACTCGACGATTGATGGCGCGGGGTTTAAAACGTTGAAAGAAGGTCAGCCAGTGCAATTTGAAGCGTCCAGCAGTCCGCGCGGTGTGCAAACAACGCGTGTGCTGGGTTCTGAAGGTGACCCGCAGTCACAAAACTAGTGTGATTTGAGCGGCTGGTGGGAAATGCCCCGCCAGCCGCTCGAACCAAAATAGTGTGTACGGTATGTTTTCCCGCAGGATGTCGATAGTCGTTCAGCAGGCGTATGCAAGATGAGTTACGCAGCAGGCTGATCTGTCGGGTTGTCGCTTTCAGGGCGACGAAAATTGGGATTAATTTGTGCCGTTTTCACCATGTTGCCTTTGGTTTGCACAATCTCCACAGGATACCCTGCCAGCATCAGGCTGGTGCCGGGTTCCGGGATGCTCTCCATGTGTTCCGTAATAAGCCCGCTGAATGTTTTGGGCCCGTTTGTCGGCAGCTCCCATTGCATAACCCGGTTGAGTTCACGAATGGATGCACTGCCATCCACCAGAAAAGTGCCGTCCTTCTGACGGTGGACTTCTTTGATGTGGGTGGCGGGGTCGGTGGTGAATTCACCCACGATTTCTTCAAGAATATCTTCCAGTGTCACCAGTCCCTGTACGTCACCGTACTCATCGACCACTAAGCCAGTGCGGTGCTTTTCTCGCTGAAAATGCAGCAGTTGTTTATTGAGCGGTGTGCCTTCGGGGACAAAATAGGCAGGACGAATCCAGCGTTTTAAATCTTCTTTGCTGGTTTCTTTTTGGGTTAACAGTTGTAGGGTGCTACGCACATGGATCATACCGAGAACATTGTTGATATCGGCGTCAAATACCGGCATACGGGTGTGCTGACTGTTGGTGAGCTGTTTGAGGATATCATCCCAGTCATCATTCATGTCGATGCCCACCAGTTCGTTACGGGGGATCATGATGTCATCCACGGTCACTTTTTCAAGATCAAGGATATTGGTCAGCATCATTTGATGTCGGCGTGGAATCATTGCACCGGCCTCGGTGACGACGATGCGCAACTCTTCACTGCTCAAGGCCTGGCTGGTGGCTCTGTCGGTACTGATGCCACCCAGACGCAATAGGCCATTGGCAGCGATGTTGACTACCCACACCAGCGGGTAAAGTATTTTCAGTAATGGAGAAAGGACGAACGTGGCGGGAAAAGCAAAGCGCTCCGGGTGTAATACCGCCAGCGTTTTGGGAGTAACTTCGGAAAAAATCAGGATCACCAGCGTCAGCATGCCAGCGGCAATGGCAATGCCGGCTTCTCCATACAGACGCAGAGCCAGTATGGTGGCGATGGAGGAGGCGAGGATATTGACAAAATTATTGCCCAGTAAAATCAGCCCGATGAGCCGGTCCGGTCGTTCCAGTAATTTGGCCGCGCGAACGGCACCCCGATGTTTGGTTTTTACCAGATGTCGCAGACGATAGCGGTTCAGGCTGACCAGCCCCGTTTCTGATCCGGAAAAAAAGGCGGAAAGAATGACGAGGAAAACGAGTACGCCAAATAAGACGGATATAGGAATGTCGTTCAAGAAGCGTTTTGCCTTATTGTTTATGTATTAAAGGTATGTGGGGTCAAGAAGCTGCTCTGTCAAGAGGGCCGAGACGGGGTGAGTTTGCATGGTGCATGGAGTAGCGGCAGTAGCATGCCGGGGTTTAACGCCCTAACATAATTTCCACGACCCATTTGCTGCCAATGTAAGCCAGTAGGAGAACAAAAAAACCACTCAGAGTCCAGCGAATGGCGATGCGCCCGCGCCAGCCAAATTTCCAGCGCCCCCATAGCAGCACTGCAAAGACCACCCAGGCAGTCATGGATAAAATGGTTTTATGCGCCAGATGCTGGGCGAACATGTCTTCCAGGTACACACCACCGCTGACCAATGACAAGGTGAGCACCGCCAGCCCCAGTCCTATCAACTGGAATAACAGGGTTTCCATGGTTTGCAGGGGCGGCAAGGCGCGAATGAACCCGCCGGGGCGTTTGTCGCGTAGATGTTTGTCCTGAACGGCCAGCAGTACCGACTGTACGGCGGCAATACTCAGCAGGCTGTATGCGAGTACGGACATGATGATGTGCAGCTTGAGTTCCAGTGCCTGTACGCCAGGCAGCATAAAGGTGCTGGGGAAGATTATTTCCAGCGAAATAGCGATACTGGCCAGTGGCAGCAGGAATACACCCAGGCTTTCAACGGGGTTGGAGAGAGCGGCGAGCAATACCAGCAGGGCAATGAGCCAGGTGATTAGCGACAGGGCATTGAAAAAACCGAGGTTCAGTCCGCCTGCCACAAACAGTGTGTTATAGAGAGTGATAGCGTGAAACACCACGGCCACCAGCCCGATACAGATAATCTGTAACTTACTCAATCCGCTGGTTTTTTCCGGTTTGGTCCGGTCCTGAAACAGACGTCGGGCCAATAACAGGCCAGAGACTGAATAAAGTACGAGAGCAATGACGCCGGTCAGTATTTGGATCATGTGTTTTGCGGTTTCTGTGGCAGAGAGCAGCATGCTGCTTTAAGGCACGTATTAGGTCGGTTCAGAGTGCGGTTTGTCAATATCTTTCAGTATTTTGTGATGTGTAACAGGCCATTGGGTAGGGATATGGCTAAATTTTTAGCATCAGGCTGCCGTTAAGCACCACAATAGGTCTAATATGACCGGGTTTAGTCACATAATGCAGGAATTCCACACGGCAAGCGACCAGAGTCAGAATCAGAGGCAGGATAAAACGGGCTGGCACATTGCGCTATCATCATGTAAATTCAGGGAAAAAAATAATCCCCCCTTCTTTTTAACGAGCCACTGGGCCATCGGGTGACCTATGAAATTGCGTGTGCTGGGGTGCAGTGGCGGAGTGGGAAATGAACTCAAAACCACCTCGCTGCTCATCGATGACGATATTCTCATTGACGCTGGCAGCGGCGTGGGTGAATTGACGCTGGACGAAATGCGCAGGATTCGTCATGTGTTTTTGACTCATTCCCATCTTGATCATTTTGCATTTTTACCGCTATTGGTAGACAGCATTTTCCCCAGTATTCGTGATCCACTGATTGTGCATGGGCAGCCGGTTACTCTGGAGGCTCTGCAAACACATGTCTTTAACTGGACCATCTGGCCTGACTTTTCCAAGTTGCCCACGGAAGAGGAGCCGGTGATGTGCTACCAGGCTCTGTCGCCGGGGGATGTTATCGAGATGGAAGGCCGGGAGCTGGAGATGATTGCCGTCAATCATATTGTGCCCGGTGCAGGTTATCGCGTGGCATGCGAAAGCGGTGCCTTTGCCTTTAGCGGTGATACCACCACCAACGATAATTTCTGGAATGTGCTTAACAGCCACGATCATCTTGATCTGTTGTTGGTGGAGGCGGCTTTCTCCAATGCCGACCTCGACCTCAGTAAGCGTTCCGGCCACTATACCGCCGAGCTGCTGGCCGCAGATCTGAAAAAACTCAAACACCAGCCGGAAGTGTATATCACCCATAATAAACCCGGCCACGAATCTCTGATCATGAGCGAGTGTCGCCAGGCCATTACTGATCGTAAAATTACGCCAGCACAAACCGGATTGATTTTCACGCTATAATCCCCCCTCTGAAAATCCAGTAACGGAAAGACTGGAACGGTTATCAATTTCGGGCCATTTTTATTCTCACGGGGAATATCATGTTTGACAGCTTAAGCGAACGCCTTAGTGGCACCCTCAAAACCCTGCGTGGCCAGGCACGTCTGACGGAATCCAATATCAAGGACACCCTGCGTGAAGTCCGCATGGCGCTGCTGGAAGCCGATGTGGCGTTGCCGGTGGTGCGTGAATTCGTTGATCACGTTAAAGAACGCGCCTTGGGCGAAGGAGTGATGCAAAGCCTTACGCCAGGCCAGGCTCTGGTCAAGATTGTCAATGACGAGCTGGTCAAGGTCATGGGCGAGGCTAACGAGGAGCTGGATCTCACCACCCGTCCGCCAGCGGTGATTTTGATGGCCGGTTTGCAGGGCTCAGGTAAAACCACCAGTGTTGCCAAGTTGTCGCGCTGGCTTAAAGAGCGCAAGAAAAAATCCGTGATGGTGGCCAGTGCCGACGTTTATCGTCCCGCCGCCATCGAGCAGCTGAAGACCCTTGCCGCTGAAGTGGACGCGGAATTCTTCCCCAGTGACCCGTCGCAAAAGCCGCTGGACATCGCCCGCAACGCACTGGATCAGGCGCGAAAACAAGCGATGGACGTGTTGATCATCGATACCGCCGGTCGCCTCGCTATCGATGACGAAATGATGGCCGAAATAAAAGCGTTGCATGCAGGCATTGATCCGGTGGAAACCTTGTTTGTGGTGGACAGCATGACTGGTCAGGACGCCGCTAACACCGCCAAGGCCTTCAACGAAGCCCTGCCGCTCACCGGGGTGATCCTCACCAAGACTGACGGTGACGCCCGTGGCGGTGCCGCGCTGTCTATCCGCCAGATTACCGGCAAGCCCATCAAATTCCTCGGCGTGGGTGAAAAGACCACGGCGCTGGAAGCCTTTCACCCGGACCGCATGGCCTCGCGTATTCTCGGTATGGGTGATGTCATGTCACTTATCGAGGAAGCCCAGCATAAAGTTGACCATAAAGAAGCGGAAAAACTCGCCAAAAAAGTGGCCAAAGGCAAAGGGTTTGACCTGGAAGATTTTCGTAATCAGTTACAGCAGATGCAGAATATGGGTGGCATTGCTGCACTCATGGACAAAATGCCCGGTATGGGCCAGATGGCCGGTGCGGCCAAAAATGTCGATGAAAAACAGTTCTCGCGGCTCGAAGCCATTATCAGCTCAATGACCATGAAAGAGCGCCGCTTCCCCGCCATCATCAAAGGCTCACGTAAACGCCGCATCGCCGCCGGTTCCGGCGTGCAAGTGCAAGATGTCAACCGCCTGCTCAAGCAGTTCACGCAGATGCAGAAAATGATGAAGAAAATGAAGGGCGGCGGCATGGCGAAAATGATGCGCGGTTTGAAAGGCCGCATGCCGCCGGGGATGCCGTTTTAACGTTTTTTACCGGAAAAATAAACTTTCCTACAACGTAACTATTAATCGTTGCATAAGTATTGGCACTACCCACCAAAAGCCTGATTGATGTATTTCGTATCAGGCATGCTAAAAAAACTTTTTATCAATGTCTTGCGTTTTTGAATTGAGAGCATAATTGAGTG